>NZ_PMZU01000035.1 GCF_003170075.1 Methanoregula sp.
CATATTATTTTATATGTAATTACGTAGTTTACTTTATTGGTAAGAATTTACCAATTGGTAAACTTTGGTGATAGTAGTTTGATGAGAGGGTAGATCAATGTCATTAGGTGAACGCATTAAATCGGCCAGGATCAATGCCGGGTTATCGCAGGAGGCGCTTGGCAACAAACTGGGAATTACCAAGATGGCGATCTCGAAATACGAGAACGGGACCGTCACGCCGAATTCGGGAATTCTCATTGCTCTTTCAAAAGCGCTCGAAGTCAGGATTGAGTACTTCTTCCGGACTAAAGAGATCCGGCTGTCAAAACCAGTATACCGGGCACGAAAAGCACTGTCACCGAAAGATGAAACAAAAATCCTCGGGAAGACCGCGGACTGGCTGGAGCGGTACGTTGACGTTGAACAGATCGCCGGCTCAGAGAAGCCGCTCAGTCTGCCGGATCCCGGGTCCTGTCGTGTGTCCTCGCTGGACGAGATCGAAGAGGTAGCCGTGCGTGTCCGCGAGGAATGGAACCTCGACCTTAACCCCATAGAAAACTTAATGGACGTGCTGGAACAGCACGGGATCAAAGTCGGCGTGATCGCAGCCCCGGTAAAGTTCGATGCACTCACCATGAAGTACAACGATGAACACCCGCTCATCATTGTCAACAAGACATTCCCCGGAGACCGGCAGCGCCTCAGCCTCGCCCATGAACTGGGACACCTGGTCCTGAAACTCGATGAGGGGATCGATGAAGAGGAGGCTGCATTCCGGTTCGCGGGTGCATTCCTGATCCCAAAACAGACCGCGATACGGGAACTCGGCCCAAAACGAAGAATGCTGGACTTCAGGGAGCTCTACGTCTTAAAACACAAGTACGGTATGAGCATGGGTGCATTGATCTACCGGGCCAAGAACCTGAATATCATCTCGGATGCGGCCGCAGACCGGCACTGGGTCGAGATGCGATCCAGGAAATGGCATCTGGAGGAGCCCGGGAAACAAGTAGAACCGGAGGTACCTACCCACTTTGAACTCCTCCTTCTCCGGGCCCTTACAGAACACAAGATATCGCAGTCCCGGTTCGATGAACTGAAAGGAGACGATTCGCCCATCTTAGCGGCGCCGTGCCAGTGAGGAAGAAAATCATGAGCAGAAGAACATGTTGCATCGATGCGAATATCCTCTTCGATTTCGTCGCAGGGGATATCTTCGATCTGCTGTTTCTTCTCCCGTTTGATTTCCATACCTCCGATATCGTCGCAAATGAAATCTCCAGATCGTATTCTGAACGACAACTGGCCCAACTGGGACTCGAAATCCTGGCTCTCGATGATTCTGAAGTCCTTGAGATTTTCACCCTGAAGCAGGAGCACATCGGACTCTCAGTTGAAGATGTCTCGGTCTATTTCCTGAGCAGGAAACATGGTACAATGATCCTTTCAAACGACGGACCGTTACGGAAACTGGCTGACGCTTCCCGGATCGAATACCACGGGACTCTCTGGCTTCTCGAAAAGATGATCCAGGGAGAGATCCTGCGACCACAGGAAGCCGCTTCTGCTCTGAGATTCATGCTTAATAACAAACGCTGGCTTCCCCGTCCGGAATGCGAAACCTTGATCAAAAAATGGGAGTCTCATGAATAATCAATAAAAAAATTCTGTCGGGAAACTCATTGAATATCTCGGTGAATAAGAATCCAAATGTCGAGGGGATTTATAGAATTATTACTTTCTTTTAGTTAACATTCCAGGACCCTTCACAAATTCCCCAGAAAGTCTATGAGCCCCGCGTGAAGAAGATTAATAGTAATCGTCCAAGTGAAACGGTTTTGTGCTAATATCTTCCATGAGGCTGTTTAAGTTTCTTCCGCCATGGTTCCTTTCAATCTGGCGTGCGGAAACCATCGATCCTAAGTTGGCGGCGAACCGGCGGTGCGAGCGGTTGACGCAAGGCAGTACTGGAGAACGCGTTTGTTTGGAAAACGGGAGCCGGCTGTTGCAGTCAGTCCATAATTTTTCCTTTCCCGTTACCCCCTATCGCCCCCGATCCAGCCGTTTTTCCTGTGAGCCTCTTTGCAGACCCGACACAATCCGGGCTCAATTTGAGCCCCATTCGCCTTTTGATCACCCCAAAAGAAGCCCGTATCGGGCTCCTTTTCTAAATACCCCCAAATCAGCCGTATTTTGCCAATCTGACGAATTAAAACGCCCTCATATTGCGGTTTTAAGGCCCGATTCCGGGCCCGGATGGGTTTTCTGTTGATGAAAGAAATAATGGCCATTACAGGGCTTCTATGACACGGTAAAAGGTATTATATGGGGCTCAATTTGGACTTTTTTTGGCAAACAGGGGCACATACGTCACCAGATTTTATTGTTTCAAATCGAACGGTTTTACAGGCTTGAATTTGTCGGCAAAAAGGGATTTGAGGGGAAATCCTGCTACGACGGCGAATGCGAGACCGGGTGCTTTTCAGACATAGATAACCTCCCTGGTTACCGGGATCCAGTGAACCCAGGGATCATCCGCCGGGTAATTCTCCAGAACACCCATGTCACGGCGGCACCGGCAATGAGGCACAAAACCGCCCGGAGACTGTGATCGATCTCCATCTTACCGGTGACAACAAAGAGCAGGAGACTAATGGCAAGCATGACGGCAAAAAGGGCAACAACGATGATGCAGGCCTCGGCGAGCGTTCTCTCCTGCGGGGGAAGATATCCGCAGAAATGGCAGCGCATACTCCCTTCGGGCAACCGGGTTCCACAGTTCGGGCAGATCATATTTTGTATCTTGTTTCACCGTATAATCAGTTAAAACCGTAGGATTGTTGTGACCAGTATCACCCTTCACCGTCTCCCGTGCCCCTTCTTTCCCCCGTGATGCTGCTTTTCGGACTTTTTTGGAGACGTCTCCTTTTCCATCCCCTCGCTCTCCAGCTCCGCGATAATATCGAGCGGATCGTCCATCTTCTGCGCAAGCCGTACGATCTCAAGCAACCGCTCGATCCCGATGAAATGCTCGGACATCACGCGGGCAAGGGGCGTCAGCTCGATCTTTGACCCCTTCTTCTGCACGAGCCGGTGGGCGACGAGCTCCGGCAGCACCGGCTCCATGCTCCCCACCATCGTTGCATTGATCCGGGCAAGGTCAGCCTCCTCGCCCCCGCAGGCGACCGCGTTTGCCACGTACTCCTCCGAACTCTGTTCGAGATCGTGGACGGGTGCGACCTCCTCCATCTCCCCTTTGAGGAGTTTCAGCGCAATCTCCTCTTCCGTTCCCGGGTTCTCGCGCGAGTAACTCCCGCCGGGCTCGGCAAGGAGCACCACGCGGCCGAGGTCGTGGAAGTCCGGCCGCCCGGCCCGGCCTGCCATCTGGTTGAACTCCTGCACGGAGAGCCAGTCCCGGCCCATCGCAAGGGCATCGAAGATCACCTGCGACGCGGGGAAATCGACCCCGGCCCCGAGCGCTGCCGTCGTCACGACCGCCATCAGCTTGCCGCCAAGGAACTTGGTCTCGACCTCGCGGCGTTCCTGGCTTGAGAGCCCCGCGTGGTAAGCGGCCGCACGCATCCCGAGCGCATCGGCAATCGTGTGGCACCGGGCCCGGGCATTCGTGAAGATGATTGTCTGGCCCCGGAATCCCTTTGACGAGGTGTTCTTGTACTCATCGGTTGTCAGTTTCTTGATCGTCGGGATCTTCTGCTTGCGGTCCGTAAAAAGGAGGAAGCGTTCGAGTGCGACCGGCCGGTCGTCATACCTGACGAGCTGGCAGTTGAGTTTCTTTGCGAGCGTCTTTGGCGATCCTATCGTTGCAGAGAGATACAAAAACTGCGCCTGCGGGGCGAGATACTTGAGCCGTGCAATAAGGCCGTCGAGCCGGTGGCCCCGTTCAGGGTCCTCAAGCATCTGCACCTCGTCGATGACGACCGTCGCGATGTTCTGCATCCTCTGGCCGCACCGGATCATGTTGTCCACCCCTTCGTAGGTACCGACAACGATCGGCGCCTGCGGGTTCCGGTCACCGACCTTCCGGGTCTCGGGAAGGTTGAGGCGCGAGACGCCGGTCAAAAGACCGGTCTTTGCAAACGCGCTGTACCGCTCAGTGAACCGTTCGTACTTCTGGTTTGCGAGCGCGACAAGCGGTACCAGAAACAGCATCCGGCCCCGGCCCGCAAGGTAATTTTTCATCCCGGCCATCTCGCCGATGAACGTCTTACCGCTCGCGGTTGCAGCGACAACAAGGAGGTCTTTTCCGTACAACAGGCCGGCATCCACCGCAAGCTGCTGGACCGGCATGAGGGACTCGATCCGTGACGCAACCACAAATTCGTGCGGCAGCGGCAGTTCCTCCAGTTTTGCGGTCGCAAGCACCGGGTGCGCCTCGATCCGGTCGAAGAGGGCAGACTTCATCGAGAGTTTTTCCGGCTGGACAAGCGCGAGCACCCGGTCGAGGTTCCGGGTCGCATCAAGCAGTTCCTCGAAGTGTCGGAGCGTCTCCTTTCCCATGTGCCCGATCGGTGCCAGTTCGCGCCGGAGTTCCCGTCGCCCGCACTCAAGGCAGATCTTTTCGCTCTTCCCGAAGATCACGAAGTTGTCATTTGTGATCGGCGTGTACCGGTCGTCGAGCAGGCAGATCCGGCAGACATCCACGGGGCCGGTGCGGATCTGGAAGGCATGAAGAAACTCTTCGAACAAGGGGTCCAGCCTGACCATCCGCACGTCGCCCTCGCGGAGCTGGCCGATCAGGTCCTTTGACGGAGTGGCCCGGTACTCTTTCCGGGAACCCCAGCGGAGCCGGTACTTGACCGGCCGGGGCCCCTTGGGGGTATCGGTCATCTCGACAATGCCAATACCGTGGACGTGCTTCCCGTCGTAAAAGAGAAGTTTGTAACTGCCTTTGACCGGCTGGACGATGATCTTCATGAGGCGATCAGATCGACGATGACGTATGAGAGCCCGACGCCTTCAAGCCGTTTTAAGAAATCCGTGAACTCTTCGTCAACGATCACGATCACGCAGTCGATCCCGTGGAACGATGCCTCGATCACACCTTCACGTGCCCCGAAAAACAGGTCGGCTTTATGACCGGCGGCTTTGAGGGCGATATACGCCTCAAGCCCGACCGCCGCCACCATCCCTGCCGGGCGGATGAGTTCCTTTAATTTTTCCATCTGCACCCGGCGCGAGCCCCCATGCTGGATCCGGGGCACCTTGCAGATAGTGATGGTTCCTTCCCGGTGCTCGATGATACCGTTCAGGCGGGCCACGCCCACATCTTCGTCTTTTTTCGCGTCGGCGACGACCGAGCCGGTTGCCTGCTGCTGCTTTTTTGCGGCATACAGAAAACCGCCTTTCATGTAGACCCCGACCTCATCGCCGGCCCTGAGGTTTTCCGCGGCAATCGCCGTCCAGACTGAGACCTGCTGGATGATGTCGCGCCGGATGTGCCGGGCGTAGGACTCCAGAGACTCGGCGTTCGCGAGCACCCACTCGATGCCGGTCTTTGTGACCTCGTAGTTGCCGCGCCCGCTCGCGGAGACCATCCCCTCGTCCACGAGCTCGCGGATGTACTCGGAGATCGCCTGCGGCGTGACGCCGAGCTTTGTCGCGATCTCCTGCTGGCGCACCGCTGGCTGGTGCTCGGCGATCTCGACAAGGATCTGTAACCGGGAGACCTCGCGCTTGCTGCGCAGGATGGAGTAGAGGGGATCCTTAACGTCCGGTGTCAAGCAGCACCAGCCCCTGTCCCTTCACATCAAGCGCAGGTATCCGTTTCGCAAGTCCCTTGATGAACACCGGGCTGACACCGAATTTCCGGGAGAGATCGTTGATGGACGTGTTGCCGTTCCCCATTTCTGATTCTATCTGGCCGACAATTTCACGGAGGTTCTCATCGTTGGAGAGCGAGATGTACAGGATGTCCGAGAGGTCCTGCAGGCTGCACTGGAAGTTCGCGCGGAACTTGTTGTACGTCCCTCTGAACTCCCGTTGCGGTTTCGCCCCGGGCTTTGGCATTCTCCATTGCTCTTCGACAAGATTACCCTTCTTTAAGATCTGGAGACAGACCGGAACGGACTCATCGTTTACCTGCGCCTGGAGTTCTTCCTCGGTCATCCACGATTTGCTCAGCAGTTCATACACCTTCTTGAACGCAGGACTGTTGAACGTCATGAGGAGCGGAACAAGTTCTACGGGATCGTTGACAATTCGGATGTGACCCGGCACAGTAAAAACCCTATAATTATATCGCGGTATAAATCAATAAATTTATGCGGCTCAACCATGCAAAAAAAGGGCAGGATTTCGGTTCGCGGCATCGTGCAGGGGGTCGGGTTCCGCCCTTTTGTGTATGCACGGGCCTGCGAATTCGGGATCGCGGGCTCGGTGAAGAACCTCGGGAGCGAAGTGGAGATATTTGCCCGGGGCGAGCGGTTCGCTGACTTTCTTGCGGCAGTTTCCCGGGGCCCGCCGATGTCCCGGATCGATTCTGTTGACGTGACCGAGACAAGAGAAGACATTCCTGACGGTTTTGTGATTAAAAAAAGCGGGACCGGCTCTTTTTCCGGCATGATCCCGCCCGATATTGCGATCTGCGACGATTGTATCGCGGATATTTTCACGCCGGGCGGGAGATACGAGGGGTACTGGGCAACATCGTGCGTGAACTGCGGGCCCAGGTACAGCATCATCCGGGAAATTCCGTACGATCGGGAACGGACAAGTATGGATACGTTCCCGATGTGCCCGGCATGCGCGGGTGAGTACGGCAACCCGCACTCCCGGCGTCACCACGCGCAGACGATCGCCTGCCACATCTGCGGCCCGCAGCTCCGCCTTATGGATAAAACCGGCACCGATGTCCCATGCGGCGACCCGGTCCGGGAAGCGGCCGCACTACTCGATGCCGGGAAGATCCTCGCAATCCGGGGAATCGGAGGATTCCACCTTGCCTGCATCGAGGAGTCCTCGGGCGAGCTCAAATCCCGCCTCGGACGGATCGAGCAACCGTTTGCGGTGATGGTGCGCCCGGGTGTTATCGATCCGATCGCCGTGGTCTCAAAAGAAGAACTGGAACTGCTGGAGAGTCCTGTCCACCCGATCGTGGTGCTGGAGAAACGCGATCATTCCTCGCACAGTACCATCAGCAACCTGCACACGATCGGCTGCATGCTGCCTTACACCGGGCTCCACCACCTCCTTTTCTCGTCCTTAAAACACCCCCTGCTCATCATGACGAGCGCAAACATGCCCGGCTACCCGATGATCACCGATACTGACGTAGCGCTCGTAAAACTTGCAAAGGACGCAGATTATTTCCTCGTCCATAACCGCACCATCACCAACCGCGTGGACGATTCGGTCGTGCGCGATGGCTATATCCTCCGGCTCTCCCGGGGGATCGCCCCGAAACGGACCGCAATCGACCTTGGCCCGCACTGCATCCTTGGCGTCGGCCCGGAGCTGAACGCGAACGCAACGATCTACAAAAACGGGTTTGCCGTCACCTCCCCCCATGTGGGCAACGTCCGGAATCCGGCGACGCTCGAATACCTGCAGGAGACCGTCGCCAAACTCTCGCGGCTGCTCGGGGTCGAATACGAACTCGTCGCCCACGACCTCCACCCCCAGTTCCTCTCGACCCGGTTTGCACGGGAGATCGCGGCGGAGCGGGGGATCGATCTCGTGCCGGTCCAGCACCACCGGGCGCATATCGCGGCGACAACGACCGAACCCTGCATCGGGATCGCAATCGACGGCGTCGGGTACGGGGACGACGGCACGGTCTGGGGCGGCGAGGTCTTTGCCGGGCAAGTGCCGGACCTTGCCCGGGTCGCCCATCTCGAACCCGTGGCGATGCCGGGCGGCGACCTTGCCACCCGGTTCCCGGAGCGGATGCTGTACGGCATCCTGCCGGATGAGGAGTGCCTCGCACTGCTTCGCGACCGTGGCTGGTCTGATGTCGAATGCGGCGTGATAAAAAAACAGGTCGCGACAAATTTCAATGTCACGATGACGAGCAGCACCGGCCGGGTGCTCGATGCGGCTTCTGCCCTGCTTGGCATCTGCCGGGAGCGCACCTACGATGGCGAACCCGCAATGAAACTCGAAGCGGCTGCCGTGGGCGGGACAGCGGAGGCGTGGGAGCCGGTTTTTTCGACGGTCGGCGGGTGCGAAGTCCTCTCGACGCAGGCGATCCTTAAAACAGCGCTCTCGCGGTTCTCCCGCGCACCGGCGGGTGACAAAAACGCCGTCCGCGACATTGCGGCATCCGTCCAGTACAACCTCGCCCGGGGGATCGCCGCACTTGCCATCCATGCGGCAGAACGGGACGGCATTCCCCGTGTGGCCCTGAGCGGAGGTGTCGTCGCGAACCGGGCGATCCGTGAGACCATCCGTGCCGAAGTTACCGGGGCCGGGCTCACCCTTGTCATCAACGATGAGTACCCGCCCGGGGACGGGTGTGTCTCCTTTGGCCAGTGCATCTGGGCGGGAACGCTCCTTAAAGCCGGTGGGAACAGGTAGCCGTCACCGGTATACTAAAAAAACAAGCATTTTATCTAAACACACTTACAAAGATGAGATCAAGCTTGCGATGTATCCGCTGGACATAATTCAGGAACAGGAAAAAAGGCTTCAGAGCCTGGAGGAGGAGCTCACCGAGCTCCGTCAGGGGCTTGCGGCGGTGCAGGATTACTTCCTCGATATCAAGGATGCGGCCGATGAAAAGAGTGCCAGTGCCGAGATCAACATTGAGATTGTCAGGCCCCTTAATGAGGAGGATGCGGAGTTCGAAGGCATCTGGGATTTCCACCAGAAACTGCTTGTGACCGACTCTTCGGGTTCCATCCCGCTCGATATCATGTACGATACCTTCGCCCAGTTCTGCCGCGATAACAGGAGGAAGCCGGTGGACAAGGATGCATTCGAGTACCTGCTCCCGCAGATGGATGACCCCCGCCCGGTGATCTTCCGGGGAAAATGGCAGGGATGCCGGTTCCGGTAAACGGCAACCGGAACGGGCGGGCATGGAGAAGACATGGCACATGTCCGCATAACGGCTGACTCCGACATTCCCCTTGTTGGGTCGCTCTATTTTGGCATTATTGACCGGGGAACGAGCCTCTTACAGGTTCGCCCGAGCTGTGGCTGCAACTTAAACTGCCCCTTCTGCTCGGTCGATGCCGGGCCGTGCTCGAAGACACGTGCAACAAGCTATGAAGTGGAACTGGATTATCTCCTCTCCGCGGTTGAAGAGATCGCCCCGTTTAAGGGAACTGGCGTCGAGTGCCACATCGATTCCCCGGGCGAACCGCTCATGTATTCCCGGCTTCCCGAACTTGTCGCGGCACTCAAGTCGATCGACGCGGTTTCGGTGGTCTCGCTCCAGACGAATGGCACTCTGCTTGACAATGCGAAAATCGACGCCCTTGCAGCGGCAGGGCTCGACCGGGTCAACCTCTCGCTGCATGCGCTCGATCCCGGTCTGGCCCGGCAGCTTGCCGGCGTGGACTGGTACGATATCGACAAGGTCACCGGTGCGGCAAAAGCGGTTGCGAAAAGTTCCATGGATCTCCTCATTGCGCCGGTCTACATGCCGGGTATCAACGATGCGGAGATCCTGAAGTTGATCGCGTTTGCACGAGGATGCGGTGCGGGGAAACGGTTTCCTCCGCTTGGAATCCAGAAGTTCGAACGCTACCGGTACGGCCGGACGCCAAAAGGCGTGAAAGTCCAGAGCTGGTGGCAGTTTTTCAACCGGAGCATCAAAGAGTGGGAGAAAGCGTCCGGCCTCCACCTCCGCCTCGATCCGGGCCGGGACTTCGGCACCGTTCGGCGCCCCTCGCTCCCGCAGGTATTTGCCAAAGGCGAGAAGGCAACCGTCGAGATCCGGGCACCGGGCTGGATCCACGGGGAGCAGCTTGGCATTGCGCGGAACCGGGTGGTCTCGGTGTTCGGCTGCGATAAAGAGTCCGGGCAGGTCCGGGTAAAGATCGTCGCGGCGAAAAACAACATCTACGTGGGCGTGCCGGTCTAGAAAGCAGGGTGACGGTCCGGAAGATGACAGGAAAGCGGGCCGGGCATGCCGGTGCCGGAGCATCCGTTCTTTTGGATTGCTGATACGTGAGAAAAGTAATTACAGATTACAGGAAACGAAGAAGAAAAAGATTTAGCCGAACAGGGCACCGAGCCCTGCCATGCCGCTCTCTTCTTCCTGCTTCTTGTTTTCTTCCTTGTGCTCTTCCTTTGCTGGTGCTGCTGCATGGCCTGCTGCTGGTGCTGCTGCTGCAACGGCGACCGGTGCCGCTGCTGCCTTGCTGATGGCCTCTTCGATGTTGACACCATCGAGCGCTGCAATGAGTGCCTTGATCCGTGACTCGTCAGCTGCTGCACCTGCAGCGGTAAGGACTGCCTTGACGCCGTTCTCATCGACCTTCTTGCCTGCCTTGTGCAGGAGAAGTGCTGCATAGATATAGTCCATCTCAGATTCACCTTGTATAAATTTTATTTTACCAGGGTCTTTATCGCATGGCTTTCACTCCGGGCTTTATCAATAATCGCATCGACAACATCCTTCTCGTAGATTGCCGCCTTGATCGCAAGACCGCGTACAAGGCGGATACCGTATGCCAAATACCCGCACCGGCCATAATAGATCGATTAAATAATTTATTTAATATGGAGAGCAAGAAACTGGGATACTAAATAAGGGGTCCTAAATGCCGCAGACTATTTCTCTCCTCTGCATAGATGATAACCCCCTGTTTTTGGATGCTTTCAGGGCACGACTCGAACAGGAAAAGGATCTTGACGTCACAACCGCATCGACATCGGCCGAAGCACTGGATCTGCTCAACCGACAGTATTTTGATGTGATCATCTCGGATTATGCGATGCCCGATATGGACGGGCTCGCCCTGTTCAAGGAGATCCGGGCCCGGGGCGGTCAATCGATCTTCATCATCGCCACGGCAAAGAGGCTGGCGCACATCGCCAGGGACGCCCTCAACACCGGGGTCGACTATTACCTGCAGAAAGGCGCCGACATAAAGAACGAATTCCCGCGGCTGATCGATTTTATCAGGACTCGCGTTTCACAGAAGAATGCCGAGCACGAACTGAAAACACAGACCCGGTTCTACAATTCGATCGTACACAACGGAGCCGAGTTCATCTGCCGGATCAAACCTGACGGCACATTCAGTTTTATCAACGAACCCTGCGTCAATCTCTACAAAAAACCCTCCCAACAGCTCCTGCGGGAGAACTTCTATAGTTATGTTCCAGACAGCGAACGCAATGAGATCCTCGCGTGTCTTCAGGCCCTCTCTCCGGAAAAACCGGACTGCCTCCTCCTGCACCACGTGATTGCAGGGGACGGGAGAAGTGTCCTCCTCTATTGGGGATACCACGGGTTATTCTCCCCGTCGGGTGTGATCCAGGAATATCAGCTCACGGGAAGAGACTCAGGCACTCTGGTGCGTATCGGCACGACCGGGACCGGTGGAGAGCACGGCAAACCATCAGCCGTCACCGGGTCGTCACCCAAAACCATGGAAGAAAAACCTGGTAAAGGGAACGATCTGATGGCCATGCTGCAGTCGCTTGACGTCCCTTTTTTTGCTGTCGATAAATTTGGGGTGATCATCGCGTGGAGTGCAAAACTCGCCGAGCTGACCGATGTTGCCGCGACGGAGATGATCGGGAAAGGCAACCGGGAATATGCCGTTCCATTCTACGGGAAACCCGGCCCCATGCTCGTCGATCATGTGGTCTGTTCCCCCGGGAGCACAGGGGACAACAATCTGCCGGCGGCAAAAAAAACCGGGGACACGTTTATCGGGGAAAAGGAGCATGTGGCAATCCGGGGTAAACCGATGATCCTGATCGGCAAGTGTATCCCGGTCCACAATGCATCCGGCCACCTCATCGCGGCAATCGAGTCGATCGCGGTTAGCGAGACACAGGCAGAAACGGCGGGTGCAGAGCTCAACTCCGGGATTGTCAGGCCCCTTATGGAGGAAGATGCGGAATTCGAAGGCATCTGGGATTTCCACCAGAAAAGACTCGTGGGCGACCCTTCGGGTTCCATCCCGCTCGATATTATGTATGATACCTTTGTCCAGTTCTGCTGTAAAAACGGGAGAAAGCCGGTGGACAAGGATGCGTTCGAGTACCTCCTCCCGCAGATGGACGCTCCCCACCCGGTGGTCTTCCGGGGAAAATGGCAGGGATGCAGGTTCCGGTAAACGGCAACCGGAACGGGCGTGCCGGTCCAGGAGACGGCATCTTTGATTTGATACAGGAAACGGACGCACGTCGAAAATACCGGGGACGCATCCGCTCTTTTAGATGGCTGCAGAAAAGAAGATTGTTACGTACTACTGGAAACGAAGAAGAAAAAAAGATTTAGCCGAACAGGGCACCGAGCCCTGCCATGCCGCTCTCTTCTTCTGCCTTCTTGTCTTCTTCCTTGTGCTCTTCCTTTGCTGGTGCTGCTGCGTGGCCTGCTGCGGGTGCTGCTGCTGCAACGGCGACCGGTGCTGCTGCTGCCTTGCTGATGGCCTCTTCAATGTTCACGCCGTCAAGGGCTGCAATAAGCGCCTTTACCCGTGACTCGTCTGCTGCTACACCTGCGGCGGTAAGGACTGCCTTGACGCCGTTCTCATCGACCTTCTTGCCTGCTTTGTGCAGGAGAAGTGCTGCATAGATATACTCCATCTCAAATTCACCTTGTATAAATTTTATTTTACCAGGGTCTTTATCGCCTGGCTTTCTCTCTGGGCTTTACCAATAATCGCATCGACAACATCCTTCTCGTAGATTGCCGCCTCGATTGCAAGACCGCGTGCCTCCCTGACGGCCTTTGTCAGGATCGGTGCCATGGTCTCTTTCGTTGGGATCGCTGCATTGACCGACAGGTTGAACGCCTGCTGACCGGCAAGCTGGAGCTGGGCGAGGAATTTCGTCTCGTCCACTGCGAGCACGGATGGCTCGTAGATGTTACCCTCGTGGAAGGCTGCCTGGAGGGCGAGCCCCACATCCATGGGCTTGATGTCAAGCTTGATGAGCACACCGGCAAGCTTCGCCGAGATAACCGCGCCTTTCTTAACGACGGTTTTTGTCTCCCGGATCTTGACCTTGCCACCTTCAATCGCTGCGGGAATGCCGGCCTGCTGGAGCTCGCCGACAATCGGGCCGGGCTTGAAGCTCGTGGGCCCCTTCTCGACAACGATGTCCTCGGGGGCGATCTCGCCGGCCTTTGCGGCCATCTTGGTCTTGGTCTTCTCGAGCTGCTTGTACAGCTTGAACGGGTTATCGTTGGAGAAGATCACCGCTGAATGGCCCGAGATAAACCTGGTGAGGCCTTTTGCGTCCCCGCCAATCTCGCCGAACGCGTGCTCGATCAAGGTGTTTCGTGTCACCTTGATGACAGCCTTGCCCCGGAGGTTTCGCCGGATCTGCTGTACCTGCTGTGCGGGGATGCCGTATATGTCGACAAGCCCGATAAGCGCGTACTCTTTTGCGTGCTTCTTGATCTCCGCGACCTCGTCCTTTTTCCATGCGGGCAGGTGGTGGGTATAGATTGCCATTATACCAGCCTCACGGACGGACCCATAGTGGTCTTCACGAAGATCGAGCGGACGTTTAAGTGACCCTGTTCGAGTACAGATTCGATACGTTTGACAACCGCATCGATGTTCTCGGCGACCTGCTCCGGCGTCATTGCCGTCGAGCCTACCTTTGTCGAGAAGACCGTCTTGTCTTTCGTACGGATCTTCACCGATTTTCGCAGGCGTTCGACAATCGGGCGGATATCGGTCTGCCCGGTAATCGGCATCGGCATCCTGCCCCTCGGACCAAGCCGGGGACCTAAGAACCGGCCGACCTGTGGCATGGCCGCGGTCTCGGCAAGGAAGTACTTGTAGGTACTTGCTACTTTCCGGGCTTCGCGGGGTGCGCCACCGAGCCGTTCAACCTCTTCAGGGCCGATAATCAGATCAACCTTGGCCTCTTTTGCCTGAGTAACGATATCCCCTTTCCCGATAACACAGATACCGTTGTCTTCCCCGGTACCGTGCGGGAGAAGAATCGTCTCGTCGATACGATTTTTCGGCTGCGCCATATCGATATTCTTGAGATTGATGGTAATATCGATGCTTTCAGAGAATTTTCTCTTTGGCGCCTTTTCAATAGCCGTTTTTACGGCTTCCAGAATTTTGGCCCTATCAACCATCAGATTCCTCCATAGTTCGCGACCGAACCCTTCGATCTCCTATGGTGTTCTTCGGATCTATTTCACAAGGACGCTGTCATACTTGCCAGCTGCGATGTCGGCGAGCACTTCTTTGGGGCGCTTGCCGTCAACGTTTACACCCATGCTTACGCACGTGCCCACGACCTCTTTTACAGCGGTCTTGAGCTCGTATGAGAGCATTCCTTCGAGTTTCATGTTGGCAATTCTGACTGCGGCCTCGAATGGCAGGTTCCCTGCCATAATGGCGTTGGGCTCTGCGGATCCTTTCTCGATATTGGCCTCTTTCTTGATGAGTGCCGTCGTCGGTGGGACACCCACCGAGATCGTGAAGTTCTTCTTAGCGTCGACTTCGATCTTAACCGGGACCTGCATTCCGTTGAATGTGGCGGTCTTCTTGTTGATCTCATCGACTACTGCCTTCACGTTGATACCGAGTGGTCCGAGCGAGGGTCCTAATGGTGGACCTGCTGTTGCCTTTCCGCCGGGTACTAAAACCTCGACCACTTCTGCCATAGTCTTTGCACCATGCCGTCCCGTATAAGCGGGTTCCGAGCTTGGGTCTGTTAAATTTGACGTGATGGGAAATAAAGGTGATCGTGGGAAAAAAGGGTGAGCGCTCACTACACAGTTGCGATGAGTGTCGCCATACCTGTCCATACAATGTACCCATCCGACCCCTTCTATCCCTCACCCCCACCTTTTCCAGCAATTCTACTCTTATAAAAAAGCC
This sequence comes from Methanoregula sp., assembly GCF_003170075.1. Classification (GTDB taxonomy): domain Archaea; phylum Halobacteriota; class Methanomicrobia; order Methanomicrobiales; family Methanospirillaceae; genus Methanoregula. Next base: position 14,982 of record NZ_PMZU01000035.1, read on the forward strand.
CCATTTTGCCCACGCTTCCGGCCCTGTCCATGGGGGGTCGGGCAGGTACATTCTGAAAACTGGGACAGGGTGTGAAGGCATGGGACCGGAAATTCCAGAAGCATCAGGGCGGGCTCTTCCGCAACGGGTCAGACTGTACCCATCAGACCCACCAAGATTCTCTATAATCCCTACGGTTCTGATTGCCGGACCTCGTGTCCCCGCATCCACGAAAGGACAGCAGCAATTCCCATAACGCCGATCGATGCCCAGAGCGAGGCATCAATACCATGGAGGAATGCCTCCGAGACACCGCCAACAAGATTTGTTGTGCCAATGAACACCTCAAACGCAACACTCCGCGGGATCGATGCGGAGGCAACGGTGATGGCAATGACAAAACTTCCCAGGATCCCGATATTCTGGACGGTCCTGAGGACCCCCGAGATCCCGCCAAAGGACCCGTGAGGTGCATTTGCCATAACAGCGCTGTTATTTGACGGGAAGAACATCGCCGACCCGATACCGGAGATGCCGGATGCAACCAGGACAACCCAGAGGGGAGTATCGAGCTGGAGCATGAGATAGACAAGCGTTGCAAGGCATAACATTGCCGCACCGGAGCTTGCAAGGATCCGTGCCCCGTACCTGTCAGAAAACCTGCCCATCATGGGAGAGAGCAGGCTTCCTATCACATACCCCGGGGTCAGGAGGAGGGCTGCATCGAGCGGTGAGAACCCCCGGATACCCTGGAGATACATCGTAATAAGAAACATAACGGACATGTAGCCCAGACTCAGGAAAAATGCGGCCATGATGGAAAACTTCAGGATCCGGTTTTTAAATACACCAAAGTCGAGGAGGGGATGGGCACACCGTGATTCATAGGCGAGAAACAGGACAATTGCCACCACGCCCACAATAAAGAGGAGGACATTTTGTCCCGTAATACCCTGGCCGGCAAAGTCAACACTGGCATAGGAGACAAGCGTAAGTGCCAGGCCCAGGAGCACCATACCGGCAATGTCAAGGTGTGCATCGGCCCTCACCGAATCCTTCACATACCGCATCCCGAGGAGGGTGGCACAAATCCCTATTGGCAGGTTGACAAAAAAAATGTATTCCCAGCCCACGTAGGTCGTGATAATTCCCCCCAGGACAATACCGAGCACTGCCCCGCTCGTCCAGCCCAGGGAGATGTACCCGTATGCCGTTCCCCGCACATTCGGGGGGAAGGTATCGGCGATGATCGCACCGCTGTTCGCCTGCATCAGTGCCCCGCCAAATGCCTGGATACCCCGGGTTAGGATCAGCCAGTAAATCGTCGGGGACAGCCCGCAAAAGAGTGAGCCCAGCGTGAAAACAAAAAAACCGGTATTGAACATCCGGCTCCTGCCATAAATATCGCCCAGTCGCCCGAGCTGAGTAGTGCAAACAGCGACGACGAGGAGGTAGATGAGGATAACCCAGAGGGTTGTAACAAGGTCCGCGTGGAGGCCGGCTGATATGGTGGGAAATGCGAGAATAACAATAGTAGAATCAACAGAACCCATCAGGGTCCCGAGCATGAGAACGAAAATGATAATTTTTTGTCGGGTATCCATCGGATCCGTGAGAGATTACCCTCTGTTTGTTCTTGTACCTTTCGGACGGTTGCCGGGGGTTATCAGGATATGACGTATCTGGCCCGGGGGAGAGGTTCAGGGAGAACGGAGGAGTCACCAGAATCGCCGGGGTCATAGCGTTACCCGTGACAGGCTGACAGATACCCTCATATGATACCATTCGGTAACAATGTATAGGAAACCATACATGGACATTATCAAAGCAGATAATCTCAGCAAATCATTCGGGTCTTTCAGGGCTGTTGACAACGTCAGTATTGCCGTAAAAGAGGGGGAAATCTTTGGTTTTCTCGGGCCCAACGGTGCCGGGAAGACCACAACCATCCGGATGCTTACCGGTGTGCTGACACCGGATACCGGCTCCGCCCGTATCTGCGGGATAGATATCAACAAACATCCGCTTGAAGCCAAACTGAAGATGGGGATTATCCCCGAGAACGGCACGGTCTACAGCGACCTGACCGCCGAACAGAACATTCTCTGGACGGCGAAATTCTACGGCATGGACAGTATCTCCCGCAAAAAGCGGGCAGATGAGATCCTTTCTTATTTGGGACTCACCGACAGAAGGAACGATATTGTCCGCACATTCTCAAAAGGGATGCGGCAGCGGATCAGCATCGCGTGTGCCATCGTCCCCTCGCCACCGGTGCTGTTCCTCGACGAGCCCACGGGAGGGCTGGACGTGTTCAGCCGCCGGCTCGTGCTCGATACGATCCGCAGAATGAACGACGAGGGCAGCACGGTCTTTCTTACCACGCACAACATTGAGGAGGCCAATGAGCTCTGCACGGTCATCAGCGTCATCAACAAAGGGAAGATCGTGGCAACGGGCAGCACGGAGAGGCTCAAAAAAACCTTCGATACCACAAAATACGTGGAGATCGCGTTCGAGCAGCCGGTGAAAAAAGAATGGCTTGAATCCGGGGGAGTCTTCCGCGTGGAGAATCACGGCGACAAGTGGAGACTGTACACGGATGACCCGGATCCTGCCGTAAAATACCTTGCCGCCCTTGCTGAACGGGAACACCTGAAAATCATTTCGGTTGCTACATCGACCCCGACGCTTGAAGAGGCATTTGTCCAGCTCACGGGAGGTGCGTGATGGATCCCAGCCTTTTTACCCGGAGTGTCCTTTTAGTCGCCGAGAAGAATATGCGGATTTACTATTACAAGGGAGCGGTTGTGATCTTCGGTCTCCTGTTTCCCTTCCTGATGTTCCTGACCTTTTTTATCGGGCGGAACCTCAATCTCGTCCTCTTCTTCCCGGCATTCCTTGGCATGATGCTGTTTTTCTCCTCCTCCTCCACCGGACCGCTCATTACCCCGTGGGAGAAAAGGGAAAAGACCTACGAGCGCCTCCTGTCGCTCCCGGTAACGCTGGAAAGCATCATCCTTGGCGACATTCTTGCAGGGGCACTCTTCGGGATCGTTATCACGACAATAGTGTGGAGTGCGGGATCGCTTATTCTTCACTTACCCCTCGCACATCCTTTGCTCCTGGCGGTAACATTGATCCTGGGTGGGTTTACCTTTGCAGCTCTCGGGACCCTCCTTTCGTCCCCCGCAATGAGCAATCCCTCCAATGTGATGATGGTCTCCAACCTGATCCGCCTTCCCCTGATATTTGTCTCGGGCATCTTCATTCCCCTGAGCCAGCTCGGAAGCTGGGCATGGACAAACGAAGTGTCCCCGCTCACGTATCTCGTTGACCTGTTTAACGGAGCGATCAACGGCAATGCAGTCTACCCAGCGGGTCTTGATATAATTGTTCTGGTTGTGGTAATTCTGCTCTTCATCGGCAGTGCAAAACTGATCCAGCAGTATAATCTTTCAAAGGGGATTTAGGAATGAGCGCGAAGGAGAAACATTGAAACACCCCAATGGTTGATTATTCCATCAGGGTGACCTGCATGAAATATGCCGATGTCGACAGGATTTACCAGACCATGCCCCTGGATAGCATCCCATGGAACAGTGAGACTCCCCCCGATGCACTCGTGAACCTTATACAGAACGGGATTGTGCAACCCTGCAGGACCGTTGATCTCGGGTGCGGTGCCGGCAACTATGCGATCTACCTTGCCGGTCTCGGGTTTGACGTCACCGGTGTCGACAGTTCTCCAACGGCAATAAAGATCGCAGGGAAGAATACAAAAAAGCGGGGAGCCCGGTGCAGGTTTATTGTTGCTGATCTCCTTGGCGATCTGCATGAAGTGACGGATACGTTTGACTTTGCCTATGACTGGGAGTTCCTGCACCATATATTCCCGGAAGACCGGGAGGCCTATATCAGAAATGTGTATAAGATCACAAACCCGGGGGCCACGTACTTCTCCGTCTGTTTTGCTGAGAGCGACCCCCAGTTTGGCGGGAGCGGAAAATACCGCACGACCCGGATCGGGACAACGCTCTATTTCTCATCAGAATCCGAACTAATGGACCTTGTTTCCCCGTATTTCACCATCCGGAAATTAAAAACCATGGACGTCAGCAGCAAGTTTGGCCCCCATCGTGCAGTCTGTGTGCTGGCTACGCGACACTGACATTTTTTCAGGGAAAATATTTGGAAAGGCAAGCTTCACACCATGAAGCAAAAGAATAATTAAAAAAATCAACGTTCCGGTGAGCCTATCGGTTCAATAGCCTCTCATGATTGGGAAATGCCACCTGCGGCCTCCGGGTAATGAAAGAAGCATCCAGGTTTTTTACCATCCGTGCAGCCATGTCTGCGGGAATACCGAGTGCCATCATCTCAGGGGGCATCGAATGGTTCTGGGTCGGATCCTGCGGGCCCATGAACGCGGTATTTCTGGGCGTGTTTTCCGCAAGGCCGGCCGGGAAGGTGATGAATGTCGAGCAGGACGACCCCCACGGAACGATGACCGGTGAGAACGGGTCGTCCCGGTCAAAGTGAATGAGCGCTGCCATGTTCCGGATCTGTTCGCCGTTCCCGAAGATACAGAGGGAGAGGACGTCGGGCATGGGATCAGGCAGCGCCTCGCAGGCCTGCACGACAAGATATTTACCCGGCGGGTGGATCGGCCCGGCCGCCATCGAGCAGTGCTCGACCAGGTTGGGACTTGCCTTGAGGAACTCCGCTGCCCCGCCCCGGACGTCTTTTTTGCCGGTCGAGACAAAATATTTGATGTCATCGGGGACCGGGATGTAACCCGTGTGGAACAGCCCGCCGGGGCAGCAGCCCTCAGTTGCACCGGCGCCAATATAGATCGCCGGTATCTCGCGTCCTGCCGCCATCCGGTACATGCTGACTGCAAAACACCGGTTTATCCCGGCCATCGGGGGGATGCCTGCCGGCAGGACCTCCGTTCCATACACCGCAAGAGGCCGCGTCGAAAGCCGGAACGCAGACGCAAGACTCGACCCAATCGTCCTGAAATCATCACCTGTCATGATACAACTCCTGTCTTTTCCGCCGCAAGCCCTTTCCAGATCGGGCCGTCGAAGACACCATCTTTTGCCTCCTCCTCCATTTCCAGGTAGAGCGAAAACGGCACGGCAAACGTGAACATCTTTTCCGGTATGGTCTTTCCCACATTTGCCCGGGCCGCAAGGTCCGTGTACCCGAGCACTGCCCGGGGGTGCTCCTTTGTTGCCTCATCGTACGCGAATGCCCCGATCTGCTGGCAGGCAGCCATGGGCGGGACCCGCACGGGATCCGTGCCCTCGCGGATTGCCCCCACGAGCGTGACAAGGCCGGTGATCTGGAGCGGGTCTGCCACAAAAACCACGACAACCGGGCGCTCGCCGGGTTTCACTTTGCCGAGGGGGATGAAGATCACATACTTCTCAGCAATATCCGTGATCGGCAGGTCTGCGGTCATGAACCGCTTTGCCTTTTCCGTATCCTTGTGAAGACGTTCACCTTGCAGGAACTTGGCCCGCTCCCGCTCAGGGATATGCTGCACGGTCGCGCAATAGGCTTCCGGGTTCTTGCTGCTCTCCGCTCCTTTCACAAAAAAAGCGGACATGAAATCAACGCCGGCTCCGCCAAAGGCATCGTAGTACCCGTTGCCAAAACCAAGGCCGGCCCGGGCGCCGGGACAGCCATAGGTCTCCCGGTCGAATACGGCCGTTTTTCCCTTCGTTGCGACCTGCGCAAAGAACGGCATGATGCAGGTCTGCCCGTGCGGTTTTATCTGTAATGCTCCTTCGGGTTTTGTATTGCTCCAGAGAATGGCCACGGGTTCGTAGTCAAGCCGGAGTTTTTCTGCGGTTATACTTTTCATGCTTGTTCACCTTTGCTTATTTCATCCAGCCCATCTGGACATACCAGTCGTACTCGTGGGCGAACCGGTCCTTGTTGTACTTTACGAGCTGGCAGAAGAACTCCCTCTTCTGCCGGTGAATCTCGTCCTGTTCCGGGTAGGAAATTTCACCCCTGATCGACCGGGCCAGCGTCTTTCCCATCTTACGGGCTTTTGTTTCGGCTTTTCCGAGGGCGGCCGGATCCCTGCCGATCGCGACACCTATCCCTCCCACGATGTTCGCGCCAAGCGTTGTGAGTACTTTGTTCATGTACCCGACAACTTCAGACTCACCACTCCCCCCTGCCGTGCAAACCGAACACCCGAACTTACCCGTCAGCATCTGACAGTGAATGGCATCCGCCATACGGTCAAAAAGTGCTTTCATTGGCGCAGGCACGGAATCGATATAGTTGGGAGCGCCAAGCACAATCCCATCAGCATTCATCAGACGGTCAAAGAGATCCGAAAAATCGTCAAGCAGGGTGCACTCCCCGGTGGCATAGCACGTCCCGCAGGCCGTACAGTACTCTATGCGCAACGTGTGGAGATCCACGTATTCTGTTTCTGCACCCTCGTCTTTCGCACCCGCCAGTACTGCGTTCACCAGGCGTAGGGTATTGCTATCCTTTCCCCGGGGACTTGCGTTCACTCCTATGACTTTCATATATGATCGTTCCTGTTGGATGGGAATCGGAGAATGTTTATAATAAAGGTATTGACTGGAGGTTCCGGCATGGTAAACCAAAACGAGGAGGGATAATCCCTGTCCGGGGCACAAGCCCCTGTTCTCTTCTCTTCAGATTGAACACCGGCCGGCATTGCATCCTTTTATTCTCAATAAAAAGATTCGGTCAGTAAATATATATCCTGTATGTGTGATGGAAGTGTGTGTGAATCATGGAGAACGATTCCATCGTATTTCACGGCACCCTGCAGCAGTTACTGGAGAAAGTCGAAACCGGCGAGATGATCCCCAAACTACAGGCCTCGCACGCCCCGATGTGCAAGTTTTTTACTGCGTACTACGTCATCAGCGGCATACGGCACGTGGTCCCCCTCGTGCATGGCCCCACGGGATGCCCGCTCTACATGTCCGACTTTGTCAGGACCCGGGAATGCTGCGAGATCCGCGGTGTCCCGCTCGAACCCACTGCCTGTACAACCCTTGACGAAAGCAACATCATCTATGGGGGCGAGGGAAAACTCCTGGAAGCGGTAAAGGAAGCATACGCAAAGTACCACCCCGACCTCATTGTCATCCTCTCCTGCTGCTGTTCCGGGATCATCGGCGACGATGTCGAAAGCATCGCCCGCGAAGCAGAGAAACTGGTCGGCTGCAGGGTACTTGCACTCAGGAGCGAGGGCTTCGGCGGCGATTTCCGGAGCGGCTACGAGGATGCGTTTAAACTGATCATGGAGCTGATGGACCCCCCGGAAAAGATGATGAAAGGGACGATCAACATCCTCGGAGCCCGCTGGGGGCCGTCCCCCACGGAGTTCAACTGGGATATGGATGAGATAGAAAGGCTCCTTTCCGAGATCGGAATAAAGATAAACGCCATCATCGCGGGAGGGTGCACCGTTGAGCAGATCCGGCATGCCCGGGAGGTCGAACTGAATGCCTCGTGGTGTTATGACTGGGGTCAGAAACTCGGCGACCTGATGCAGGAACGGTTCGGCATCCCGTACAGCAGGACCGGGCAGCCCTACGGCCTCGCGGCAACAACGGAATGGCTGCTCGGCGTTGCAACTCCCCTTGGAATGAAAGAAAAAGCGCTGGATGTAATTGAACGGGAGACACTGGAGGTTGAGCCGGATCTTGCCTACCTGAGGCAGGCCCTGTCGGGAAAAACTGCCATCATCGAAATATCGGAATTTCCCGGCCCGATACGGGCCCTCTCCCTTGCCCGGATGGCGGCAGAGTTCGGAGCCCGCCCTGTCGTGATCAATGTCCACCCCTATACAATCAAGGAACGGATGCCCAGCATCAAGTTCCTTTTAGAAACGGGTGTCAACCCGGAGATCATCCTTACAAAAGGACTCTTCCGGCTGGGAAGCTTCCGCTCGTCAAAAGAGACCGAGGACGAGTTGGAGGCGATTGTAAAGGGGTATGATAACCCCATCTTCTTCGGGAACTCCGGCCGGTTCCCACCCTGCCCGGTGGTGAACTTAACGCTCATGAACCCGACGTTCCAGCCCCAGTACGGCTTTAAGGGGATCAAAAACATCGCCACTCTCGTCAGGCAGGCTCTTGAGAATAAGAATCTCCCGCGCTCGCGTCTGTTTAAGGGGATGCTCTATGGAACAAGGACACGATAAAGAAGCGGCCGGGGCGGCACCCCCGTTTCCTGATAAATGCACGGATCCCTACCTCCGGTGTGCTTTCAATGGCGCCGCACAGACGGCACTGGGAGTCTCCGGTTCCGCCCTGCTCGCCCATTCCCCTCAAGGGTGCGATTACCTTGTCAACAATGCATTTGCCTCGCAGGAGTGCGACTACATGGAGACGGTCACGCTCTGCACAAAACTGTGCGTGAACGAGATCGTGCACGGCGGTGAAGACATTCTTGCCCGTACGATCCTGGAAGCAAAAGATCTTCCCATATCAGCCCTGTTCGTGATCAGTGCGTGCGGGCCTGAAATTGTCGGCGACGACATCGTTGCGGTATGCGAGACCCTGCAGCCGGAGGTGAAGTTCCGGCTCGTTCCTGTTCCCTGTGCCGGGTTCAGGGGATCGCAGTATGACGGCATCGACATCTCGCTGGATACGATATTAAAAAGACTGGTGAAGAACAGCGATGAGAAGATCCCGGATTCGGTCTGCCTTATCGCCCCCCACGCAAACGCCAACCCGACCTGGACAGCAGACCTTGAATGGGTACAACAGGTCCTTAAGAGACTGGGTATCCGGGTTGTTGCCACGCTCACACACAGGACTCCGCTTTCCGACATTGAGAATGTTGCATCTGCCGAGACATCGCTCCTGCTGAGCCACGATGCCGGACAGAAAGCAGCGGATTATCTTTCCGCAGCCTATGGAATCGAACAGATCTGCAAGGGGATCCCCCTGCCCATCGGAATGACCAACACCCAGCGCTGGCTGACTGTGCTCGGGGAGCGGTTCGATGCGCAGAAAACAGCGGAGGGTATGGTAGCGGAAGGCGAAAAGATGGTGATGGCGACGTGCCGGCGCAAGTGGCCGATGGCGCGGTTCCTGTACCGGACTCCTGCCGCCATCGTTGCCGATGCCACGATCGGTATCCCGCTTGTCCGGTTTGTCACCGAGGAAATGGAGATGACACCAGAGCTCGTTGCCCTGTACACCTCCAGTCGTCCGGTGCGGGAACTGCTGGAACGGGAACTCAAAGACCTCGGGCTCAGCCCTAAAGTCGTGTACGGTACTGACGTGTACAAGACAAGGATGAGCTTGCGTGAGGTAAAGCCGAAGGTCATATTCGGCAGCACGATCGAACGGCACGCCAGTGAGGGGCTTCCTGTGGCGTATGTTGTCGAAGTGGTGAGAATAATGCGCCAGTTCAGGATGATTAACAGGGAATATTTCGGGTATACCGGCATCCTGAACCTCTTCGAGTGCGTCCAGAACGAGTGGACAATGGGATGGCGTTCAAAAGAAAAAAGGTACGAGGCAAAGTGGTGAATGGAGCATGAGGCAGATCGCGATATACGGCAAAGGGGGCATCGGGAAGAGCACGATCGCCTCAAACCTGTCTGCGGCGTTGAGCGGGATGGGGTATACAGTCATGCAGGTCGGCTGCGATCCCAAGAGGGACTCAACAAGAATCCTTGCCGGCGGGCGGTTTATCCCAGCCGTCCTGGAAGAGCACCGGGAACAGCTGATGGTGGGTAAAGACGAATATGCAATCAAGCTTGACCATATCGTCTTCAAATCGCCCGGCGGGATCTACCTTGTCGAGGCGGGGGGGCCGGAGCCGGGAGTCGGCTGTGCCGGCAGGGGCGTGCTGACAGCGCTGCAGATCTTAAAAGACCTCAAGGCGTTTGAGACCTACAAGATCGATGTGGCGATCTACGATGTCCTCGGCGACGTTGTCTGCGGGGGCTTTTCGATGCCCATCCGCGAGGGGTTCGCAAAAGAGATCTACCTCATCTGTTCCGGCGGGTTCATGAGCATCTATGCGGCAAACAACATCGCCCGGGCAGTGCAGCGCCTCGCTAAGCGGGGGGACACCGGGCTTGCCGGGATCATCTGCAACAGCAACGGCGATGAAGCGTTCGAGCGTGCCGTCATCCCGGAATTTGCAAAAAAACTGGGAACCTCATTTGTCCAGTTCGTCCCCCGGAGTCCCGTGATCCAGGCGTGTGAGATGGAAGGCAGGGCCGTGGTGGAGCACTCTCCCGGTTCAAAGGAAGCCGAGATCTTCAGGAATCTTGCTAAAGCGATAATCGAAAACAATTCTCAGGTGATCCCGACACCGGTGAATGATCTCGCCGAGCTTGAGACGATGTACCGGCAGCATCTTGTAAAGAGATGATGCGTTTAGAAGCGGCAGGGCATCGTGCCCCGCTGTTGTTGCCGAGAAGAGAGTGTCTGCCGCAACGGGTCATACGGGAAGTCGGCACGGCCGATCACCGCATATAACTGGAAGAAAAAAAGATTCGGACCCAGGTCACCGTATGTGGTTACTGACCGGATCCTGATGTCGCTGTTGTACTGGTGCGGTTGCCATGATAACCACCGGGGGCACTAAACCCAAGTGCTGTCCTGAGCTGCTGTGGGGTCACGCCAATCTGTTGTGCCGCGACGGTTATGTTCAGCCGCTCCCCGCTTGTGGGGGTCAGGGCATTCTTGAGGTCCTGTTCGGACACCCCCAGCTGGGTGGCTGCTGCGCTGAGCAGGGTATCGTTTGTAAGGAAACTCTGCCCGGCGTACTGATGGCTCCAATTGCTGGTGTTCCCGGCATAACTGCCGGTTTGTGATCCGACATTACCAGATGTTGGACTGTTGCCTGTATTACTGCCACTTTGTGATCCGCCATTATCCGAAGAAGGACTGTTTCCCGTGCTTGCAGGCAAAGCCTGCTGGCTGTTCGTGACAGAGTTTGAATCGCTGCCGGTGTCCTGCGTGCATCCTGCGATAATAACCCCGGCAACGAGAAGTGCCGCGGCAAGAACGGTGATTATATTGATTTTTGTTAGTTTCATTCTGGTATCCTCCAGAGGGGTGGGTTTAAGATGCGGGCTGATAGTGGGGCCCACATNNACATTACATTTTGTAATATTAAACCTATGCTTTATCAAGTCTTGCTTACAAAAAATGGGCGGATGGCGGCCAAGGAGTGCCCCCTTCGGCGCTTTGACACCTCAACGGTACCACCATACTGAAACCACATGAGATCTTTTTGTGGTTGACATCGTTTATCGCACTCACCGAGGTACCGTATATCATCATTCATCAGCGTAAAAAGATTGAAAAAAGCACAGTGCTTCATGAAGGGCATGATTCCCCGATACAACCACGTGATCCAGACAGGGGGAAATTCTGCATTGTTACGGTGCGGTGCTTCCGTATGTATGACCCGGGTCTCAACGGATCTTCGAGCAGAACCAGCAGGTTCGTTGCGGATCGGTCAACACAGTTGTCAGTTCACGACATTTACTACAAATAATAAAAAAAATTACCGGTCGCTGATCTTCTCAACGACCCTGACATTATCTCCGCGGACAGTGATCGGGATCGGGACCACACTTTCGTACAGCTCGACCGTGATCTCTTCCTTTGCCGAATCGACGCGCTTGACCACGGCCTTCTCGCCCTTGAACGGCCCGGCAATCAGCTCGACAATCGTGCCCTCATCGATGCCGGCCACGACAGGTTTCGGGATCAAAAAGTGACCCACTTCGGCAAGCGTCGTCTGGCCCTTTGCGACCGCACGCGCATGGGCGATCATCTCCACAAGCTGCTCGATCCTGTTCCGCTGCTCGGGGGTTTCGACAAGGACGTATCCCTGGAGTTCGTTGGGGACAATAATCGAGGTGACCTTAATGTCAGTTGCCTTCATCTCGATGGCCTTTAAAATATTGTCGGCCACCGTCCGCTCCTGCCGGGAGGTCGTCTTGATCGCGAAGATCCGGTTATTGAAGACCTCCGGTGCGGGAGGGATCGATGGCGCTGTCGATGCGGGAGTTGGTTCCTGAGTCATGGCGATCAGGATCAGAATCCTAAGAGCGTTTTGTGGTCGAAGATCAGGTAGATGATAAACCCGATCATCCCGATAAGGAGAACACCGGCTGCCGCGACGGTCGCAATCTTGGTGAACTCCTCACGGGTGGGAGTGCGCGCGAGTTTCAGGACACGGAAGTATTTGCGGAATAACTCCTCGTGCATGTTGATTTTGATATCAGGTTTTGAAATTTCCATAACTGCTCACTTGAGAAAATCGATCTCAAACTGTTTCTGTACTTTGGGGGTAAGCTTCTCATTGCGACCATATATTTGTGGCGACCGTACGCCCGTGACCACAAGCAGGGTCCGCATCTTGCCCTGCATCGTCGGGTCGACCTGCGCACCCCAGATGATCCGGGCGTTCGGGTCGACGCGGGAAAAGACTTCCTGCACGACACCTTCGGCGTCCGCCATCGTCATGTCCGGGCCGCCAACCACGTTCACAAGCGCGGCAGTCGCACCCGATATATCCACATCGAGAAGCGGGGAACGGATCGCCTTTTTCACCGAGTCGACCGCCTTATCCTCGCTGTCACTCTCGCCCATCCCGATCATGGCGACCCCGCCGCGCTCCATGACAGTGCGCACATCAGCAAAGTCCAGGTTCACGAGGCCCGGCATCGTGATCAGTTCGGTGATGCCCTTGACCGCCCGCATGAGCACTTCGTCAGAGACCTTGAATGCCGCAGACAGGGGGAGCTTGGGAACGACTTCGAGCAGCCGGTCGTTCGGAACGACAATGACCGTATCCGCCACATCCCGGAGGCGTTCGAGGCCTGCTTCTGCGTTCTCCATCCGGATCGCACCCTCGGAGGCAAACGGCAGGGTAACGACCGCGATCGTGAGCGCGCCTTCTTCCCGGGCGGCCTTTGCCACGACCGGCGCAGAGCCGGTCCCGGTGCCGCCACCGAGGCCGACCGTAATAAAGATCATGTCGCAGCCGGAGACGGCAGCCCGGATATCCTGCTCGTTCTCAAGCGCGGCTTCCTCACCGATCTGCGGGATAGAGCCGGCGCCGAGGCCCCGGGTCCGCTGCCGGCCGATCAGCATGCGCTGGTCGGCGTGGGTCCGTATCAGGTGCTGGGCATCCGTGTTGACGGCGATGAGTTTTGCACCGTGGATACCCTCTTCCATCATGCGGGTGATGGTGTTGGAGCCGGCCCCCCCGCAGCCGATCACGGTGATCTCGGTCTTGAGTTCGCTTAAGATCTGATCAAGATCCTCGTTATTCTGCGATGGGGACGCAGTCTCGTCCCTTGCCTTTGTGAGTGCCTCTTCAACAATCGACCTCATGAATTTTTCTCCAGTCCCGGGATGTGGATCTTTGTTTCAGTACGGACCGATACCATTTCCGGCAGGATTACCCGTCCATCATGCTCCACTGCCTGCCCAAGAGCAAGCTGCCGGTAGGCAGGTCCGGCCGGGATTCCCAGTTCGCGCGCTTTTTCGGGATCGAACCGGACCTTTCTGATGATCAGGCAATCACGTTCCGTCGCTGTGATTTCCTTACTACGTATGATTTTTACGCACAACGTATTTAAAGCATTTATTATTTCCGAAGAATCTTTCCTAAAAACCACAAACTGCGGGAGCAGAACGTTGTTCTCATCGGTCAGGTGCACGACGGAAAGCGACCCGAGATCCCGGATCAGCGCAGGTTCATCGGCTTTTTTTGCTTCTGTAAGCAGCGCCGGGTCAAGGGAGACCGCTGCAAGGGGGCCGGTGCCGTCCAGTGCATGGATGAAGCACCGGGTGTTAGGCGAAACGGTAAGGGCCAGTGCCCGTACGGCAGAGTAGGTTTCCCACGATAAATGCCCCAGGGAGGCGATCTCGCTCTCGGACAACCGGGGGATCGCGAGGGCGTCGAGGATCGCAGTCAGCCTTTCAAGGTCGGGATGGGTCACGGCCTTCCGGTCGATGTAGGCGGCAACGGCTCCGCTCTCTCTGACCATCGCCTGCACCATCTCCCGGTCCAAGGCGGCAACCTGCCGACGGGAACTGGCGATATGCCCGAATGCCCCCCGGGTGGCAAGGGCGATGGCAGTCTCGCGGGGAGCGTAATGGGTCCCCCCGATGCCGATCAGCGGGATGGCATTGACCGGTTCTGCACCAAGCACGGCTTCCGCAACGGCCCGGCCGGCGACCGGGTCTCCCCACTCCTTTTCGGTGCTGCCGATCTCGACAAAGAACGAGGGATGCACAAGTCCTGTCGGGCCGTGATGGGTTACCTCATAGGAGACCTGGTACCCCTCCGGGCAGTGCCGGGCGAGCGCCCGCAGGGTTGCCTGCATCATCTCCGGTGCAGCCAAAGGGAGCGTGCGGGGACTCCCGCCCAGCTCCGCCACCCCGTAATTCCCGGTGACGTGGACTGTGAGCACCGGCACCGGGTTGACGCTTGAGTGCCGTGAGAGAAAGATCACAAGATCGGCATCGATGCCGGCATCGACACCCTCCGCGTAGATGAGCCGCCCGTCCACTTCGAAAAACTCATAGGTCCGGTCGCCCTTCTGGCCCGTACCGGGAGATGTGGCGAGGCACTGTTCGATATGGTGCCTGATGTTGCATCCCGCAATATCCTGGTGGGAATTGATCAGCGCTACCTTCATGCCTGAATATATACTGTTCTTGACGAAAAGCCTCGCTGGCTCCGGATCTTTTGTGCCGGCTTCGCAAATGCTATGATAAGGAACGCACAATTCACTGTTACTATGGACGAGAAAAAGATTGAGAAGGCATTTGCGGACGAGAAGATCGCAAAAACGATCACCTGCCCACAGGCATTCGCAATTGCAGAAAAACACAGGATCCCAAAAGCGGACATCAGCGAGTACTGCAACACCCACGGGATCAAGATCCATGCCTGCCAGCTGGGCTGCTTCAAATGAGCAGGTCAAATGAGTCTTTTTTTATCCGTTGTCCCGGTGAGCGAGGCAGTCGCCACAGTGCACCGCCTTGCCGGGCTCGTGCCTCATGAGACGGTGCCCCTTGCCGAAGCATGCGGCCGGGTGCTGGCCGCTGACGTGCATGCGGACGTGGATATCCCGGGATTTACCCGGTCGGTGATGGACGGGTACGCGGTGCGGGCTGCCGATACGACCGGCGCCGGCGATGCAGTGCCGGCGATGCTCACCCTCCGGGGCAGGATCCTGATGGGAAAAACCGCCGACCAGCCGGTAAAACCCGGGGAGTGCTGTTACATCCCGACAGGGGGTATCCTCCCGGAGGGAACCGACGCGGTCGTGATGGCGGAAAACACCGAGCCGTTCGGAGATAATATCCTCGTAAAAAAGCCGGTGGCGCACAATGAGAACGTGCTCCAGTACAATGAGGATTTTAAAAAGGGAGAGACCGTCCTCTCCCGCGGGCGCCGGCTCTCGGCGCAGGATGTGGGCATCCTCGCCGCGGTCGGGTGCGCAGATGTTCCGGTCACCCGCAAGCCGAAGATCGGCATCCTCTCTACCGGAAATGAACTGGTACCGGTCACCGAGATACCAAGGATCGGTCAGGTGCGGGACGTCAACAGTTACGTGATTGCCGCGTTCGTCCGCGACCACGGGTGCATCCCGGTAACGTACGGGATCGTCAGGGACGACCGGGCCACCTTTGAGGCGGCGCTTGCCCGGGCTGTCGGGGAATGCGACGCGGTGCTGATCTCGGGCGGGAGCTCAAAAGACGACCGTGACATGGCAGCAGCCGTCATCGCTCAACGGGGCGAAGTGCTGATCCACGGGGTCGCCATTGCGCCGGGAAAACCCACAATCATCGGGCGGTGCGGAACCATCCCGGTCATCGGGCTGCCCGGCCACCCGGCTGCAACCTTTATCGTCATTGTCGTTATCGTCAGGCATCTGCTTGATGACATGACCGGCAGTGCCGCGCCGGAACCGGTGACGGTGACGGCAAAACTTGCGATGAATGTACCGTCAACAAAGGGGCGGGAAGACTATATCCGGGTCTCTGTGAGGGACGGGATCGCAACCCCGCTCTTCGGGAAATCCGGCCTCTTAAATACGCTCGCAAAGAGCAACGGCGTGATCCGGATCCCGGCCGAAAGCGAGGGGATCGAGACCGGCCGGCAGGTAGAGATTATTCTCTGGTAACTCTGTACTCCCGCATCCTTTTTTATCACCGGTTCTTGCGTGTTTCACGGCCGGGATGGTTGCCGATACGATGCCGGCCACACGGGGGGCACCGGTTCCGGAAATCTGCCCGATCTGACCATTCGTCCACCATAGTTTAACCCCGGGGCTAGTACCGGGAAGGACTGCCCCATTGATCAAATTAAATAATTTATTTACTATGGAGAGCAAGAAACTGAATTAGTATAAGAGAGCCCAGGTATGCCGCAAGCTATTGCTATCCTCTGCATCGATGATGACCCCCTGTTTCTGAATGCATTCAAGGCACGGCTCGAAAAGGAAACGGATCTTGCTGTCACATCCGCATCGAATGCTGCCGAAGCACTTGATCTGCTCAACCGACAGTATTTCGATGTGATCATCTCTGATTACATAATGCCCGAGATGGACGGGCTCACCCTGCTTAAAGAGATTCGCGAACGGGGCGGCCAGTCAATCTTTGTAGTAGCCACGGGAAAGAGACTCGCGCATATCGCAAAGGACGCCCTCAACACCGGGGCCGACTATTACCTGCAGAAAGGCACCGACATTGCAAACGAGGTCTCGCAGCTGCTCGATTTTGTCAGGACCCGGGTCCCGCAGAAGAATGCCGAGGACGAACTGGTCGCATGGGGCCGTTTCTACAATTCCATCGTGGACAATGGTCCGGAGCTCATCTGCCGGATCAAACCCGATGGCGCACTCAGCTTTGTAAATGAGCCCTGCGTCCACCTCCTTAAAAAACCCTACCAGCAGCTCGTGCAGGAGAATTTTTTTGCATATGTTCCCGACAGCGAACGCCCGGAGATCCTCACCTGTCTCCAGGCACTCTCTCCACAAAAGCCAGACTGCCTCCTCCTGCACAACGTTCTTGCAGGTGACGACAGACGAGTCCTTCTCGAATGGGGGTATCACGGGTTTTTCTCCGCACAGGGTGTGGTCCAGGAATACCAGCTCACGGGAAGGGACGCAGGCTCTCTCATCCGGATTGGCCGGCCGGATGTCGGAACAAAGCAAGAACTGCCTTCTGCCGCAACCCGGATCTGGATCACTCAGCCCCACAGGACAGCCGGATTTTCGAGACGGAAAAGGGAGAGATCGAAAAGATCATACTGAAAAAACCTGTGCCGCTCCCGGGATACGTGGAGATTATAAAGACGGGCGTACCGCCTTGAAGGGGTATATCGATCACAAGAAGGCGTTTATCTACATCAAAACCCGATGAGAAGGTTTGCCCCAGACTTTGTCAGTTTCGAGTGCCAAGACAAAACAGTTCACCTTTTTCCTGCCCTTTCGGACGGACAGATCCGGGTACAAAAATGCTGTGTTCTTTGTCTGCACGAAAAAAGTTCAGGCTCTGGCCAGCTTCACCGGTACCTGGTACACGGCATCACTGACACCCGATTCCTTGCGGTCATCGATATCGATGAAAAAGTGGCCTTTGTTCTTAATCGTCAGGGTGTTGCTCCGGGGTGATGTAATATCGATGAGTTTTACGAGAGGGACAATGCCCTCGTAGGTCCAGGTATTCTGCACGAAATCCCAGACTGATGTGATTGTCCCCGGGGTTTGTGTTGTTCAGTCACATCAAGCACGAAGGGGATCGGGGTAATCATTCCGGAACCGGGCGTGGTGACCCAGACTATGGCCCCGAATAAAAACCGGCTGGTACAAGAAAACTACTTTGTCATATAGATCCAACATTCATCGATACGTTTGGGCATCCCGCCATCGTAACAGAGGGATTTTGTGAAGGAAGTCACCGCGAACTTCAATACAAAGGAGATCGAGCGCGAGGTGCAGGAATACTGGCGCACCCACGAGACCTACAAGGCAGTAAAGCAACACCGGAGTGCGGGTAAGGCATTCTTTTTTGTCGACGGCCCGCCATACACCACGGGGCAGATCCACTTGGGCACCGCGTGGAACAAGATCATCAAGGACTCGCTCCTCCGGTACCAGCGGATGAACGGCAGGAATGTGATCGACCGTGCGGGCTACGATATGCACGGCCTCCCGATCGAAGTCAAGGTCGAGCAGGCGCTCGGATTTTCGTCAAAAAAAGATATCGAGAAGTTCGGGATCGGGCACTTCATCGAGAAGTGCAGGGAGTTTGCCATCAGGAACAAGAAACTGATGGATGCCCAGTTCGAGAGCCTCGGGATCTGGCTGGATTTCCCGAACGCGTACCAGACGATCACGCCCGGGTACGTGGAAGCAGCCTGGTGGACGCTTGCCCGGGCAGAGGAAAAAGGGATGCTGGAACGGGGGTTCCGGGTCGTGAACTGGTGCCCCCGGTGCGAAACGGCGATCGCGGACGCCGAGGTTGAATACTGGGACGAGACCGACCCCTCGGTCTTTGTCAAGTTCCCGATTAAGGGGAAAGCAAACGAGTTTCTCGTTATCTGGACGACGACACCCTGGACGCTGCCGGCAAACGTCGCAGTCGCCGTCTCAAAGGAGTTTGTCTACGCGAGAGTCCACGCGGAGAAAAACGGCCATAAGGAATACCTCTGGATGGCAGAGCCACTCATAAAATCGGTGCTCAAGAAAGGGCGGTACCAGAAGTTCGAGGCGCTGGAGACAAAGACGGGTGCAGACCTGGTCGGCTGGGAGTATGACTCCCCGCTCGCGGAACAGGTCCCGCTCCAGCACGAGATTGCGCACCGGGTCGTTGCCGCGGATTTTGTCGCGATGGAGAACACCGGCATGGTGCATATCGCGCCGGGCCACGGCTGGGACGACTACGTGCTCGGGACAAAGGAGAAACTTGCCATTGTCTGCCCGGTCGACGGAGCCGGGAAATTTTTGCCCGTGGCAGGAATATTTGCCGGGAAATTTGTCCGGGATGCAAACCAGGACGTACTCGATGCGTTGGGCGACCACCTGATGGCGACAGAAAAGATCACTCACCGGTACGGCCACTGCTGGCGCTGCAAGACGCCGATCATCTTCCGGGCGACCTCGCAGTGGTTCCTAAAGGCCTCGGAGATCCGGGACCTCATGCTGGCCGAGGTCGAAAAGGTCACGTGGTATCCCGAGTGGGCGGGCAGTGCACGGTTCTACGACTGGATCAAGGAGGCACGAGACTGGTGCATCTCCCGGCAGCGGTACTGGGGCATCCCGATCCCGGTCTGGGTCTGCGATAAGTGCGACAAGTACCGGGTCATCGGCACCATCGCTGAACTCGAAAAGGCGAGCGGAACAACCGTGCCCGATCCGCACCGCCCGTTCGTAGACTCGGTGACGATCCCCTGCGAATGCGGCGGCGAGATGCACCGGGTCGGGGACATCTTTGATGTCTGGTTCGATTCCGCAGTCGCCTCGTGGGCGACGCTCGGCTTCCCGGCAAAGACAGCGGAGTTCGAGAAACTCTGGCCGGCGGATTTCATCACCGAAGGCCAGGACCAGACCCGGGGCTGGTTCTACTCGCAGCTCGGCGCAAGCACGATTGCATTCGGAAAAGCGCCATACAAGAGCGTTTGCATGCACGGGTTTGCACTCGATGCCGAGGGGAAGAAGATGTCAAAGAGCCTCGGCAACGTGGTATCTCCCGAGGAAGTGATCGCAAAAGTTGGCGTTGACGTGCTCAGGTTCTACGTGCTTTCCACCTCTGCCCCGTGGGACGACCTGAAATTCAACTGGGACGGCGTCGCGACCGTCAACCGTGCGGTCAACATCCTCTGGAACGTGTACCGGTTCCCGCTGCCGTACATGATCCTCGACAAGTTCGAGCCGCAGTCAAAGGACGGGGTCTGGGACAAGGCATATATCGCCTCGCACCTCCATGAACTTCCCGACGAGGACCGCTGGATCATCTCCCGAGTGAACACGGTGGCAGGCATCGTGGATGCGGCGACAAAGGAGTGCCAGCTCCACCGGGCGACCCGGGAGCTGATCAACTTCATCCTCGAAGACCTCTCGCGCTGGTACGTCCAGCTCGTCCGGCCCCGGATGTGGCTGGAAGGCGAGTCCGAACAGAAACGGTTTGCCTACGAGACGATTTACTACGTGATGCGCCGGCTCATCGGGCTTATGGCGCCCTTCTGCCCACATATCACCGAGGAGATCTACGGTAACCTCCGGTGCAGAAACGATCCGGCAAGCATGCACATGCTCGACTGGGAGACCTGCGACGATTCTCTCGTAAACGCAGAACTGGAGCACGCAATGGAACTCGCCCGCTCGTTTGACGATGCTGTGCAGAACGCCCGGCAGGCCGGGAAACGCAAACTCCGCTGGCCGGTGGATGAAGTCGTGATCGTGACTGCCAAGGAAGAAGTAAAGGCTGCAGTTGCACGGCTCAATGCGATCTGCATGGACCGGGCAAACGCCCGCAAGGTCACGGTCGTGATGGGCCGGTGGGACCGGATCGGCTGGCACGCGGAGCCGGTCATGAAGGCGCTCGGGAAAGGGTTTGGCAAGGATTCATTCAAGGTCAAGGGACTCATTGAAGCCGCGGACGGCAATGCAATCAAGGCCGCTACCGGTGCCGGGCAGACCTATACGCTTACAAGTGGCGATGCGAAATTCGAGATCGGTGCAGAGCATGTGACCTTCACGGAAAAACTTCCGGCCGATATCTTCTCTGCACCTATGGAGGACGGAACCGTGTACGTGGACGTGGCACTCACACCCGACCTTGAAGCAGAAGGCTACGCCCGGGAAGTGATCCGCCGGATCCAGGAGATGCGCAGGCAGCTCGATCTCGCGGTCGAGGATTTCATCACGGTCGACGTAGCAGTTGCCGACAAAAGGATCTGCGACCTTGTTGGGGCGAACTGGAAACCCGGGATCGCAGAAGAGGTACGGGCAAAGAACTTGTCACTGCATAATGCAAATGAGCCGGCAGCATCTGCGTACCAGCTCATCAAAGAGTGGGATGTTGAAGGGATCGCAATGACAATCGGGATCTCGAAAGCGAGCCCATAATAAACTCTTTTTTCAGCACTGGAGAAAACCTGTGCTCATCCCATTTTTCCGAATCGTTTAGATACGTTTTGAGGGTACCCCCACTCATCCCCAAAGGGGGAGGCAGCCCATTTAATGCAATATCTCACATCCGGGCAGCACCGGAAACGCCCGTAAAACCGTCCGTTTCAATCTATCCGGAAATGCAGCAATTTATTTGCCCGGTTTGCAAAAATAAGCCCGGATTGAATCCCATATAATGCCCTCCGCAGCCCCATATCCGCGTTCTGTTCGATCCCACGTCCGCCAACACCTCCCGGAAAAACCCGACCGCTGGAACGCTGCTATTTAGTACCCCATTTCTCCAGCGTGAAAATGCCCCTTTGACCCTGAATGAGGGCCTGTTTTTGGGGAATGAGTGCCTCCCGGCCGGAAAATGAGGATGATCGGAGCCCAAAACAGGCCCGGAATACCCGGTGTCGCAGGGGATCCTGAAAATATCGGTCACGAACGGGGGGGATGGATCAGGACGTTATCGGGCACATGGGAAATACCGGACCCGGTCGTCATGGATGAGCCCGGTGACACACTCAGTTACTCATTGCCAATGAGAACATTTTAGTATTTCTACTAACTACTAATTAGTATGAGTTCCCGGGAGATCCTGCGCCACCTTGTGATCCAGCAGAAGAACCAGATCGAAAAAGGCGGCGATTATATCGAACGGTCGATCCTTCCTGAGGTTCTCGATGCATTCAGCGACAACCGGGTGCTGATCCTCACCGGGATCCGGCGGTGCGGCAAATCAACGCTCTTAAAACAGATCATGCAGACGAAAACCCGGTACTGCTATATCAACTTCGAAGACGAGCGTCTGCTGGATTTCCGCGCAGAAGACTTTGAGACGCTCAATGAAGTCCTCTTCGAAGTATACGGCATGCCTGATATCTATTTCTTTGACGAGATCCAGAACATCGACCGGTTCGAAACCTTTGTCCGGCGGCTCCAGGACCAGGGCAAAAAAGTCGTGATCACCGGCTCAAATGCCACACTGCTCAGCCAGGAATTCGGGACCCGGCTCACCGGGAGATACAAACTCTTTGAAGTCTACCCGTTCTCCTTTGCGGAATTCTTACGGTTCAACAGGATCGGAACCGGCAGGGATTCCCCGTACCTGATAGAAGAGCGGGTCAGGCTCATTTCCGCATTTGAAACCTATACCCAAACCGGCGGGATGCCGGAATATCTCAAAAATTCCGACCCCGATTACATCAGGACGCTGTACGACAATATTCTCTACCGGGACATCATTGCCCGGTATTCCATCCGGAGACAGCGGCTCGTACGGGAACTGGTCAGTATGCTCGCATCGTCCATCTCGCTCCCGTTCACCTATAACTCCTTAAAAAAGACGCTCGGGCTCAAAAACGCGATCACTGTCAAGGAATACATCTCCTACCTTTCCGGCGCATACCTGTTCTTTGAGCTCTCCAAGTTTGACTACTCAGTAAAAAAACAACTGAACTCCCCGCGAAAAATCTACATGATCGATAACGCGTTTGGCATTCTCAACGGGTTTTCATGCTCGCCCAATACCGGGCGGCTTCTTGAAAATATTGTGTTTGTCGAGTTGCTGCGCAGGGAAAGCAAAGTGTATTATTATTCCGGGGATCATGAATGCGATTTTATCATCAGGTGCGGCCGGAAAATAACCCGGGCCATACAGGTGTGTCATGAGCTCAATAACGACAACGAGGACCGGGAGATCGGCGGGCTTCTTGAGGCCATGGACAGTTTCGGGTTGCTCGAAGGTATCATCCTGACAAGCCACCAGGAAGAGACCCGCAAACTTGGAGACTCGACCATTACCCTTCAACCGGTCTGGAAGTGGCTTATTGAGGAGAGCACGGGATACACGATCACGCTGGGACATGCAGAAAAAGACAAGGAAAAAACTCCCGACCGGTCACGCACCGGTACTGCAGACCAGCTTCTTTAAGAACGCCTGCCCTTCTGGTGTCGTAAAAAGCGGGAGGTCGCGGTCAGCTGCAACCACGCTCCGTGTCACCGTCACGTGCTCTTTTGTGATCGGGTTGTAGCCTTCTTTTTGTATCTCCTTTTTGCAGACAAGCACCCCCCGGCGCTGCCAGGCCGGTGTCTTTGCGAGGTTGACGCCCCGTTTGTGCATCATCTCGTGGAGCTCCTGCGCCGGCATCCCCTTGAGCTGCCTCGCCGCGTCGGTCCCGTCCATCCCTTCCGCAATCAGCGCCTGCTGGCAGTAGGCATTCAGGTGGTTGCGCCATGCCTCGTCCTGCCGGCCGGTCATGTACTCGATCGCAGACTCGGGGGTTGCCTGCACGATCCGCGCATCGAAGGCGAGCGGTTCTTTCGCATCAAGGGCGAGCGTCAGGGCACTTGCCGCGTACGAAGCGGCCACCGAATCGATCTTCTCCACCCGGCCCGAGAAGGGGAGCTCGGTGAGGTACAGGCTGATCTCGTCCGAGAACGTGTACGCGAAAACCGGTGAAAGGCCGCTCTCCCCGACGAGCATCCGGCAGACTTCGACCATTGCACCGCAGAACCGGTCGTCAAACGGTTTGGCAAACCCGAACTTCCGGGTCAGCCCATGGAATGCGCGGCCATCGAGCCTGACAAAGACCGGGGGAATCGTGGCAAGAGTTGAAAAGATCTCCCGGTTTTCCATAGAACACACCTGTCGCGGGAGAAAGAAAAGGGAGCAGTCCCGCACCACCCGGACTATCGCTACTGCTAAAAAACCCGGTTTATTGTTCCTCGATCGTTCCGGATGCAAACGCGCCCGGCAGGTGGCGGATAAGCACAATATCATCGATGGCACTGATGATCCGGTAGGGGATCTTGAGGCCCTTGTAGTTCTTGAGCTCGAAGAGCTGGTCGTTTACCTTGCCCACAACAAGCGATTCGATCTTTTTAGAGTCCACATCGATGACAACATCGTCGACTTCTCCGATGTACATGCCCTTGTCAGTGTAAATCGAAAGCCCGAATAAATCCGTAATCTGGGTTTCCATCGTTATCAGATGAAAGTATATACCATATGGGTTAAAAAGATAATCCATACTTTATGGACGGATCTCTTCGGATCGGGCGGCTTTTTGGTATCCCGATCCTGCTCCACTACACATTCCTGCTGGTCATCCCGCTGTTTGCGTACATTATCGGCAGCCAGATAGGGTCCACGACGGACATGCTCAAAGAAATTTTCAGCGTTCCGATCGACACGGGCATGATCACATCGGGTTTCATGCCCTGGATCCTCGGGACGGTCGTCGCGCTCGGACTCTTTCTCGGGGTGCTTGTCCACGAGCTCGCCCACTCGCTTGTCGCCCGGGCAAAGGGCATCAGGATGCAGAGCATCACGCTCCTGATGTTCGGCGGCGTCGCCCAGATGGACGAAGGGGCGCCGGAACCCAGAACTGAGCTCCCCATGGCACTTGCCGGGCCGATCATGAGCCTCATCTTCGGTCTTTTCTGCTGCGGGCTCGTGTACGTGACCCCGGAGATGGCCTCTGACGCTCCCACACAGGGCGTCCTCATCTTTATCTTCGGGTATCTCGGTGTGCTCAACATCATTCTCTTTGCGTTCAACCTGATCCCGGCCTTCCCCATGGACGGCGGCCGGGTGCTCAGGGCGATACTTGCGATCCGTATGCCGCTTGACCGTGCGACACGGATCGCGGCAAATGTCGGCAAGGCATTCGCCATCATCTTCGGGATTATCGGACTCTTCCTCTTCAACCCGTTCCTGATCCTGATCGCGCTCTTCATCTACATCGGCGCGAGCATGGAGTCCACGGCCGTTCAGTACCATGTCCTTTTACAGAATGTGACGGTGGGGAACATGATGAGTACCCCGGTAACCACGGTCCCCGAAAACACGCCGCTAGCAAAGGTGATCGAAATGATGTATGCGAGCAAACACCTTGGGTTCCCGGTCACCGAACGGGATACGCTGGTGGGCATCGTGACCCTTGCCGATATCAACCGGACGTCACCGATCGACCGCGAGGCGATGCAGGTAAAGGATATCATGACCCGGGATATTATCACCCTCCCGCCCACGGCATCGGTGATAGACGCACTCCGGATCATGTCAACCCGGAACATCGGCAGGATACCGATCGTGCATGAGGACCGGATTGTCGGGATCGTGACCCGTACCGATATTCTGAAACTGACCGAGTTAAAAAAGATCTAAAAACCATTTTTAGCATACAAGCAGCGGGTCGAGCGGTGAGCTCCCCGCGACTTTCTTAAACACCGCAACATCTGCAAACGGTCTTTTTGCGATCACAGCGGCCACCCGTTTCTTGCCGATACCGGGCATCCAGCGGAGCGCTGAGGCCGGCAGGGTGTTGACATTGAGCGGGAGCGGGAGGGCAGTGATCGACCGCATTCCCCAGTCCACCACCACGGCATCGATGACGGTGCGGATGGGAAGGTTGACCGGGATGCCCGCGAGGATCGGGTACGACCCGGGCTGCCGGCCAAACGAGAGTTCCCCGGAGACCTCGATCCGCACATCGCGGAGGATGGTACCGATGGGGAAGACCCGCTGGAGCATCGGGAGATCGATCTTATTCCTGACGAACTCCTTGAATGCCTTAAAACGCCTCTCGTTTTTCCCGAGCGTGTTATCCATGTACGCCGGCGTCCCCTCAAAGGGCATCACCTGCCGGATGTTGACGCGCCGGACCATGAGCCCGGCTGTAAGCACGCGGGCAAGGAACTGCTCGTTTTTGTCGTAGGTCGCCGGGGTCTCGCCCGCAAGCCCGCAGACAAAGTTGAGGCCGGGCAGCAGTCCGGGGATCCCGTCCTGCCTCGCCCCCCCGACTTCGTTTACTATCTCTATGGCCCGGAAGACCTCGTCCGGCTGCGCCTTGAGGTTGTTTGCCGCGATCACAGCCGGATCTGCGGTTTCCATCCCGAACGCGGCGACATCGCCGGGTGTGTGGTACCGGATGATCGCGGCAAGCGCTTCCCGGCTCTTCTCCTCGTGCCGGGCGATGGTGGCCGGGTTCGTGTTGTCGATGTGGAGCGTTTTTAAGGCCGGCGCCGAGGCACGGATCGCAGAAAAGAGTTTTTCGAGGAGGTCCGGCCGTGGCGCCGGGTACTCCCCCTCCCCCGCACCGTAGGCAAGGATATCCGGCTGCCGGCCGACCCGGAAGTGCCGGGCGCCGTGGCGAGAGAGCGCTGCGACTTCAGCAGCAACCCCGGCAACCGTCCGGTACCGGGGCCGGCCGTAGAAGGGCTCGGTGCAGAACGAGCAGCCACCCGTAGCCCCGTGTGAGCAGCCCCGGGCGGTCTCGAGCTCGCACATCACGTACGGGAAATCCGGGTGCTGCGTGATGATCCCGGCCCCCGCGACGCTCCATGGGTCGGTCAGGGTGTAATCGAAGACCCCGGTGGGCCCGCGCCCGGCAAGGTACCGGTCGAGCGCTACGGCCGGCTCTCCCGTAAGCAGTGCGTCAAAACCGGTGATCAACTGCCGGACGGCTTTTTTCCCGCCCTCCCCGGCGTACCCGAACCCGATGGGACCTCCGATCAGTTTCTTTGCGCCCCGGACCATGTGGCCCACCTGCTGGATCTCGGTGAGGGTTGCCGGCGTGCCGCCAAGGTATTTTCCCGGTACCGTGACCCCCGCGATCATCACGAGCAGGCCGGCCCGGTCCATCGTGGCTGCCAGCCGCGGGTCGTTTCTCAGCTGGTCTATCGTGAGGTACCGGACGGAAAAGCCGTTGTCGGCAAGCGCCCCGGCAACCGTCCGGATATAGGGAGAAACATACGGCGGGACGCCGAGACATGCGGGTTCATCCACATACCCATCGAGGATGACCGCTTCCCGGTTTTTATTTCCCTCAAGAGTCATGGCCGATCAGGGCAAGGAGTTTTTTTGCCCACATAAGTTTTCCGCGCTTGACCGGGTCGACATTTTTATCGTCGAGATCGAAACCGATCAGCGTGACCGTTTTCGCACCGAGCGCATCAGCGGCAAAGACCGCACGGTCGCCATCAGAAAACCCACCAAAGTTGTGAACGTGTGAGAGCGGTGTGCTCTGCGTGGTGGCGACAACAGGGCCGGTGAATCTCTTTGTCCAGTGCCGGAGGAGCGGGATGTTGTCGCCGTGCGCATGGACGACCACAATGGTTCCTGCCGCGTTCATTTCAGGGAGCAGGTCGGTTGCCCCGTCAAGGTCCGTAAAAACGGCATCCGGCCGGATCCCGTGCGTGAAGAGGACATCGGCCGCTGCATCAGCGGCAAAGACCACGCTCCCTTTGGGGATGCGGCCGAGTTCCTTTACGAGGCAGGGGGCGTTCCCGCAGACCACGACGTCGCGGCCCCTGACAAGCCGGGCCAGCACGGGAAGATCGTCCCGGTCAGTCAGGGTCGCAAGAAGTGCAGCGGCCTTTTCGTCGTCCTCGCGGGAGAAACCGAAGTACCTAAGGATCTCGCGGTAGTGAGGCTCCCAGAGAGAAAAGTCCACACGGTCACCTGCGAGGGTGAGTTGGGGCCGGCATGGCTTCATTCCTCATTTTTCTTATCCTCGTTTTCAAGGCCGACAAGGTTCTTGAACTTCTGGAGGATCGGCTCGATGGAGATATCGAGGAGCGACACCTTGTCGGACACGTTCCCGAAATAGTGGAGCGGGAGGTTTGCTGCCGCCATGTTCGGGTGGCCGCCCGCGTCTCCCATGTCCCCGAATGCCTCGGCAAGGGCATTCCCGATATGCAGCCGGATGTCCCGGTTCCGGGCCGAGATCACGATCGACGTATCCGTGATCCCGTACACGAGTGCCGTGTTCACGCCTTCGAGCGTGATGAGCAGGTCGGCTGCCTGCGGCAGTGCGTCCCGGTTCATCACGTAGCCGACGTTCGAGAAGAGGTACCCGCTCTGGATCTTCCGGTTCTGGATCGCCTTCCCGATTACGTCGAGCGTTTCCTGCGACATGGACGGCGACATGATCTTGTCGAGGAGATCCGCATCCGTGAGCGGGAGGAGGAAACCGGCGTTCCCGAGATCCTGCGGGGTAACGTTTCTCTTGAACTCCTTTGTGTCCGTCCTGATACCGTACAGGAGTGCAGTCGCGACCCTCTTGTCGACCGGAATATCAAGCTCCTGGAGATACTGGGTCATGATGCTCGCGGTCGCCCCGATGCCGGGCCGGATATCCGTGAATGTACCTTGGCCGGCCGCGTGGTTCCCGTCCTTATGGTGGTCGATAATAATATGAATCTTCGTCTGGGGAGGAATATCGTTGTTGGCACCCGGACCCGAACAGTCCACCATGGCAAGGTAGGTGCATTTCTGGAGTGCGTCGGGTGTTACGTGCTCCATCTTGATATCGAGAAGGTTCACAAACGT
This sequence comes from Methanoregula sp., assembly GCF_003170075.1. GTDB lineage: Archaea > Halobacteriota > Methanomicrobia > Methanomicrobiales > Methanospirillaceae > Methanoregula. Next base: position 43,490 of record NZ_PMZU01000035.1, read on the forward strand.
CCGGTTCTCCTGGTGCCCGATATTTCCCTCGTAAAAGATCCGGGTGGTGAGCGTCTTTGAATTCGCGTGCCGTGCGATCTCGGCAAGGGCCATGGCGCTTGCGATCGCGTCCGGGTCCGGGTTCTTGTGGGTGATGATCCCGAGGATACCATCCCAGCCGGCAAGGAGCGAGAAAAGCCGTTGCGAGATCCGGCTCGCGTGCTGCTTTTTGCTCTGGAAGACGGCGGTTTTTGCGACGATCTCCTGCGGGTATATAACAAGATCTGCACCGGCTGCCGTGAGCTTGCCGCCGGTCAACGGGTCGATCGCCCGGGCGATCACCTGTACGGCCGGGTATCGTTTTTTTATGGCAAGGACGGCGGCGAGATTTGCGTCCGCGTCGCCGGTCATCACGAACGCGATCTCGAACGCAGGGAGCCCGACAAGCATTTCAGACGAGGTGATGTCCCGCATGTACGCGTCATACTTCTGGTCGCGGAGGTGGCGCACGCGCGACTCGTCACGGTCGACGACGATCACGCGCTCGTTTTCCTTCGCAAGTTCGAGGATGATGTTGTACCCGTTTGTCCCGCACCCAAAGATACAGTATTTTATCGGGGCTGCCGACTCAAATGCGGCGGTGTCAGGCATGTTAGAAGAAGATGTACCACCCCCACGTATAAAGGGATTCTCCGGGCAGCCGGGCTTTCGTGCTCCAAAACATTTATTCGGCTGTATCGTCCACATTATTAGGCTACGTGGGTCTGTAGCTTAGTTCGGCATAGCGGCGGACTCTTAATCCGCAGGTCAAGGGTTCGAATCCCTTCAGGCCCGCTTTTCTTTTCGTAATTGTTTCCGATGCGATTCTCCGGTACGTTCTTTCAGCTAGACCGCCCTCTCATTCAGGAGGCGTCCCGGTATTTCCGTTCCTGGACCGGTGGCAATAAAATCCCGGCTCACCGGATCCAGCCCATCTTCACCCACCGCTCGTACTCATCGGTGCGGAGATCCCGGTTCTCAAGAACAAGTGACCTGAAGTACGCCCGGTTGTCCGCAAGAACCGCTTCCTGGACCGGATCGGGGTACCCGTCCCGAACCGCGTCCACGAGTTTTTTCCCGAGTGCCCGGGCGGCAGGTTCCTCTGCATCGACGGACTCAGCTTTTCCCCCAATGGCAACGCTGATGCCACCCACCGAAACGACACCGAGATAATTGAGCACGTGGCTGAGGTACACAACCACATCATCACCCCCGGATTCTTCCGTAGTCGCAACGGCGCACCCGAACTTCCCGGCCAGCTGCTGGTAATGGATTGCATCCGCGAGCCGGTCGAAGAACACTTTCATCTGGCCGGAGATATTGTCGATATAGACCGGTGAACCAAAAACGATGGCATCGGCCGCCTGCATCCGGGCCATGAGAGGCGGGACATCGTCATCGTTGACGCAGATGCCATTTAAGCTGCATGCTTCGCACGCGGAACAGGGAATGATCCGGTGATCGGCAAGGTCGATCATTTCGATCTCTGCACCGGCGTCTGCTGCCCCTTCGAGAACAAAACCGGCCAGCTTCCGTGTGGTACTCCGGATCGTCCGGGGGCTCCCGTGGATAGCGAGGATCTTCATTTTCGTTGTGCTTCCTTTGTACAGGTCATTGGGCGGGAAGGGATATGAGGAAATTGGATTTGTTCCTCCATCCATTTCCTGATGTATTCCCACAGTGCTCGTATACCAGCACAACGTCAGGCAGCTCACAACATTCATAATATACGAGAACAATTACCGGTCATTCAGACAGTGCGCCAGCCATCACATGCGGTGTTCCGGCATGTATCCTCTCCTCTGCGTCAACAATGAGCCGGGACCACTCGGAACCGGCAGGCAGCATCGGCCCGCGACAATTATAGTACAGGGACGATCCAGCAGAGTATAAATCGCAGGCAGACAGAGTGGATAAAAAAAAGGTGCGTATCACATGAAATTCAAAGGCAGTAAGACGGAAAAAAACCTGCTCGCGGCATTTGCCGGCGAGTCGCAGGCACGGAACCGGTACACGTTCTTTGCGAGCGCGGCAAAAAAAGAAGGCTACGAACAGATCGCAGCGATCTTCCAGCAGACCGCTGAAGAGGAGAAGGAGCACGGGAAACTCTTCTTCAAACAGTTGAAGGGGGGCGACGTGGAGATCACAGCATCTTATCCTGCGGGCGTGATCGGGAAAATGAAGGAGAACCTCGCCGCTGCCGCTGATGGTGAGAAGAAAGAGTGGGGCACACTCTATCCAAATTTTGCAGAAACTGCCGAAAGAGAGGGATTCCATGACATCGCCGCCCTGTTCGAGGAGGTGGCAACGGTAGAATCCCATCACGAGGAACGATACCGCCGGCTGCTCGCCAACGTCGATGCGGGCCAAGTATTCATTAAAGATACCCCTGTGAAGTGGTACTGCCGGAACTGCGGGTATGTCCATGAGGGGACGTCAGCACCGCTGGTGTGCCCGGCATGCAGCCACCCGCAGGCCTATTTCGAGGTACAGGCACGGAATTATTAACGCACTTTTTTTAAACTATACGGGCGCTCCTACCGCAATTGCCATAACGATCTCATACAAAACAGGAAGCAGGGGGACATATCATGGCCGAAAGAAACATGCAGACAGTCAAATGGGGCGTGGACCTTGCGCTGGGCATCACCCTGCTGGTAACATTCGTGACCGGGCTTTTCAAGTGGACGCTCCTTATGCAGACGCTGGGCCTCAGCGATCTCGTGCTCCCTATCGCAGTGATGAGCGTCCTCCATGACTGGGCAGGGTTCCTTCTCGGGTGCTTTGTGCTGGTTCACCTGTACCTCAACCGGGCGTGGATCCTGACCATGACCCGCAGGATACTTGCCGGGAAATAGCCTGAATTTAAGAAAAAACAGGATTTTTTTGGAGATCAGGCGCCGACGTAGCTCTGGTTGAGATCCCCGCTGTTGGAGTACCCGCGTTCTTCCCAGTAGCCCCGGTACCCGGGATCATCGGTGAGTTCGATCTTCTCGATCCACTTGATCCATTTGTACCCCCACTTGTCCTCCGCCACAAGCTGGAAGGGGTAGCCACGGTCAACGGGCAGGGTGATGTTATTAACCCTGTAGGCCATGATGATGTCGCGGCCCATGATATACCCGAGCGGGAACGATGTGGTATACCCGTCAGCGGCAGTAAAGACGATCGTATTTGCACGGGGATCCGGGCCGGCGTCTTTTACCAGATCGCGGACCTGCACACCCTCCCAGAGGATCGTGGCATCCCAGCCTTCGACACAGTGGAGAGTGACAAGCTTCGTATAATGCGGGTATTTTCCCAGGACGTCATTGTAGGTATACGAAAGGCTCTGGTTGACAAGCCCGGTGATATTGAGCCGGTAATCCGTCATGTTGATGTGCTGCGGCCCCTTGATCGAGTTGTCCGGAAGCGACTCTGCAGCGGTGAGATCCTTGCCCTCGTACGACGCGATCTCCACCCCGGGGAGCGGCGTGGGAGATCCGGTTGAAGGCGGAAGGGCAGACTTCTGCTCCTGTATGACAAAGACAACAAAGGCTCCAAGGAGTACGGCAGCAGCCACGAAAATCACCAGGGCCTGCTTTTTCATCATACAGGGAACTGTCATCAACAGGTAATAAAAGGTTGGAATGGGGAACGGCTTTTTCCGGCTGGCTGATCAACGGGCGGTACATGAAAAGAGCAGGGAGGTGTTTTTCCTACGGATAAAAACCCGGCCCCGTGCTTGTGATTATTCATCCACTTTTTTCGCGCAAAACTCAAATACGCACTTTTTATCGCCCGGATGATGTGCCTCGTGAGGCCTTGTTACCAGCACCGGCCCGGTAAACCCGGCGGCATATAGATGCCGGATCAGGTCAGCCCGGGGCATCACCCGTGGTGGCCCCTGATTATCCGGGGAACAGGTATCTCCATCCTCAAGCCCGAGCGTGGATCCAAAGAGAATGCCACCAAGCCTGAGCACTCGCCAGACATTATTCAGGTACCCGCACAGCTCGTCCTCATCCGCTATCACGTGGATCACGGAGCCGGAGTAGACCGTATCAAAGGTCTCCTCCCCGAATGAGAACATATCGTTCACCACGAAGAGTGCCCGGATCGCATCCCTGTCACGGTACAGATCAAACCCGAGGTTGATGCTCTCCCATGTGAGATCAAAACCGGTGATCTGTTCGCGCGAAAAACCGTCGCGGAGGAGCTGCCGGATATTGTCGCCGGTCCCGCATCCGTAATCGAGAAACGGTCCGGTGCGTTGGAGCATCCGGTTGTAGAAAAAATGGCCCCGGATCCGCGGCTCTCCAAGGATCGAAAGGATGTGCGGGTAGGGGACACCGTCCTTTCCGTACTTCGCGATGAGCTCGTCGCAGTAACCATCCGGGTACGTGACCCCGAGTACCCCGACCCGACCCATTGCGGCACGAAGTTCCCCTGCAAGCGTTTTTCCATCCCGGAAACTGCGGGAATGTGTGGCTGGCATGATGGATGTAGTGTTGGCTCCCGATCGTCATTGAAGGTTTTTGAGATACAGAATCATGATAAGCAGTGCCGCAGATTGTTTGTTTTACGCGTTTTATTACTCTTCCACGTCAGGCATGTTCCGCCGTACATCCAAATAATCGGTGTACTTTGTGAGCAGGTCGACCACGAGGGGGAGCGGATCGCTGAAGGTCCCGGTCAGGTCGGCCTCGCCCGGTTCTTTTGGGACAAACGCGAGGTGTTCCTCCGGTGGCGTAAACTCCGCGTGCACGTCCGCACGGTTGCCCCGGGCATCTGCCCGGTACCAGCCGTACTCTTCGAACCAGACCGCGTTGAGACCGTGCAGGTAGAAAGCCGGGCCAACATCACTGTGGTTTTTAAGGCGCTGATAACAGAATCCGGCGGGGATCTTGTTTGCACGGAGCAGGGCGGCAAGCAGGTGGCTTTTTGCAAAACAGGAGCCGGTGGTGTGCGCGAGGACCGCGGAAGCCGAAAGCGTGACCGGGTTTGTCTTGTAGTCCCAGCTGTGCCGGATCCCGTCGCGGACGAACACAAAACAGTTCCGTGCGATCTCCCCCTCCCCTTTGCAGCCTTCGGCGAGTGAAAGGGCTTTCTTTCGCACGGCCGGGTGGTCGTGGTCGATGACGGGGGTTGCACGGAGGAATTCTTCGTGACCGGAATGCTTCATTGTAGGGAACGTTCATCACGGGAAGATAAAATAAACGCGGTAACCTACGACCGGAAGTGTTTACCCTTACCGTCGCCATCCAAAACACCGCGGCCTCTTTAGGTACGGTTCAGGAGATCGGCAGGTTCCCGGTCAGCCTAAGGAAGAGCAGAACCACCAGCAGGATAACGATGGCTGCAACTAAAATCTTCAGATACGGGATATTTCCAAACGAGAGCCGCCCGGGTTTTTTGCCTTTCGGAGCCGCTGCGTATCCTCCCCCATATGCCGATACCCCGCCCCCGCCATAGCGTAGGCCAACACCCGGCGCCGGGGTCTTTTTCCATTCCGCAAGGCCGGCGCACGCGTGGTTGGGCGGCAGCCGGTGCTCGTCGCAGAAATTTTTACCGCAGTACTGGCAGTGGAATGGCAGCGAGACAGTTTTCCCGCATGAGTCGCAGCGTGGCATTTCTTTATTTCACTCTCGCCCGGGATCTCATAAGGACTCCGGTGTGCTGCCGTGTCGTGAAGAAATAATGATAAGCATATCAGAAACTATGGTGTGGTATGGATTTCTTTGACTCGGCATACAAGGGCACACCACCCTGGGACATCGGCCGGCCCCAGAAGGAGTTCGTCGAGCTGGTCCGGCGGGGAGAGATAACAGGATCTGTCCTGGACATAGGATGCGGGACCGGGGAGCATGCCCTCTTCTTTGCGGGGGAAGGGCACGAAGTGTGGGGGATCGACTCCACCTCCCTTGCGATCCAGAAGGCAAAGGAGAAGGCTGCCGGAAGAGGACTCCAGGTGCATTTTCTTGTCCTGAACGCACTGGACCTCGCGAGGCTCAACAGGAAGTTCGATACCGCCACTGACTCCGGGCTTTTCCATACCCTGTCCGATGAAGACCGCCCGATCTTCGTGGATAACCTTGCAGCCATCCTGTCCCCGGCCGGGAAATACTTCATGCTCTGCTTTTCCGAACTGGAGCCCGGCGGATACGGTCCGAGGAGGGTAACAAAGAGTGAGATACAGGACAGCTTCCGGGACGGGTGGTCTATCAATTACATCAGGCCGGCGGTCTTCGAGAGTCGCACCCGGGCCGAAGGACCCCGTGCCTGGCTCTCATCGATATCAAAAAAATGACGAATCACTGACAGAACCGTCACCACATCAGAACATTAGAGCCAAAAAAGGATCCGAAATCCCAGATCAGAACACGATCTCGCTTCTGGGAAAACGGATCTTCGGTCCCTGCTTGTCTGCTGCGTACCCGATCGGGCAGAGCATCACCGGCGTGAGATGTCCCGGAATTTTGAGGATCCGGGAATAGGCTTTCGGGTCGAACCCCCCCATCGGACAGGAGTCAAAGCCGAGCGACTTTGCGCCGTTCAGGGCATTTCCCAGCGCGAGGTAGGTCTGTGCCTGTGACCACGCGGCCTGCTGCTCCTTTGACATGCCCGCGGCAAACTGTGCTGCCATGCCGGTCACCCTGTCGACTACATCTTTTGGGATGTGATTCGCAGTCATCAGTGCCCCGAGCCGTTTAATCAGGCTGTCGTAATCAGAATCCGCGCAGAAGATAAGCAGGTGCGAACAGGTCGTGATCTGCTCCTGGTTGTTTGAAGCCGGGCGGAGCGTCTCTTTCACCTTTTTGTCCGTGATCACCTTGATCTTCCAGGGCTGGACATTCAGGGCCGATGGTGCAAACCGCACCAGTTCCAGCAGCTCATTCACCTTAGCTTCGGGAATTGTTCTCCCATCAAACTTCTTTGTTGCATACCGCTGCATTACGCATTCTGCAAACTGCATTCTGTCACCACCGTGGTATGATCCGATCATCCACCGCCCGGATGTAAATGGTTTCTCATGGCCGTGTGGCGCGGCCTGTCTGGATTGTGTGGGCCGTCAGGTGCCCTGACCGATCAATTACCTTATGCTTTGAAAAGCCGGATTATCAGGGTATATGGGACGCTTTGTAAGGGGCGACGTGATCCTTGCCCCGGTTCCCTTTGAAGAGCGGAGCGAAGACCCGGCCTGCCGTAGTCGTGGCCGCACGGGAGAACGGGGACGTCTGCGTCTGCCCGGTCAGCAGTAAACCCTCTTCGGACTCGCCCTGTGTCCCCATCGGCCTTGACGATTTTTCTGAAGGAGGTCTCGATCTCTTCAGCGAAAGTTTTGTCCTTACCTCAAAGGTCACCGTGCTCAGGGCCGGCGACGTGATCGGGAAGAAGGGCCGGCTCGCGGCTGATGCCATAGACACGATTGGCGAACAGGTACCGTACACGTCCCATCCCCCGCAGAACCGGAAGAGTGCCCGCCGGTCCCCCCAGAAATAATAAACGCCGTTTGGCCGTTCTGGTTCCGCCGGATCAGTAACCTTAATATTTCCGGCATGGAGGTTGTGTGGATGGATATTGCACACCGTCTCAAAGAGATAGAAGAGCATGTGGGCAGGCTCTCCCCCGTGCAGAAAATTCTTCTGGGTACTGACGGATCGGTCACGCAGCTGCTGGAGTCAGTCACCGGTCACCCGGTATCGGTCCGGACCCGCGAACAGGAAGTCGTGAAAGCCGATACACTCGCAGCAGAACGCCTCGACATTGCGCCCGGCGATGCGGTGAATCACCGGATCGTGGAACTCTTGGACGCCGCAACCGGTGAAGTGCTGGTCTATGCGAAATCGCAGACGCCAATTGCCCGACTTGCACCGGAGTTCCGTGACGACCTCATGAAGGCCGACATACCGATTGGCAGGATCATCGAGCGCCACCATATCGAGGCCCGGAGGGAGATCCTTGCCGCCCGTGTCACCTCCGCGAATGATGACGTGAGCGGGATCTTTTCGATCTGCAAAAACGAACCGCTGCTGATGCGCCAGTACCAGATTATCCATGGCGGAGAACCGCTCATCTTCATTGAAGAGCGGTTCCCGTACAACAAATTCCTTGACGAGCGCCGGGTGATTGTAAGGACGCCGTCGCGCATCCATATTACACTGCTTGATATGAACGGCAGCCTGGGAAGAGTTGACGGTGGAATCGGGATTGCACTTGACGACCCCTCGGTTCTTCTTGAGGCACGGGCAAACCCTTCAATTGAAGTCCATGGTTGTGACAGCCGTACCGCGGCACTGATCCGGGATAGTGCAAAAAACGTGCTCGCCCAGATTCATGCGGGTGGCAGCGTTTCGATCACGGTCCGGGAACACTTCCCGACCCACATCGGCCTTGGGGGCGGTTCCCAGCTGGCGCTTGCCACGGCCCGGGCCTGCTGTGAATTGTACGGAAAAACCATGACTACGGGAGACCTTGCAAGGATGGTCGGGCGCGGCGGGACCTCCGGTATCGGTACAGCAGCATTTGAGCATGGGGGTTTCATCGTTGACGGTGGGCACCGGTTCGGGCCGGACTGCGAAAAAACCGGGTTCGCACCATCCTCCGCGTCAATTGGCGTACAGCCGCCGCCGGTGCTCATGCGTCACGATTTTCCCGTTGACTGGCGCATCCTGCTTGCGATCCCGGCACTCCCGGAAGGGGCGAGTGGAACGAGGGAAGCCGAGATCTTCCGGACCTGCTGCCCGGTCCCGCTTGATGAGGTGCAGACGCTCTGCCACGAGATCCTGATGCGGATGCTTCCCGGGATCGCGGAACAGGATCTCGATCAGTTTGGCACATCGGTCAATACCATCCAGCAGCTTGGTTTTAAAAAAGTCGAACTCTCCTTCCAGCCCCGGGAAGTGACCGGTCTCCTTGACGCAATGCGTGCGGCCGGGGCCGCCGGGGCTGGGATGAGTTCGTTTGGCCCGACCCTGTACGCCATCGGTGATACGGGGATGCAGGGGATCGAACGGGCAGCGCAGTCGTATATGCAGGATATCGGGGGTGGATCCACGATGATCACCTCCGCACGCAACAGCGGCGCAGCGGTACGGATCGCGTAATGTTTCCCGGATGCAGGCCCGGGTTTCCACCCGGTTATCGCTATATAGGGGATGCCACAGCGGCGGGGGCGGAGGCAACACTTGCCGAAGTCCCAAAGAGCATTAAGAGTAATATATTGAGGATTTCTACAAAGCCAAAAAAAGAAAAACACCGGAGACCGATCACTGGATCGCGTAGAGATTCTCATCGATGATCTTGTAGACTTTCCCCGAGGTTGTCACCCAGACCTCGCAGTGGTCGCCGTTCCTGGTTCCTAAAACGACCATCTCGTCGCCACGCCTAGGCTGGTTGCCCCCGTCCATGAGCTGATCAGTCACCGTGCCATCCGAGCGAGTGACTTTCATCCTGACGCTCTGGACATAGATTTCACCATTGCCGCCATTGTACAGCAGGTGGATGTTGCTTGTGGGCCGGTCTTTGGTCAGCTGGAGATCGACATACAGGTTGGCAGGCAGCGGGACGACGGATTCTAACGTAGTGGTGGTCTCTACTACAGTTGCGGTTGTCTCGGGCACCGGCGTTGTGACCGTTGTGCCGACGGGTTTTATCTCAGCCTGGGTCGGGCTCGTGCACCCGGCAAACAGCGCACAGAAAAAAAGCGTGATACATATGGCTGCTATTGTTGCGTATTTCATGAACAACCCTTTTGTTTTTTGATATTTTTTATTTTGCGTTCAGAATTGAAGCATTGAGGGCCGGAAAGGACCGGCACGTACATCTTTTCCGGTACTTCATGTTTTCATGCAGAGGGGCGGGAAAATCCTGCAAAATCCCCGAAAAGAACAGTTAAATTAAAAAGGACACCCGGATTAACCTTACCTATCAGGAGTATGAGGAATGTTCTGTCCAAAATGTGGGAAAGAGACTGACGCTTCCGGACAATTCTGCCAGTGGTGCGGAGCCCCGATTGAGACGGCCTCCGCAGTACCGGCAGCGGTCGTTGCGCCGGAGGTTGACGAAGCTCCCGATGTCGGCATCTATGCCGGCCTTGGGAGACGGTTCGTCGCATTCATCGTAGACTTTATTCTAATCGCCCTCTTCGGCATTATTGCGGTTGCATTCTTCAACCAGGAAAACGGGATTATGTACCTGTACTATCTCGTGGTTTCCCGTGCGCCGATTACCTCGTTAACCGAGGCCGGAACACCGATCGCCGCTCTCGGGCCGATCGTTGCCGCAGTCGGGATTCTGATCGTCGTCGTTCCCTGGCTCTACTACGCGGGCTTTGAATCCTCGCGGGGACAGGCGACACCGGGAAAAGTCCTGATGCATCTTGAAGTGACCGATCTTGAAGGCAACCATATCTCCTTTGCCCGGGCAACGCTGCGGTTCTTCGGGAAATTCATCTCGGTCCTGATCATCTTCATCGGGTTTTTGATGATCGGCCTCACCAAGAAGCGCCAAGGTCTCCACGACAAGATCGCTGGCTGCCTCGTACTCCTCATGGACTAAATCTTTTTTTTATCGTACTCCCCCGCCGCATGGGGATAACCTGTTTTATGCCGATGCATACAGCCATTCTGCCGGATAAAAGAGACAATCACCGGTACCGCAGCTTGATCCCGAGCAGGACGAGGATCAAAACAAGCGAGATGCCGTTTGCCACTATGATGGGAAGGGCGTTTGTCCAGACCCCGTATACGAACCAGAGGGAGACCCCGACGGCATAGAGCACGAGCATGGTAAGGGAGATGTCTTTTGTTTCTTTAAGTTTCCAGCTCCGGATAACCTGTGGGACATATGCAACGGTCGTGAGGGTCCCGGCAATAAAACCGACCATCGTGATGGTGTCCATACCGCTCATTTTCATTTAGTGGGTTATCCGTTCATTTATACCGATGGGCACACGGGTAACGAAAGTTGCAAAAAAAGCAGTCATCCGCCCGGGGCACACACCCCAATCGCGATGCGGACCTGCTTAAAGTGCGGCGGGTAAAAGAGCCTTCCCGACACCCGCAGCGGATCGAAAAAGAGTATAGTATCGCCTTCTTTTTCCGCGGTCACGATGTACGAGTAGTACCGCAGCCGCATAACTTCCGGCAGCGCGAGACAGGGAGCGACCTCTTCCGGGCTCGTATTTTTGTATTTCGGGTAGTTCACCGGGTCAGTCATCCCAAGGCCGATCCGGTAGTCCCTTACCGTCCAGGCATACCCGCTGTCGCTGATCGCAAGCCACCGCAGCGGGTTTACCTGCGGGATCGCCCGCATGGTGCCGCGAAGTGCCGGCCGTGATGCAAGGAACGCGACGAACCGGACGAGCAGGAACGCGACCAGGATCGCCGCGTAGGTTGTTATCCCTTCCGCGAGGGTGACGACACCAAGCGCCAGCCAGATCAGGAAAAAGAGGCTGACGGTCAGCATGAACAGGCTCGGGCCCGGAAGGATAAAAAGTGCATATTTTTTATCTGACTTCGGGGCGAAGAGCGGGATGCCGGGCGTTGCCGGGAGATCCATGGCGATATGGAGGAATGCGCCGAAGAGCACCGCGGCAAAACCGGCAGGGCCGGCGCGGACGAGGAGAGCCGGATTGATAAGCCCGACAAGGGCCGCAAGGGTGATGCCGGTATATGCAAGGGCCGACATCACGACCGCTCCCGTAAGGCTGTGGGCGATCCCGCCGTGAACAAAAAGGTAGAGCGACGGGTGGCTGTCGGAGATGAGGGAGAAAATTATGTCCGTATCGATAATAACGGCACCGATTACTGCAAACGGGATGAATTGAGGGAACCCGATGGAGTACGCGATGATAGCGGCGGCAAGTGCATGGGTGAGGGAATCCACACGTTCCGTTTATGGGCGAAACAAGAAAAGGCTGCCCGTCCCTGCAAAACGCCGGGGCCCCGATCGTAAAGGGCAGCCCGTACCGGCAGCTCCGCTCCTGTCGTTGATTGCAAAAATGACAGGAATAATAGATATAACCCGACGGTTACATCACCGGAAAGTACTCAAAACCCGGGTGATAAAGTATAACATTACCAAGGAGTATTAAACCAGGAATGAAAATACCATCAGTCCGCTGTCTCAGTAACCTGAAGGGAACCGGGCCTCTTGTCCTGATCGTTCTCTCTATCCTCACGGTCCTTGCGGCCGGGTGCACGGGTACAGGTACGACCCCCCAGTCCCCTGCGGTCACGAATCCCCTGTCGTCGGTCACCTCTTCAGGATCCGCAGCCTCGAAATTATCCTTCGACCCCATTGTCGGTGTCTGGAGAAGCCCGGGCGCCGTGTACAAATTTGAGATCTCCTTCGATGTAAATGGCAAAACAGAGGAGACCTATTCGAGCGTCCCCCATGTGTATTATAACGGGACGTGGATTCCTGCGGGAGACAATATGTACCTTGTGACCCGCGAGACCGGGGAAAAAACCCTCTGGATCCATGACATGTCCGCCAATACCATCTACAAACAGGAGGCCCCCAGTATTGTCTATTCCCTCTACCAGGGGACCAGCATGTCAGCGGGAAGATCGGCCGGCACCGCAGGTTCCTCTGCGGTCTTTTCCGGGACCGGAAATATGGTTGTGCCTTTTGCCGCGACCGAATCCGGGTTATGGGTGTTTACCATAAACTATTCCGGCCAGAGCAATTTCATTGTCTGGCTCGGGGACAACCAGGGCAACCGGCTTGCTCTCCTCGCAAACGAAATCGGCATTTATTCCGGGGTAAAGCCCCAGAAACTTGACGCAGGGAAATATTACCTGAACGTTACGGCAAGCGGCCCGTGGACCATCCAGGCCTCGGTATCGTAACACCGTTCCTCTTTTTCAGGGTATTGCGGGAGTTCATGATGGCCAAAGCGACGGTCGAAGATGCGTTCCTTCTCATCTGCAGGCATACCATTGCTAGTATCCTTTCAAGACGATACCAAGCACGGCAGTGTTGTTCCGCGTTGGCGGTTGGTTTTAAATGCTACCGTGGTGAAAAACAGGTTACCACCCGCAAACTAAAATCAGCACTCCTTATCGGATGTGTGTAGCATATTCTGGAATAGATTAATACCCTACAAAATTAAGCATTGAAGTGAAAATTTTTATTGAGGTGTGATATGGATCCTGTTTCAGTCAATCTGGCAAATCAATGGTATAGTATCATTATGACCTATCTCCCCGGCATCATAGGTGCGCTTATTATCCTGCTTATCGGCTGGATAGTAGGCCGTCTCCTCGGCAAAGCGGTCCGGATCATTCTGGACAAAATTACCGCGATGCATGTGATCGAGGACACACACATCTCGGACACGTTTAAACGTGCCGGTGTAACGATCGGCTATCTTGGGGATATCGCCGTGCGGCTTATCGTTTACCTGATCGCGATCCTTGCCGCGGTCGATGTCCTCCATATGGAGTTTACGAGTGCCCTGATGTCCACCATTGTCAGTTACATTCCCCATATCGTTGCGTTCATCATCCTTATCGTGGTTGGATTAATCCTTGTTGACTATTTCATCGATTTCTTAACAAATTACTATGGGGGCCGGGTCGAGTTCATTTCACCGGTACTGATGTTACTCCGAATCTTCCTTTATTTCGTGGTTGCCATCCTTGCGCTCTCCCAACTCATGCTGGATCTCACGATCATCTATACGTTCGTCACGCCGATTGCATGGGGTATCGGCATTGGTCTTGGTGCGGCGATTGCGATCATTGTCGGCTTCGGCCTGAAAAACCGGAGTGAGGCCATCATGGACCGGTTGATCGATACAATCGTAAAAAAGTGAACTGAAATAAAACGAAAAAAGTATCTCCTTTTTTATTGACACAAATCTTTGCTCTCCCAAGGATGTGCAGTTCCATCGCATTATAGGAGTCGCTGCGAACGGTGGTAGCGAGCCGATGGCAAGCCCCCGTGAGTGTCTCTCATGGGGGGTAATTCCCGGAATAGTTCAGGAAATGCCGGGTGCTAAAATGGTAATTTACCCTTTTTTTATTCTGGCTCGAAAGCCTTTGTGATCTGTTACTGATAAGCAAAGACGGGATAAAAAAGCACCGGGGCTGCCAGAGAATCCGTTTCAATAACCGTATCAACAATAAAACGGTTCCTCCCGATTGAGGGCAGATAAAGAATGGCTGTAGTTGATACTATATTAAAAAAAAGATTACACCAGCATGAACGTGAAGAAATAAAACGCAATCAGCGGAATGAACAGCACGAGAAACAGGGGGCGGTTCCATTTCCAGATCGCACTGCCGTCCATCGTGGAAATGGGTATCAGGCTGTAGACTGCAGTGATGAGGTTAATGGTAAATCCCAGACCACCGGCGATTGCCCAGACCCCTCCAAATTGAACCATGAACAGGAAGACCAGCATGAGGATGATACTGATAACAGGTCCCGCAACCATCTCAATTCCCAGCTCGCGTGTCTCATCCGCATTCTCATCCCGTTCCACGATATTCCGGTAGGACTGGGCAAAGGCATTCCCGTAGAGCCAGGCCGTCAGAAACATGATAACCGTGCCAAGGCCCCAGAACTGGATATCGGTGTCGTGGCCGTACCGGTTTGCAAAATACCTGTGGGCAGAATCGTGAAGTATGACCGAGAACGCACCGACCAGTATGTAGATGAGCACCATCTGCAGGGTAAGGGCAGCGCGATCCGCGAGCAGGAATGCCACTGCCACCATAATGACGGCTGCCTCAACGACAAGGAGTTCCGTCGCTGACAGGCCGAAGAAGTGCCGCTCCCGTTTCTTTGCTTCGATTCCCCGGGCCTCGATTTCTTTCTCGCTGATCTTTTCGACTGCATGACCCCCGGCAAGATCGGCTAAGAACTTGGCAAATTTTGCACCGAACTGGGCGATAGTGCTGATATTGGCGAGGAGGAACTGGACAAATATCACGCCAAAACTCGTCAGCACCGCAGCGAGGGCCATGAACTGCGGGGGGATAAATGCTGCAGTGGGGAGGTTCTTGTCGGTGGTGCCCTTCGCATCCTGGATCAGGCCGACGATTCCTGTAGCATGGGCCTTGACCAGGGTAACCGGCGTGGGCACCGGAACCGGGGCCGGACGACTTGCATTGATGTAATGTGTCCGGACGAGCGCGTCGCTGCCGAAGTGGCTGCTCACTTTTAACCTGACATCATAGATGCCTGCCAGCGTATAGGTATGAACCGGATTCTGGTCCGATGAGGTTGTCCCGTCACCGAAGTCCCACTTCCAGTCAGTGGGCGTGTTCTTTGAAAGATCAGTAAATGTAACCGTGAGCGGAATAGTCCCATCGGCTGGTGAGGCAGAAAAGTTTGTTTCTGGCGGGAAGCCCGCCCCGATGAAATCAGCAACAGTCTTGGTATCCGAGCCGTACTGGTTGGTCACGGTCAGGCTGACAGTGTATTCTCCGTTATAATGATAGGTATGCGTCGGGTTCTGCATTGCCGAGCTTGCGCCGTCGCCAAACTCCCACAGATAGGTCATTGGCAGAGAGCCCCGGGATGTATCAGCGAAACTGACCGTAAACGGGGACGGACCGTACTGGACACTGGTGTAAAAATCGGCAACCGGCGGGTTAATTACCGAGATGTAACCACTCCCGTTACCTGCTGATGTATCCGCGGCAACGCTGACTGGCAGGAGCGCTGTACAGAGCAAGGCGACAAGCAGGATAGGTGTGAGGTATTTCATAGTTTCCCTGATCCACAGAATCCCGGGCATTTGTGCATAGGAAACTGTTCCGGATATTCACACTGGTTTTCCTTCTGGCATCTTAAAGAAATTGGTTGGAAAAACGAGGGAATACGCTTGAGGCCTTTATTTAGCAAAAGGGAATCTCTTCTTTCCGGAACCGCTCGATGATCCGGACGTTCATGTAGTCCTGAATAATGTTGTCATACTGGAAGCCGGCTGCATAGACCGTGATCAGGAATGTGATTGTGGACTTGTCCATCTGCATGAGGTATACTGTCGGGGATGGATCGTGAGCAAACAAGTCTGGCCGGCTCTTTACCGCCTCATCGCAAATCTCTCCAAGCACCCTCTTGATACGAGTAATATCTTCAGAATTTGAGACCGTTACCGGGATCTGGATCCTGACCTGCGGGTTTGGCAGGGAATAGTTATGAACCACGCTTGTTGCTATCTTGGTGTTGGGGATGCTCACGACATCTTTATCGAGCGTGAGGAGACGGGTGCTCCGGGGACCGATATGGGTCACGTCCCCGAGAACATCGTTAATCAGCACCCGGTCCCCCACTTTGAACGGCTGGTCGGTGATGATGACCGCACCGCCAAAGAAGTTCGAGAAGAGATCCTGTGCAGCAAGGGCAATGGCAATGCCGACGACTCCTGCACCGGCAATGAGCGGTGTAATATTGACACTGTACAGGGTCAGGATATAGAGGATCCCGATAAACCAGATGAAGTACTTCCCGATCTTCTGGAGGATCTCCACGATCCGGTCATCGAGGTCGGTCTCGGTCGTCTCGGCAAGGGCAGTACCGTAGATCCGCAGAAAATCGTCAAGGAATGTTGCAACAATCCATGTTCCGACGATGACATATGCCGATAAAAGGATGTTTGCATCAGCAATCCACTGGTATTCGGGATAGAGATCAATCAGGTGATGGATCGCAAAGAAAAACGGGATGAAGAACGCGAGTATCGTAAGCGGTGCGCCAAGTGAGTGCACAATAAGATCATCCATCATTGTCTCTGTCTTCTCTGCCTGCTTCTTGAGGAAGATGAAGACAAAATGGACAACAACAGCGGCAATAATCCCTGCCGCAAGGAACAAGATCGTATCTACAATTGCCGGGTCCATGCGGTATAGTGTTGGCATTTCCTGAAGATGAAGATTGCAGGTGCTCACGGGCATCTGCCCATGCCGGGGGAGAGTGCCGGCAGATTGAGAGCGGGATCGCGCAGTTTTACAAATCAATGCCCCTCTTTCTCTTTAGGCGATCAACTACTCAAGCGCATGAAAAGAATCCGGTTCCAGACCTGCAGGAAGATCAGAATCGCTTTTTACGTGATCGCTTTGCAACTGGGGAGAAATACGATCGGTTTGAGCCTTAAAAAGAGAAGGAGACTTTAACTAACGATAACGAGGCCAGGGCCGAGATTTGAACCCGGGTCGAGGGATCCACAGCCCCTTAGGATAACCAGACTACCCTACCCTGGCAAATGTTCCTGTTAATTTGGTCGTGGACTCTGATTAATTTAACTCCCTGCTCTGAAGTGCATCCCGCACACGGATGACCGGCCGGGCCCTGACTGCTGTCCGGGAGCGATTATTAATAGGGTGGGGCGTCCATTAAGTTATCAGGTGGCCTTGACAGGATATTCGTAGGGTGGGCATGCGGCGTCTGATGATGCCGCACCACGGATAATTTTTTTTTAATCCGCGATCAGGGCACGTGCGAACGGGAAGGTGGGGAGATGGCGGCAGACCCGAAGATAAGGACGCCGATTGTGTGCGTCATGGGGCATGTGGATCATGGCAAGACCTCACTTCTTGACCGGATACGCGGCTCGTCGGTCGTCGCATCGGAAGCGGGTGCGATCACCCAGCATATAGGGGCGACGATTGTCCCCATCGAAGCGATCCGCACGATGAGCGGGTCGATGGAGAAGATCCCCATAAACATCCCCGGCCTGCTCTTCATCGATACCCCGGGGCACCACGCGTTTACCACGCTCCGGGCCCGGGGAGGGGCGCTTGCCGACATGGCGATCCTCGTTGTCGATATCAACCAGGGATTCCAGCCCCAGACGGTCGAGGCGCTCCAGATCCTGCGGAACTGTAAGACGCCGTTTGTGATCGCGGCGACAAAAATTGACCGGCTCCACGGCTGGCGGATCAACAAGGACGAGTCGTTCCTTTCGACGTTTGCAAAACAGAACGAGCGGGTCAAGACCGAGATCGAGACGAAAACCTACGAGATCGTAGGCAACCTCTCGGACCTCGGGTTCTCAGCGGATCGTTTCGACCGGGTCTCAGATTTCCGGCGCAACCTTGCGATCGTGCCGGTAAGTGCCCACACGGGCGAAGGGATCGCCGACCTCCTGATGGTCATGATCGGGCTTGCCCAGCGCTACCTTGGCGAGGAACTCAAGCTCTCGGCCGAGGGGCCGGGGGTAGGCACGGTCCTTGAAGTAAAAGAGGAGCGGGGCCTCGGGGTGACGCTCGATGTGATCCTATATGACGGCACGCTCTCGGTGGGCGACGAGATCGCAATGGCCTCGCAGGATGACATCGTGGTGACCAAGGTCCGCTCGCTCCTGAAACCCCACCCGATGAAGGAGATCCTTGTCGAGGACAAGTTCGAGCACGTCAAGTCGGTGGTCGCGGCGGCGGGGATCAAGGTCTCGGCCCCGGGCCTCGAAAAGGTGATCGCGGGTTCGCCGCTCTTTGTCGTCCGGGGCAATCTCGACGAGCTCGCGGCCCGGATCAGAAAGGAAATGCGGGAGATCCATGTCAACCTTGCCGAAGAGGGCATCGTAATCAAGGCCGACACGATTGGCGCCCTTGAAGCGCTCTGCAAGGAACTGGAGGCGAAAGATATCAAGGTGATGCGGGCGCAGGTCGGCCCGGTAAGCCGGCACGACTTGATCGACACCGAGACGATCAAGAACCCGGCGTTCCACGTGCTCCTGTCGTTCAACACTCCTATCCTTCCCGATGCAGCGGAGATTATCAAGGACCCGCTCTACACGCAGGTGAAAGTGTTCTCTGCCCAGGTGATCTACCAGCTTATCGACCAGTATGTCGCGTGGCGGGACGAGCAGAAACGGATCGCGGAGAAGGCGCAGTTCGAGCATGTGATGATGCCGGCCAAGATCCGGCTGCTGCCGGACTGCGTGTTCCGGCAGAGCAACCCGGCGGTAGTCGGGGTTAGGGTACTGGGCGGGAAACTCCGGGGCGATGTCGATCTCGTCAAGCTGGATGGGAAAAAGGTCGGGCACTTAAAGTCCATGCAGATCCGGCAGGAGACGATCCGCGAGGCGGACGCCGGGCTCGAAGTGGCGATCTCGATTGAGGGCGCAACGATCGGCCGGCAGCTGAATGTGGGCGACGACCTGCTCGTGGATCTCCCCGAGCGGCACGTGAAGGTTCTCGAACGCGAAATGCTCAAGAACTTAAATATCAGCACGCAGGAAGTGCTTGCCGAGTTCGTGGCAATCCGGCGCAAGGCTGAGCCGTTCTGGGGCAAGTAAGAGACCCCGCGTACCGGCATATACGGCTGCACTTTCGCGTGACGCGAGGATTTAATAGCGTTACAGTAGAATAACATGGGTACTTCACGTGCACAGGCGTTCTTGCGCCGGAGAGCCGGAGAGTGAACGGGTCACCCGACAACGGGAGCGGCCCGGGATAATCAATAAGGAGAATCAAGCATGGTTGAGTTAAAGGTAGTTGTTTCAGACCCAAAGACCGGTCGCGCCTACAATGTTGATGCCAGCACCGGGGCAGCAGGATCGATCGTAGGGAAAAAAATCGGGGACGAACTTGACGCGGGCCCGCTCGGGCTTGCAGGCTATAAGATCCTGATCACCGGGGGCACGGACCAGACCGGGATTCCCGCGAGAAAGAGCCTCCCCGGCGCAGGAAGAAGAAGACTCCTCCTCGCTGAAGGCGTCGGGTTCCACCCGGGGATGGAGGGCGAGCGCAAGAGAAAGATGATCCGCGCCCACGAGATCACCCCCGAGTTCGTGCAGGTCAACGCACGTGTGACCGCGTACGGCGATAAGCCCCTTGACGAGATCTTCCCCAAGGTCGAGAAGGCTGAAGGCGAGAAGAAGGCCGACAAGTCAAAAGAGAAGAAGGCCCGGAAATAATTCCGCGGCAGAATACTTTTTTCGCGTTATTGTTTTTGTTGTTGTGCGTTGTTGGTACGCATGCGTCATGGCCGGGGTTTGTTCCCGGGCCGAAAAGGAGATCTGTTTTTAAAACACTCTTGGGGGCTGCGGCGGGAGTCACACGCGGGACATCGGCATTCTGGGATCAATCAAGGGCTGGACGGTGTTCTTCGGCGGGAATGGCGGCACCCGCCCGCGGTTCGGCGACGTGATTGCTCACGGCTTCACCCCGACCGAAGCCCTCGACTGCACCCAGCGTCTCGTGGAATATTACCGGAAGCATGCGAAACCTCATGAGAGGACAGCAAGGTTTGTGGAGGGGCTGGGAATCGAAACGATAAAAGGTGAGCTGTTACCGCTGATGCCGTATGTGGGGGTGTGAGGGGAGCAGACCCCGTCATTACCCCACACCGACGGCAAAAACCGCTGCGAATTCACGAAGGGAAACGGTGTGGTCAATGGCCCGTCCGATGTCGATGCGCTCGTCTCGTACGTCGGGTCGCTCCCGCAACGGGTGTACGGGACTGCAAATGAGAGAATTATCCGGAGTGCGTGAGCTGCCCCCGGCACCTGGTACACATTTTCAGGCGCCGGGTAGATCGCGATAGATATTTTCAGTGGGGATACGAAGACAGCCGGAAAATTTCCCGGCACAATCACAATAGCGATTTTTTTCAGATGCAGTTCTATCAAAAAAGTATCCCGATCAATTATTCAGCCAAACGACACGCGGAAAAAAGGATTCCCGCCGGATCGTCAGGGTTATATGCTTGCCGTAACCGTAACCTTTCCGTGTGCCGCGCTCGTGCTGTTGGTTGCGACCTGGCTGCCGTTCTTATAGATGCTTACGGTCAGCGGGTGGGTGGCAGTGTTGTCGCTTTTCTGGAAGACCGCCGTTACCGTGCTGGTTGCATTGGCAACCAGGTACATTCGGGTTCCCGAGTCCGTTTCCTTTACGGTCTCGCCATTGGTCGTATAGGTGCCGGAGAAACCACCGATATAATCGACCTTGACATAGACCCCCGTGGCCGGGATGGTCACCGGTGTTGTCGTGGCAATAACAATAGCAGACGTTGTTGACGCCGATGTGATGAATGAGGCCGCTGCGCTTGTGGTTGGTTTTACCGTAGCGGTACCGGAAGAGGTGGTTCCTGCCGACGATCCCGCGAGACCGGAGAGAAAGAAGAATGCGACAATCACGACCACAATGATGCCGACCACCGTGACAATCAGAAGCCAGGGGATCTCAGGCGACCGGCGCCTGCCCCCATGCGTATGTGTATGCATGTGTAACTGTATCACGTTGTGTTTAATATTGCTTTTTAGAGCAAATCCGGCACCGCAGGGAGAATTGCCCGGATACGGCCCCGGTCAGGACAAAAATGCACTGGCGTTATTCTTTCTTAAGCGCTGCGGAAAGGGCATCGCGCAGATCCTCATACGGCACCAGGTATTTCTTTGCAAGCAGGACAAGCGCTGCCGGGGGCAGCAGGTTCCCGTCGAACTGTTCCTTGATGAGTTTGTTCATCTCGGCAACTACGTCCGTCTCCGGCACCTCCCGGGCCTTCACGATCCGGCCGATCAGTTCCTGCGCCGGATCGTTAGCCTCGAAAATGGCCGAGGTCGGCTTAAACCCAATGGGAATTGTCACGGTGGCCGGGTCAAAGAGGATCGAGAAGACGCCATTCTCCTGCCGGATGAGACCCGCCTCTTCAGCCTTCCTGAGCAGGACGGCCGCCTGATCGGTGCTCATCCATTTGCGGTCGAGCGCATAGTAGTAGACGAGCTCGTTCTTGCGCATTCCTGTCTTGCGGGTGTGTTTGAACGGTGCAGCCACCGTGATCTGAATGGTCAATTCGGGTTACCAAGAAGGATTTTTTTCATGTCGCGGGCGTCAAGACCTTCCCCGGGACCCTCTTTTGCGATGTCGATGTCGGTGCTGGTGTTCCGGTCGGTGAGCCGGACGTAAAAGACATCGTTTGCAACCGGGACTTTCCCGGTCCCGCGCAGGGCAAGCGCAAGCACCGTGACCTTGAGATCGGCAGATTCGGTGATGACGCCGGGGCGCAGGACATCTGGTGTGATATCGCCGAATTCTGCCCGGTTGATGGCAATCTCCACTTTGACCCGAACCCGGACCAGTTCTTTGCCGGTGGTCTTGGTGGACTCCTGTCCGTTCAGTTCTGCGATATATTTCAGGGTTTCAGGAAACGTCATTCCCATCGCAAACGAGAGATCCACCCGTTGCGGGTAACGATAACAGATCCTTCGCATAGTTACACTATGGGAGAGCCAAACCTAAAAAAACAATTGCTGCGCCCTAGGGGGCATTTTTAAACCTGCGCGGTAGCGTGCCGGTTGCAAAAGAGGTCGTTTCACGAAATGTAAATGAAAAAAAAAGGTATCCTCTTTTGCAGGTTTATTCGAGTAATACAGCGTTGATGATACCGTCCTGGCCGGGGCGGCTCATGATCCGGGCGCGTCCGATCTCGGTCCTGACGATTGCTCCCTTGGTGAGCAGGCTCCGCCGGACGTAGTTCGGGTTTGCGCCGTTCTCTTCAACGGTCTCGATCTTAACTTTCTTGGTCTCGCCGTTCGTGAGATTCGCCACGTTCGCGTAATTTGCACGCATGGACCGGACCTTCGTGTTCCCGCCCGTGGTGCGGATGATCTTCGCCCGGGCTTCACCGAGGTGCGTGTCTGCGGGTGCGAGCCCGACTTCAAATCTCCGCTTTCCCTGTGCCGGCCGGCGCCGGCCGCCGGTTACCTTCCGTACTGATTCTCCCTGCCACTGCATGGTGTTCCTCCTTTATATTCGTGTATTCCGGAAAAATCCCCTTCCCGAGAATGGTGCTCTATATATTCTTTTCAGAGTTATTTATACTATTTCCCGATGGGGACGATTTTTGTGTCTTCATGCGAGGATAGCATCAAGGAGCGGTGCAATGTTCTCGCCAGTCTTCATGTTGGTCAAAAAGACCGGCATCTTCGGGTTGTACCGGTGGATNNTGCAGTCCCGGAACATCATCGGGTGCTTGTTGACCACGTCGTCCCCCTCGGTCGAGCTGACGATCACGATTCTTTTTTCCGCACCGAGCCGGAAATCGGTCGGGCAGACCATGTTTCCCACGTTCTCAATAAAGAGGATATCAATCTCGTCCAGCGGGAGATGCTCGATTGCGTGCTCCACAAGGTGGGCATCGAGATGGCATTCCTTGCCGGTGTTCGCGTTGTAGGCCGGGATGCCGGTCGCTACGATCCGCCTGAAATCGTCGTCGCCGTACACGTCACCGGCGATTGCCCCGGTCCTGAGCCCCTTTGCCTTAAGTAACGGGACGAGGCGCTCGATGAGTGCAGTCTTCCCCGACCCAATCGCGCCGAGCAGGTCGAAGGCCCGTATGCCGTGTTCCTTTAAGTGCCGGGCGTTCCCGTCCGCGATCGCGTTGTTGACGTCGTATACATCCTTCTCCATCCTGACGTCGATGTGGTGCATGCCTGTACTTTTTGAGCGGACAGTGTTTATATCTTGACCCCCATACTTTTCATGCAATGGAAAAAGGCGTGTGCATCCTGTATCCCTGCTATTTTAACGCATCCCTCTCCCGTGAGGAAGGACGGAGAGTCCCGCGTACGCTCGGTACGAAAGGTCCGGTGGCAAGCGATATCGGGCGGGCATTAAACCGCATCGGCATTCCCTGCGATATCGAGGAGCACCACCACCCGGCCCACTGGGCCCGGCACGAAGGACGGGTCATCGTCACATGGACCGGGAAAAAAGAGGCACTCATAAAAAAAGTTGCCCGGAACCTGGTGGTGAAACGGTGACCGGCCTGTACGACTTCCACACCCACACGATCCTTTCCGATGGCGAGATGCTGCCCATAGAACTGGTGCGGCGCATGGCCGTGCTCGGGTATACCACGGTCGCCATCACCGATCATGTCGATACGTCCAATGCGGTATCTGTCGTAAAGACGCTTCTCGCAGTCCAGGAATCCGCCCTGCTCTTCGGGGTCCGGCTCCTGTGCGGGGTCGAGATCACGCACGTGCCCCCGTCCCAGATCGCAGCGGTCGCCCGGCAGGCCCGCGAGGCGGGAGCGGAGATCGTGGTCGTCCACGGTGAGACGACGGTCGAACCGGTGGCGCCCGGCACCAACCACGCGGCCTGCACCTGCCAAGACGTGAACGTGCTCGCCCACCCGGGGCTTATAACGATTGAGGACGCCCGGCTCGCACACGAGAATGGGATTGCCCTTGAGATCACCTCCCGGGCCGGGCACAACCGTACGAACGGCCACGTCGCGCTTATCGCACGTGAGGCTTCGTGCCAGATTGTGGTGGACTCGGACGCGCATGCACCTCACGATCTGCTGGACAGATCAAGCAGACTGATCGTGGCGCAGGGTGCCGGGCTGACCGCTGCCGAATCCGCGGGCATTATGTCTTTAAATATCGATCGGTTCCTCCGTTTCTGAAATTTCTATTTATACTTTCACGGAATGTTTAAATAGGGCAATGTCCCACATATATAGATTACTAAATTACTTTAGTACTTTGTTTACCCCCCGAGGTTGTTGTGTGAAGGTTGTTGGTCGAGCGATGAGCACCTATGGCAGCAGGATGTTCATTATCCAGTGCGATGCCGCCCAGCTCCCGGGGTTGTACAGCGAAGTGATGGACCGGAGGACAAAACCGGTGGGAAAGATCATGGACGTCTTTGGAAACGTGAAGTCGCCCTACGCCCTTGTCCTCACCCATGGCCCGTGCGGTGTCACAGCGGGCGAAAAAGTATTCGCAAGGGAAACCCGTACCCCCGCGATAACCCGTTCAGAATCGATCAGAACAACAGTAAGATAACATTGGTGAAATCGGATGCAGGAAGTAGAGAAATTAAAACTCCTCCAGACTGAGAGAGAAGCGCTCAAATCGCGTATTAAAGTAAAAGAGCAGGAAAAGAAAGCCGAGAACCACACCGAGACGGTCTGTCCGGAGTGCGGAGGCAGGCAGCTTGTCCATGATTACGAGCGTGCAGAGCTGGTCTGCCAGAACTGCGGGCTTGTGATCGATGACGACTTCATCGACCGCGGCCCCGAGTGGCGTGCGTTCGACCATGACCAGCGCATGAAGCGTTCGCGGGTCGGCGCCCCGATGACCTTCACAATCCACGACAAGGGTCTCTCTACGATGATCGACTGGCGCAACCGGGATTCGTACGGCAGGGCCATCTCCTCGAAGAACCGCGCCCAGCTCTACCGTCTCCGCAAGTGGCAGCGCCGGATCCGTGTCAGCAATGCGACGGAAAGAAACCTCGCCTTTGCACTCTCGGAACTTGACCGTATGGCCTCGGCCCTCGGCCTGCCGCGAAACGTGCGTGAGACCGCCGCTGTGGTCTACCGTGATGCAGTGGACAAGAACCTGATCCGGGGACGGAGCATCGAAGGTGTCGCAGCAGCGGCGCTCTACGCGGCCTGCCGGCAGTGCAGCGTGCCCCGTACGCTCGACGAGATCGCCGAAGTGTCCCGTGTCTCAAGAAAAGAGATCGGCAGGACATACCGGTTTATCTCAAGAGAACTCGGCTTAAAGCTCCTCCCGACCTCCCCGATTGACTACGTACCGCGTTTCTGCTCCGGGCTCACGCTCAAAGGAGAGGTGCAGAGCCGTGCGGTCGAGATCCTGCGCCAGGCAGGAGAACGCGAGCTCACCAGCGGCAGGGGCCCGACCGGTGTCGCAGCGGCCGCCATTTACATCTCGTCCATCCTTGGAGGAGAGCGGCGCACCCAGCGTGAAGTGGCGGAAGTGGCAGGGGTCACGGAAGTTACTATCAGGAACCGGTACAAGGAACTCGCAGAGAAGCTCGACATCGAGATCATTCTCTGATTTTTTTATTTTCCCGTGGTGATGCCACACCACAACAACAACTATATTCCATCCGCGGGAGAATTGTAATACCACAATCGGGCGGGCTCGTAGATCAGGGGTAGATCGTTACGTTCGCAACGTAAAGGCCGCGGGTTCAATTCCCGCCGGGTCCATTCGTTTTTTAATTGTTCGGCTCTGTAGAAAACTTTAGTTTTCTTAACAAATTACAAAACACATGGACGGAGGGAACCGTGCCTGTTCCCCCCTGAACGTTGCGATGAGTGCCGCCGCTCCCGAAGGGACGCCCCGCGGCAGATCGGTAACTAAAAAAAACTGAACAACTCTCCTGCCCCGCTCCTGATGCGGGGGGACCCCGTGTATTTTTTCATAATTTCCATGGGTTCTGATGTGAAGTCGATTGACTCATGTCGGTTTTTCAGAGCCCAAAAAAACGTGAGATTTTTCACGGAGTTGGTTTATTTCGCAGTAAGTATTTTTACCTCGTTTTCCAGCGTCTCTTTGAGGCGCTGCACGGCCTCGTTAAGATCGTTTGTGATCGTGACGGTAAACTGGTTGTCGGTCTTCACATCGTGGTACGTGACGACGTAATCGATCTGGCCGTCCTTTGCCTTTTTTGGTTCAATGATGAGTTTTACCATGGAGGTATCTCCGGTTGTTCCGGGTGAGCGACAAAACGCTTTCCCCGAGCCTGATTAGTTCTTGGGCATGCTGTTTTATAAAATCTTCATCTTCGGCAACATCACACCTGCCCTCAGGCGAATGGGGGAAACGGCGTCATACAGCGTGGGATCGTGCGGGCGGATACGAAAATATCAACAATATGACCGGCTAACAGTGATCTCAAACAGGAGAATTGCTTATGGTAATCCTATCTCACGCTCTGACCATATGTGCGACGGTTCTGTGTGTCACCTTTGTACTGGTGATGCCGACTGCCGCTATCAATACCGCCATTTATGGCGATACCGCAGGATTTATCCCGGCCCTTCACCAGGATACGTTTGCGGTCGCATGCACCCTTCCGGGTAACGCGGGTGTCGAACTCGACACCGGTATCTCGTGCTTTACCAATGTGTCCACGGACGTCCTCTTCATCGGGGGGGACGCAGGGTACAGCCAGGATACCGCAACAAAACTTGCAGCGGCCGTAAAAGACGGTAAGATCCTGGTCGTAACCGAAAAAGATCTCCCCCGGTTCACCGATATCCTGCCTGCACAAACGGCAGGCACTGCCCCGGGAAGTCTTACGCTGAATGTGACCAGCCCCAATGCGACCCTTTCAAAGGATATTTTTGCCGGGATGCCATCGGTCTTTTCCAATACCACGCTTGTCTCAACACGTGTACAGTTCGCGGCACGGAACGGCACGACAACGCTCATGAATTTTGATAACGGAGATCCCGCCCTGCTCTTTACCCGGTACGGGGGTGGGTACGTCGTCGCATGGCTGCCGCCCTCCACCCAGGTATACCTTAACAGCACCGATGCCGATACAATAAACGAGCGCCTTATCACCCAACTGATGGCGCTGCGCAGTACGGCGGTTGCAACAACCGAGACCACGGTTCCTGCAACAACCACACCGACCATTGTAGAGACCACCGCCACGGCAACAGCTGCCACAACAACGGCAGCCGTTGTGGAGACTGCCGGGAATGTATCGGTGTATTCCTCGCCGCTCAACGCCAACGTGTACATTGACGGCGTGTACAAGGGAATTGCCCCGGTCGACCTTACCGGCATCTCCGCCGGGAGCCATGCGCTAAAACTGGCGCTGACCGGGTACTATGATTACGACACCACGATCACAATCGTGGGTGGCGGCACCATTACGGCATTTGGCTCGCTTCCCCCCCGTGGGAGTGTGGTGACGGTGGTGGAAACGGTGGTGGCAACATCCACACCGGTCGCCGTAGCCACGACTGAGGTGTCTTCGATCTGGACGAATCCTACGGTCGTGGCGGCGGTGCTCGGTATCCTCACCGCGGTCATCGGTGCAATTGTCACCCTCTTCACAATCTATCACAAGCAAAAAGAGCCAAACGTACCATACGTACCAAAAGAACTAGAAGAGCCAGAAAAAGAACTAGAAGAACCTGAAGAATCTGGAGAACCTAAAGAATCTGGAGAACCAAAAAAACCTGAAGAACCATAAGCAAGCGATTGGAAACAATCTCCCGTTTCCCCTTTTTTACAGGGTGGATCAGTAACAACTATATGGAAGCCGCAGAAAAAGTATATGCCACACAAAAGGGCTCGTAGATCAGGGGTAGATCGTCACGTTTGCAACGTGAAGGCCACGGGTTCGAATCCCGTCGAGTCCATCGTTTTTGTATCCTTTTTTAAATAAGTATTAAGATTGCCGGTCAAGAGGCAACAAGGGCCGTTTCTCCACCCGTTTTCGTTATTGATCAATCAATCCAGTCGAGCAGTTTGTTTTTTGACGCCTGCTCGCTCTTTTGTATCAGTTTTCTCTTGACTTTTTTTACGGCTTCATCCGCGGGAGAGGGGGGGAGCGGGACCGGAGCGGCCTTTTCAAACCTGCCGTAATCCAGGAACCCGTCCGGGGTGTCTTTTGTGTCGCTCACGGCGATCTCCTGGATTGCCGCAGCGGGCTCTGCCTCATGGATCGGGACGACAGCGGCCTGCGGGGCGTACTCCCGGGGCCGGGGCATGGCCGGCTCCTCAACCGGGACGGGATCCGGGGTGATGAGCGGGGGTGCAACAGACTTTGCGAGGGAGGGGACATCGTGGGATGCAACCTGGACGGTGACGCGGATCCCTTCCGCCCGCTGGATCAGAAAGTCGACAAAGTCCTCGACCTCCCGGCGCTGATCCGGGGAGAGTCTATCCAGTTTGCTTTCCAGCGATTCCATGATGGGTGAACGGGTCTTTGATTATCCATTATCTTTTGTTGTTTGTATTTAAGAGAAATGCGCCGGCACATCCCATAATGCCGGGCTACGACCACCGGTGCTGGTACCCGCGTTTTTCCATGGGTTTACCGTCTACGAGTACGGCCTTTTCGGCGATCACCGCCCCGATCACCGTGCAGGGAACACCGGCTACCGGGTACCGGTCCGGGGGCAGGGTGAAGATCAGTTCATAGTCCCCGCCGCCGTACAGCGCCAGCTCCCGTGCATGTGGTTCGGGGATGCCGGCGGGGCGGGGAACCTTACCTGATTCCAAGGAGAAACCGCATTCGTTGACGCCCAGAAGATCGTAGAGCGAGAGGGCGATCCCGTCGCTGTCGTCCATCATCGCGGTCACTCCCCCACGTGAGAGCAGGTGTCCCTCCGCTACCCGGGGCTGCGGCTCGAAAAGCGCCTTTTCGAACTGCTTATACCCGTCAAGCCATGCCTGCGCCTGCCCCGGGGTGCCGGTGATACAGACAAGGTCCCCCGGCCGGGCACCGGTCCGCTGCACGAGATGTACCCGGTCCACAAGGCCAAGGCCGGTCGTCACGACCGTGAGTTCATCGTGGTGGTCGATGTCCCCCCCGATGATTGCGGCACCAAATTTTTTGCAGCAGTCCTGTGCCCCCTGCATGACGCCGGCAAGGTGCTCCCACCGGTCGAGCCCCACCGCGATGAGCACGTACTTCGGTGCCGCCCCCAT
Source organism: Methanoregula sp. (assembly GCF_003170075.1). Taxonomy (GTDB): domain Archaea; phylum Halobacteriota; class Methanomicrobia; order Methanomicrobiales; family Methanospirillaceae; genus Methanoregula. The sequence goes on from NZ_PMZU01000035.1 coordinate 72,885, forward strand.
GCTTGCGATGTCGCTGATGGTCACAGCAGCGCTCATCCAGCCGATCTGCCAGTCGGTCATGCCCTCCACAAAATCGGTCGTCTTATGGAGCATGTCGGTTGTTGCCACCATCAGCTGGTCGCCGCACGGCAGCACGGCGCAGTCGTCACGGCAGTTCTCTTCCCCGACAATTCCCATCACGGTCTTCAAGAGTTCCCGATCGTCCATGGTCAGTTGCCCCCTTTGCGCACTTCCTTTCCCCGTTCGCTCTTGTACTCCTTGAACATGTGCTCGATCTGGCTGGATTTTTTCTCGCGTAAAAACTGCGCCTGCTCCTCCTGCCACCGGGCGATGGCGGCTTCGAACCGGTCTTTTGCGGCAAGCCCCATCCTGCCCCGCACCTGAACACCGGCATCCATATCGGTGAGCAGGGGGATACCGGCCTCCCGGAATGCAGGGAGGATCTGCGGGTCGCGCTCATTGGGGGCAGCGGCATGAGTGATCAGGGCCCGGACCGGTATATCGGCCAGATCCTTGACCACGCTCCGTCCCCAGCCGTCGGTGCGCTGCACAAAGACAATCTCGCCTTCGCTGATGCCGGTATCGTCTATGAGCCGGCGCAGGCCCTCTTTCGTGAGCGCGTCCATCACTTTTACCGGCAGTGCCTCACCGTCAATGGATAGCTCGGCAAATGTCCTGATCCGTTCCACCCGTTTTGCGAGCGTGCGGCTGTGGCGCTCCTCTTTCCTGAGCCGTTTTTTAAGGCTCTTGATGATCGCGTCCTGTTTTACCACCTCAGCATCTTTTGCAAGCTGCACGTCCCGGGTATCGTGCATGGCACGGACCCGTCCCTGGAGCCGGTGGATCTCGTACTCCTTTGCCTTGACCGTTTCCTGGAGTTCGGCCACGTACGTGCGCAGACGCTTCGCCATCCCCTCCAGCACCCGCACCCGCTCGTCGTGCCGGGCCGCAACCGGCGCAGGGGGCACTTCCTGTGTCGGGGTGGCCGGTGCGACGGCATTTAAGTCAAGGAGCACCTGGTCGAGCGCCTGGCCCCGGATCACGCCGGCCCGGACCTCGTCGAGGTCGTGGCCCGGGGGCACGCGCCTGATGAGGTTCCGAAACTTGTTCTGGTACTGGAGATATGCATCGAGCGCTGCCGAGAGCGCGTCCCGCTCGTGGACGTTTGCATACGGGAAACCGGCGGTGAGCTCGAGTTTGGCCTCGACACTCGTGTCCTGCCGGGGGGTGTAGGAGACCGCCGAGAACGCCCGACGGATCTTCTCCACCGAGTACGGCATCTCCTGCACATCGGATGCGACAACAAGCGGTTTTCCGACCCGGTAGAGAGCCTCGATCACGCCGGACATATTCATCTGCCGGGAGCTTTCAAGGTGCATGAGGTTCCCGTCGAGGTCGAGCGCAGCGATCGCAGTCGTGGTGCCCGGATCGATCCCCACGATCAGGTACCGGGGTTTTCCCGAGAGGGGCCGGAACCGGATCCGTTCGAGCCTCTTGCCGCTGATCCTGACCTGCACGTCGGCGCCGCGGTACGTGGAAACCGGCACCTGTCCCCGCACCGCGAAGACCCGGAAGGCCACCCGGCTGCACCCCCCGAATGCCTTAGTCTCCTTCTTCTCGTATCGGAGCCCGGCCGCTGTAAGCTGCTGCTCGATCTCCCGGCCCTTGAACTGGACGGCGCCGTGGATCTTCCGAACGTACCGGTTCTGGCTCCACCCACCCCGGCCCGGTGACCGGTGACGGCTTACCACGACCTCGCTCTCGTCGAGAAAAGCGATGACCTCTGCGCCGGCGCCGAGCGAGGCCACACGTGCCGTGGTGCGGGCCTCGGCGAAGGGGTCAAACCGGTCGAAACCGATATTGAACCGGGCGGCAACTTTCCCGAGCGTCTCTTTTTTCTCGCCGCCAGTCACCTGCACGAGCTTGGTCTGCGGCGGGAGGCCCTGCAAAAAGGAGAAGAGCTCGTGCTGGTCGGTCGCGATCTCCTGGAGGCTGTCGACAGCAAGAATGTCAGGCCGTTCCTCGGAGAGCAACCGGAAAAGCCGGAACATCGAGACCGTGCTCTCGTTTAAAATATCCTGCCCGTCCATACGGACAAGGGCGTACATCGGCCGGCGAGATCGCGACCGCACCGAGCCTTTGACGATATCGATCCCAAAAACACTCAGCCGGTCACGCATCGCAGTGCTTCCCCGGGGTCATACTCCAGTTTGTATTTCCGCACAAAGAAGGCTAATATATTGCTGATATCGCGTTCGAGAATGGCACCGGCATTGGGGTGGGTGGTCTCCATCCACTGCGGCCAGTCGATGAGGACGCATTTGTTGTCCTCCATGAGAATGTTGAATTCCGAGAGATCCGCATGGATCACGCCGGCCTGGTACGCGGCCCGCACGTTTGCGAGGATCTCGTCAAGCGTGGCCCGGGGGTCCGGCAGCCTGTACCGGGAGAGGTTCGGCCCGTCGATGAGCGCCATCACGACCGCGTTCCGGTTCTGGCCGATGGGAAGCGGGACCGATACCTTCGGGTGGAGGAGCGTGAGTGCCGCGTACTCCCGTTCGGCAGAGAGCCGGGAGGCCAGCAGCCACGGGCAGCTGCCGGTCTCAGGGATATACTCCCGGTTGACCCGGGCTGTGTTAAACGAACGCTGGCCGATCCGGTGGAACTTGATCGCCACCGGCCCAAGGCCGAGCGCATCGAACACCACCGACTCCTTTCCCTCCCCGATTTTTGTTCCCAGCGCCGAGATAATGCCTTTCCGGGTAAGGGTGGTAAGCGCGAGCGTGTCGTACCCGCCAAAGACGAGTGCATAGCCATCGTACGGCACCGGGTTGAACCGCACCATGCCCCACTGGATAAGCCGTGACAACCGGTAATTGACCTCAGACTCGGAGAGCTCCGTCGCCTGCTCGATACTCTCCAGCGGCACCCACTCGTACCGCTTCATCTGGCGCTCGAGCGCGACAAGGATAGCTTTTTCGTATTTGTGCAGGCTGCGGATACGCTCCGGAGACACGACCATGGTTGTTATGAGTGGTTATGTGGCAGACTATAAAATCATGGTCTCCGTGGCAGATTCCGCCGGAGCATCACAACCTTAAACATCTCTCATTATCCAGATCAGAACAGGATCTGTCCCCCTATGCAGTGCGATGCGTGCCGGCGCGAGGCGCTCATTTTCCAGCCCTATTCTGGAAAGCTCCTCTGCCCGATGCATTTTCTTAAGGATTTTGAGACCAAGGCCAAACGCACCATCCGTTCTCATGGATGGCTGCGCCCGGGCGACCATATTGCCGTCGTGCTGCCGGGCGATGCTGCGGGCGCGGCTTTGCTCGCGTTCCTCGTAAAACTCACCGCAGACCGTCGTGACATCCGGCTCTCCGCGATCACTGTCGACACCGGGATCAGCGGCAACCCTGCACCCGAGCAAGCCCGCAAGGTGGCGGTTGCCTGCGGCGTCGAATGGCTCTGCAGCTCGTTTGCGGAGCGGTACGGCACGACGATGGATGCGATCATACAGCAGGACGGGCGGGAGGCAGCCTGCCGCTCCAGCCGGGTGCTCAGAAACGATCTGATCGGGGAGAGCGCAGAAGCACACGGTGTCACCCGGTGTGCATTTGCCACTACCGTTGACGATTGCGCAGGAACTTTTTTTTCAGGCCTGCTCTCAGGAACAATCGAATGCACCCTCTTTCCTTCCGGTGCGACAGGAAAAACACGCATTCCCGCAATCCGACCTTTCATGGACATCCCGGCGCCTGAAGTCATCTGGTACGCGGAACTGCACCCGGAGTGCGCCGGTTGTGGTGCCCTGCCTCCCTGTGCTGACAGCGATCCCGGTGCAGATGATGCTCTGGCGGCGCTCGACGCTTACGATCGCCGGCACCCGGCAACAAAGTTCGCACTCGCAAACCTTTCCGGCACCCTTGCCGGTATCGCTGCTGCGCAAGGGCCGCCTCCGTTATGCCAGGAATGCGGCGAATCGATCGACGGTGAGGAATGCGAAGCCTGCTCCATCCGACGGAAATTTGACCGGAGGTCTGTATCATGAAAGACCGGAAAAGTGTTGTCTGGCGGATCATCCACACGTCCGCATGGATGCGGGTCCTGATTTATTTCGTGCTGTTCGCCCTGCTCATTCTCATCTATACCATTATCTTCCACCGCTTGTACCCGCAGCTGGAGGGGACACCGGTAGACTGGTCGCAGTCGGTCTTATTCGTGATCCAGACGATCACGACCACGGGGAGTCTTCTTACCTATCACTCGGACGAGATGATCCTCATCTCATCGATCATGATGCTCTCGGGAGTCATCATGATCTTTATGGTCATCCCCCTCATCCTCACCCCGTATCTCGTCGCGATGCTCCGTTCGGGACCGGCCCGCCGCACGCCCCGTGCCCTCTTCCACCACACCGTGATCGTCGGGAACGGCGAACTGTCCCGTGCTCTCGTGGAGAGCCTGTCCCTCTCGGACAAGGAGGTGCTCCTTGTCGAAGAAGATGAGACCGCGGCACGCGAACTTGCACGGAAACACCGCCATGGGGCGTTTGTCATATGGGGAGATTATGACGATCCGCAGACATGGGAGCAGGCATGGATCAAGAACGCGGATTTCGTGATCCTCTGCGAGAACGAGCGGACGACGGCGAGCATTATCCTTGGGATACGGGGGCTTACTTCGGCCCGGATCATCTCGATTGTCGACAAGATCTCCTTTGACCGGTACCTGATGTATGCCGGGGCGGAGTACGTGCTCTCCCCAAAACAGGTTACCGGGAGGATTCTTGCCCGGCATGCCGTCCTCAACCCGGCAGGGGATACCGAACCCGCCATCCCCGGTCTTGACCGGCTCACCATCAACAAGGATGAATTCCCGGAAAAGACTCTCCGGCTGATCCATATTCCGGTCATGCCCGAAAGCAATGCGGCGGGAAAAAAGCTCGGCGAGCTGGATCTGTACGGGCAATATGGCATCACTGCCCCGTTTATCTGGAAAGCGGGCAGGTTTATCTCCCGCCCGGAATCGTCCGAAACGATCGATACCACCACCTCGCTCTTTTTATTCGGGAGGGTGGACACTCTCCGCAGGGCAGTCCACGAAGAACTGGAGGTCGACAAAGAACAGATCGGCCACGCGGTCATCGCGGGATTCGGGGACGTGGGATCTGCCGCATACACCGAGATGGTGGCATCGGGCATCTCCTGCGTGGTGGTCGACGCAAAGAAGTATGACGTGAACGAGGTAGTCGGGAACGCCGAGGACGAAGGAGTGTTGCGCGAGGCGCGGATCGAAGAAGCCCGGTTCTGCATCGTCGCACTTAACAACGATGACGTCAATATCTTCACCACGCTGATGGCACGCAACCTCAATCCCGGCATCCGCATCCTTGCACGGGCAAACGAGCCATCCTCCGTGGAGAAACTGTACCGGGCGGGTGCGGATTATGTCGCACTGCTCCCACGGATCGGCGGCCAGACGGTCGGCAGGATCGTGCTCGCTGATACAATCACGGTCCTGGTCGATCTCCCGGACGGCGAGGTAGTCGTATTAAAACAGGTCCGGCACTCCACGGATATGACGGTTGGGAGTGCCGGAGGCGCAAGCGGCGTGCGGTTCCTGGGGATTGAGGCCCCGGACCGGGTCATTATAGCACCCCAAAAAACAGAGGCGCTGCGGGAAGGCGATTCGGTGATCGTGGCGGGGAATATCGAACAGTTAAAAAGATTTATCCGCTTATTCTAACAGAGGAGAAGAGATATGGCCGCAGAACTCGGGTGCAGGATGGGACAGGTCGAGCAGATGATCCGGTATGCCTACTGGAACAGCGGGTGCACGGGAATAATCGTCGGCGTTTCCGGGGGAGTAGACTCTGCGCTCGCCGCTGCCTTCTGCTGCCGGGCGATAGGGCCGGACAAGGTGCTTGGGCTCTCCCTGCCGACATCGGTAAGCAACCCGCAGGATGAAAAGGATGCACAGGAGCTTTGCGCCGGCCTCGGTATGGAGCACCGGGTAGTAAGCATTGACCCCATGCTTGCGGCCTTTAAGACCCTCCCGGGCTTTGTTGAGTCCCCGTATCTGCTCGGGAACCTCATGGCCCGGATCCGGATGACGGTGCTCTATTACTACGCGAACCGCGACCACCGGCTTGTCTGCGGCACCTCGAACCGGAGCGAGTACCTGCTTGGCTACTGCACCAAGTACGGGGACAATGCGGCGGACATCCAGCCGATCGTCCACTTCTACAAAACCGAGGTCTACGAAATGGCACGGGAGATGAAGATCCCGAAGCCGATCCTCACAAAAACGCCGTCGGCCGGGCTCTGGGCCGGGCAGAGCGACGAAGGCGAGATCGGACTTTCTTACGCCGAGATCGATGCGGCGCTGAAAAACCTCGACGCAAACGGCTGGAAGGCCGCTTCCCCGGCCGAGGAAAAAGTGCTGGCACGGGTACAGAAGAATACCCACAAGCGCCAGCCGGCCCCTAATCTTTTAACAGTCCTTTAAAAAGGTCCGGGTATTTTTCCGGCTCGTTTAAGAATGCAAGGGCCTCACGGTCGCCAATCAGGGAGTAAATTGACCCGGCGCAGGCCCGGCCGGCCGTTCCCTGTCCTTTAACCGCGGTGCATTTTCGTGCCGGCGGTACGTCCGGGTAGTGCAGGTTTTTTATGATCCGGCCGTCGCTCATGACATAGTAGGCCGCCCCGTGGAGAGTCTCATACTCCCCATACTCGCTCTCAAACGCGGTGGAGACCAGGTTTGCCAGAACGAGCGTAGTGTCCGGTGACGGGTTGATGGTGATATGACCGTAGCCCGGCGGGATGATCACGCACGCCCCGGTGCTCGCGAGGACGAGGATAACATCGTCCAGCCGGCGTGACTGGAGGAGAAACTGTGCCGTCCCTTCCAGAACTTCGTACAGTTCCGGGTACCCGGTGCCGACGGGGTTATCCGGGTGATAATGCCCTTTTGTCTTGACATGCTCGCCACAGAGATCCCGCGAGGGAATGACGGTTATGTCATAGCGGAGACGGTGATTACAAAGCCAGCGCCGGTCCGCCTCCGACCGTGCCAGGTCGCGGTACATGTAATAGAGGGGATCGCTCGCCGCGCACGTGGGATCTGCAAGGACGGGACGCATCTCCCGGATCGTACGTATCCCCGGCGCCGGCAGCGGCCCGTTCCACCCGCACCTCACTTTTTCTTCCTCACAACGAACACGTAGTAACCGACAGCGGCAAGGATCACCGCGACAACAGCGACGATCTCGAGCAGTTGTACCAGGGCAGGGGTTGCGGGCCGGGGCACCACCTGGACGTCTGCCTTGAAGGTATCGGAGATCTGGCTGTTGTCGAGAGCGTCACGGTACCTGACTTCGGTATCGAGCGCATACGTCGCGGGTGCGGCCCCGCTCGCGGCGCTTATCGCGTACCGGGCGGTCGCTTTCCCGCCGGGCGGGATATCGCCAAGGTAGGCAGTAGTGTCCGAGCTTGAGAGCGGGTCAACCATTGAGAGCCGGGCCTGGGCGTTGTGAGCCGTAATGATCCCCATATTCTGGTATTCCATCACGACCACGCTTGTTTCACCCTGCGTGACAACTGCCGGGGGCGAGGTGATAGTAAAACTGAGTTTAGCTTCCACCGGCACCCCGATCGTATCGGTCGCCGAAGTGACCGTATCGCCCTCCGCGTTGGTGTAGGTCACCGCCACGTCGATCGGGTAGGTCTGTGCCTGTGCATCAGCAGAGATGGCGACCTTGTACAGGCAGGTAACCACCCCGTTTCTCGGGAAATCCCCGATATAGACGTTATTGTCGGTCGGGATCACGGCACTGCTGCCGCTTTGCAGGAGCTTGACGGTCGCCTGCTTCCCGTCCTCGTAGCCGATATTTTTAATTGTCAGGTTGACGTAGCCTTCTGTTCCCACGACCAGGTTCGACACTACGGCATCGAGCACGTCGATCTTTACTTCCGGTTTTATCTTGATCGTGAGCGGGATCGTCACGTTCACGGGGGTGTACTGGGACTGGATCGTGTCGCTTGTCAACTGATCTGCAAGGTTATTCGTGAGGTACTTGTACTGCACGGTCAGGGGAAGCGTGTATTCACCGAGCGTCGCGTCAGAGGTGATCTTTGCCGTGAATGTCGCGGCAGTCTGTCCCGGGCTCTTGATATCACCCAGGCTCTGCGGGTCGGTCTTGATGACGATCGGGGCAGTTCCTGATGAGAGTCCCACCGTGACGAGTTTTGCGGTTGTCGCGAGATCGACAGAAGCCAATGTGCCCTTGTCGGTAAATTTCATCGTGTTTGTACCGCCGTTCTGGAGGATGACCGTTATCGTGGCATCCTGCCCCGGAGAGAACTCGTTTACTCCGGAGATATAGGCCGTTATTTCGGGGCTTCCCCCCACATATTTTACCGCACCCAGCGCGGGCATGCAGCAGAACACTGCTGCCAGGATCAGGAGCGCGAGCGTATTATGATATTTCATCGGAAATCACGTGCTGTTGTTAGTGGTACACATTTATATCGGATCATATAAAGCGATGTGAGCCAGGCTGGACGCGAATCTTAAAAAAAACGAACAGAAACGACGGTAAAACCCGGTTTAATAATCCCGGATCTCGACCAGTTCCCTGACATCCATGAGACCCTTCATGGCCTGAGTCTGGACCCAGCGCCCGCCCTCGCGGATCGCAGCCATCGGGTTTGTGCCGCCCACCGCGGCGAGAGAGACGTACTGCGGGCTTCCCGGTACGCCGAGCAGGGGGACGTTGGGCACGCCCACTTCGAGGATGCCGGTGAGACTGCTGTCCGCGAGTTCGTCGAGTACGCTCCCCACGAGCGGTTCTGCCTCCATGTGGAACTCCCGGATATTTGCAAGGATACTCCCGCTGCCTTTCCGCATCACATCGTTAACCGACGTGATCTGCTGGGAGATGAGCACCTGTAACGGATCGATGGTAGTATACTCATAGAGGATGATATGCGTGAAACGGATTGGGGTACGGTTCTCAATTTCGACCACGCCCCCGCCGATCGGAGTTATTGGGACCCCCCGCCGGATCAAAAGACCGTCGACCGTGATGCTGCAGATCGTGCAGATGGCCGTGCACCCGTCGGGTACAACGTAATCCGCGATCCGCTCCCCTGAGGGATAGAATTTTACAAGCCCGCTGACGGAAACGCCGGTCTTGTAGGCGTCCTTGAGGATCGAGACGGCATACTCAAAATCCTCGTTTTTGACAAGTGAGAGATTGTAGACGACGTTTCCTGTCCCCTTGGCAGGATCGTAGGTTACCTGCATCGCGTAATCGTCGATACTGTGATCTACAAACTTGAGAGGCCGGATCATTGTAGTGATTTCGGCGATTACAATAGAAAAATTGTTCTATAAGCCCAAGGTAATCCTTATATGATGGAACACGACATGCGGGAAAAAGCCAAGAATGCGATGAGGCTCATTCTTGAAGCTGCACGGTTTGAGGTCGAAGAGGTGGATGAACCCCTGGACCTTTCTGCGGTCCGGGACGGGGAGTGCCTCCTTGTGCTCTGTTCAAACGATGCCGAGCTGATTGGCCAGTTTGACAAGACCAACTACAGCCTGATGGTTGACGACCATGAGATGACCTGTAAAAAGCTCCTCTTTACTCTCGAAAAGGATACCACAACAGAGAACTGCACCCAGTGGGGTATCGACGAGTTTGTCCAGTACGCGGGTGAGGCTGTGCTTGCCGATATCGTCGCGCGGGAACTTACCCTTGACCTCACACCGGGCAAGGGAAAGGTAAAGAAGGCAGCCGCTGCCGGATCGGCAGCAGGATCTGCGGAGGCCGCGGAGGAGGAGCCCTCCGGCATTTCGATTCTGCATTTCCCGGTCAAACTTTCCGAGCAGGCGGCCATCCGCACCGCAGGTGTCCAGGGAGCGGCAAAACTCCGGTTCATTCCCTACTACCTGATCCATTACACGAGCAGCGGGGAGCAGGTGTACAAGGACCGGCGCATCCCCTTCGACGCTGACGGGTGGGGTGCGATCAATGCTATCAATGGCATCAAGCTTGACCTTGACGGGACAAAAGTCGAGGACTCCGAGATCCCGGCAAACGCGGAGGTCTCTGACGCGCATATCACCAAAGAGGAGGCATCCGAACGGATGGTGACCGAGCTCGTCGAACGGCTTACCCAGAAGGTCCGGATCAAGCAGGAGAAAGGCGATGCGATCTTCTACGAGGAAAAGACCTTAAAACCGGACCGCAAGAACATCACCATCGACACAAAACAGGTCTATATCCCGGTCTGGCAGATCCGGGGCAAGAAGATCGTCGAGGTCAATGCCTTTACCGGTGAGCTCCTCTCAGAGCCGATGGACGAGGGCGTCGAAGTCTTCTGATTCTCTCCGTATGATCGTTGTTCTTGGCGGGGGTCCTGCCGGGCGGATCGCCTCGATCCGTCTCGCAGCGGCAGGAAAAAAAGTCACGCTTGTCGAACCCGGGGGAAAATCCCGGGGGATCGGCGGGCAGTGCCTCCATTTTGGCTGTATGCCGGTCTGTGCCCTCAATGATATCGCCCGAATCGTCATTCAGGCACGCAGGTTTTACGAGCAGGGGATGATCGATGCCGTCCCGGCGCTCCGGTTTTCAAAAGTTATGGATGAGACGCTTGCGGTCCAGCAGAAGATCGCCGGCATCCTCGACCAGGAGACCCGTACCGCAGGGGTGGACGTGGTCTACGGGAAAGCGGGTCGCGTCGAGGGGCGCCGGGTTTTTATTGGCGATGATCCGGTTGAGACAGAGGCGGTCATCATTGCCACCGGCTCCCGGCCGAATGTCCCGGATATCCCGGGGATCGCTCTCCATGGGGTGTTCACTCCCCATACCTTGTGGGATCTCCGCGAGCTGCCGGAGAAGATCGCCATTATTGGCGGGAGCGTGATGGCGGCGGAGTTTGCGTATATTTTCAATGCGTTCGGGAGTGAAGTGACTGTGCTCTCCCGGAGCGGTTTCTTAAAAAACCTCGACAAACACCTCCATGCCATCGCGCTTAAAGAACTTGCCGGTGTGGACATTCAGGAAGGGGCCACGGTGACCGGGATCGCCGGTACATCCCGGGTTACGGGTGTCCGGTACTCAACCAGGGGAGCGAATGCATCCGTCGATGCCGGTGCCGTGCTGCTTGCGGCCGGTCTCGTACCCAACGCCGGGATGGTAAGCGGGATCGACAAGGGACCGGGCGGGGAGATCATTGTCAACGACCGGATGCAGACGAACGTTCCCGGCGTCTATGCCTGCGGGGACGTAGCCGGGGCGCCATTTTTGACCCCGGTCGCCCGGCACGAGGGGATTGTCGCGGCCGACAACATCCTCGGGAAGGAGCGGCACATGGATTATTCCCGTATCCCTCAGGCGATCTACCTCGCTCACGACATTGCGTTCTGCGGGGCCGGTGGGGAGGGAAGTGCCTCCCTTGCCCTTCCCGGGCCGGCCGGGCCGGGGACATACTGGTCGGTGCCGTACGGCGATACCGGGCTTGCGAAGCTTTTCACAGATCCGGCATCCGGTGAGATCACCGGCATGTGCGCTGCGGGGCCGGCGGGCGGCGTCATTACCGGGTACCTCGCGTTTCTCATGCAAAGGCACATCACCGTGCACGATTTCGAGGAGTTTATAGAGGTCCATCCGTCAACGGACGGGGTGCAGGGCCTTGCAAAATATGCCTCAGAACTGTTCAGGAAACAGGACTCTCCCTAACATTTTGACGCGTCTTTTTTCCGGTTCACCTGACCCTCCCCGGCGTGCCGACCGGCGCTGTAGGTATTATTACGCTTGACATCGAAGGTATGAGGTACAGTTTAAAAGAGCGGAGCATTCTCGTGACCGATCCTTCTGAAACTCTTGCATTTGACCAGACCCGGCTCGACAAAGTCCGTGCATTGCGGGAAAAAGGCGTCGACCTCTATCCTCCCACGTTCGACAGGAAAATCACGATAGCGGACATCAGGACGAAGTTTGCGGAGATCACCCACGAGAAGAGCGAAGAGAGTGTTGCAACGGCCGGACGACTCTACATTATCCGCAACCATGGCAAGACCATCTTCGCCGATCTCGGCGATGAGAGCGGCAAGATCCAGCTTTATATACGAAAAGCCGACCTCGGGGATGAAGCATTTGATTTCTTCAACCAGTACATCGAGCGGGGTGACTTTATCGGCGTGACGGGCCACGTCTTCCGGACGAAACTGGGCGAGATTACGATCTGGGTGGATACGATCACCCTGCTCTCCAAAGCGATCTGTTCACTGCCGGAGAAATTTCACGGCCTCACCGATGTGGAGAAACGCTACCGGCAGCGGTACGTCGACCTGATCGTAAACGAAGAGAGCCGGCAGGGGTTCCGGAGCCGGAGCCGGATTATCACGTCCATCCGCAGGTTTTTGAATGACCGGGAATTCCTCGAGTTCGAGACCCCGATCCTCCAGCCGATTTACGGCGGGGCAAACGCCCGGCCGTTCACCACGTTCCACAACTGCCTCGGCCAGAAACTCTTCCTGCGGATCGCACCCGAGCTCTACCTCAAGCGCCTCGTCGTCGGCGGTTTTGAAAAAGTGTTCGAGATCGCACGAAACTTCAGGAACGAGGACATCGATACCCACCACAATCCCGAGTTCACGATGGTGGAGATCTACTGGGCCTACCACGATGTCTACGACATGATGGATCTCACCGAGGATTTCCTTTCGACCCTCATGCATGAGATCAACGGGACGCAGGAGATCAAGTTCGAGGAGACTACGATCTCGTTTAAGAAGCCGCTGCGCAGGCTCACGATGGAGGATGCGGTAAAAGAATACGCCGGCATCGACATCTTTGCGCATTCTGTCGACGAACTCCGGGCGCTTGCCGTGCAGAATCATCTCAAGGAACCGGATAAGCCAAAGAGCCAGCGCGAGTTCCTCGTGTACTTCTTTGAGAACATGGTCGAGGAGAAACTGATCCAGCCGACGTTCATCTACGATTACCCGGTCGAGAACTCGCCGCTCGCCAAGCGCCACCGCACCAAGGAAGGCTTCACCGAGCGCTTCGAGCTCTTCATCTACGGGATGGAGATGGCAAACGGTTTCTCGGAGCTCAACGACCCGCTCGACCAGAAGGAGCGTTTCGAGGCGCAGGACAGGAAACGCTTGCTCGGCGATCTCGAAGCCCAGATGATCGATTACGATTACATTAATGCGCTCGGTTACGGCATGCCGCCGACCGGGGGCGTGGGCATCGGGATCGACCGGCTCGTAATGCTGCTCACCGGCAATAACTCGATCAAGGAAGTCATCCTGTTCCCGTCCATGAAGAGCATGCAGGCGGAAGGGGAAGAGGCGGCCGGGAAGGAATCGCCCGCGGCAGAGCCGACACCGAAGAACTAAAAGGGACGTGACGGCGGAGGGCCACTACCCAAGGTCAGGCCCGTCCCACGGGCGGCGTAGCTTTCCCTTATCCTTTTTGAAAAAAGCAAGGGTTACCTGCTCGTCAGCTTTTTTCATATCCCTTGAAACCGCAGGCTCGTCCAGCGGGCCGGCGCGACCGGCCACCTTTCCTGCAGGGAGATTGGGATCTTCTCCCGGCAGCAGCGGAGGCAGGTCGATCCTCGTTGCCGGTTCATCGAGGTCTTTTATTTCGTATGGCGAGAGCGGGGTCGTATCGTTTACAACAAAATCCTGCTCCTCCGGGTAGAGCCGATCCACCTTGAAGACATGGGGAAACGGATCGTCATCCGCATCCGGAATCATGGACAATCATAAGCGCCCTGCAGGCATCAGCATTGTGATCGTATGAAAAAAGGCGGTTACCTGCGGCCCGCATACCGGAAAAACAAGAAAGAGTTCAGGCCCTGTTTATGGTTGCTGTATAGTACTGCCGGAGGGTCAGGTCAACATCGTCCGGGCAGGTATCGCAGACCGCTTTTGGCGACGGGACAACAATCTTGAACAGCACGGCATCGCCCGGTTCACCGGAACTCCCAGGCACCCATCCCGAGGTTGCCCCAGTACCAGCTCTGGTGGAGGACGGTCCCCCTGCTCCCCCGGCCGGAGGCGCCGTGCGCCACGAGCAGCGGCATGAAATGGTCGGGGTACGGCTGGGCGTGCTCTGCTGCCGGGGCGAGCGACCGATACACCGCAAGGCTCTCCGTGTCCCCGCTCGTGAGAACCCTGGTGAGCCAGTCGTTGAAGGCGACCGCCCAGTCGCCGGTCTGAGCGCCGGGGCCGAGCGCGACGGTCGGGTCCCCGAGCGGGTGGACCGCCCCGCCGCTGCCGAGGATGAGAACGCCTTCCTTTCGCAGGGGAGCGATCGCTTCCCCGAGTGCGAGGTGCCGCTCCGGGTCGAGATGTCCCTGGATTGAGAACTGGACGACAGGCATACGGGCGTCCGGGTACATCAGCATGAGGGGCACCCATGCCCCGTGGTCGAGCCCCCGGCCCGGATCCCTGTCGCAGGGGATACCAGCCGATTCTACAAGATCCGCAGTCCGGGCGGCGAGCTCCTCCGATCCTGTGGCAGGATACGTTATCCGGTACAGATCTGACGGGAACCCCGAGAAGTCGTGGATGGTTGTGGGGTGTTCCGCGAGGTTGACCGCAGGCCGCGGGGTGTTCCAGTGCGCAGAGACGCAGAGGACCGCCCTGACGCCGGGGTAACGTTTCCCGAGCGTGGTGAGAAATTCCCGGGCCGGCTCGCCCCGTTCGAGGGGCAGGGTCGGCGCACCGTGCGAGACGAAAACCGTGGGCAGGGATGCCGGAGCCATGCAGGGGAATTGGATGTCCGGGGATAAAGGATAAGGGGTGGGGGCAAAGAGCGCGGTCAGGTTTGACGGCGGGCCATCATTTGTGGGGGTCAGAAACCACCTGCTGGAATTTCTGGATGAGGTAGAGAAGGGAAAGTAACCCAGCTGACCTCACCACCCCACAACCCATATCTCTCCCCTCCCCCAACATCACTCCAATGACCCCCAGCGAAAAACCCCACAA
>NZ_PMZU01000066.1:0-15103 GCF_003170075.1 Methanoregula sp.
ATTCAGGATCTGTCTAGGTGCAATCCCTGCAGGTACAGTGATCCGCCAGTTTTTCTTATATGACCGGTGCGCCGGTCGCCAGGTACAGCACCAGGAGGATCAGCGGCTGGTGCACCAGGTAGATCAGGAGCGAGTGCCGGCCAAGAAAGGTGAGCGGTGCGATTGCCCGTGCGGGAAGTTCCGGCAGTGCCCACCGTCGTTTTCCCCCGGGATAGGCAAATTCCCCGGCTGCCATCCCGATCAGCACGAGACCCATCCACGGGAAAACCGGTGTATAATCGATGCTCCAGAACGTGAGCGGGTGGATGCCGAAGATCAAAAGCGCCATCGGGCCGGGGACGGTTGCAAGGATCCATCCCAGAACAATAAAAACGATCCCGATCACCGCGTTCCATGTACGGAACCGGAAAAAGAGTGGCGAGAGCATGATCGTGACTCCAATCAGGTGAAGAATACCAAAGATGACAAATCCTTCCTGCAGGTACCACCATGTCGCTACGGTTACCAGAAGCCCGCAGCAGAAGATCCCTGCACCCCGTATCAGGAATTTTCCGGCGAGCACCCTCCCGTGAAGGTTTGAAACCGCACGGGCATGGCTGATCGTAAGCGAGATCCCGGCAACGAGCAGGAAAAGCGAGGCTGTGGCATACGCAAAATACCGCCAGAACCCACCGGAAACATTGAACGGCACGATCCGGAAGAAGGTGAGGTCAAAGACAGAATGGAAAACGATCATCATCACGATGGCGATACCCCGGAGAAGATCGATCTCGGGATACCGTGACGTACCGCTCATGTGTAATGGTACATCGCATCCGGGTTCTGATATGTGTTTTTGTAAAAACCGGGGAGTGGCCATACCTCATTTTTAACGGTTGGTCTGGTGCGGAATCTGCCTGCACTCTTTTAAAACAACAAGAAAGACTTTTGCAACGAAAAAATGGTATTGCCATTTATTGACGATGTCAGCCTAGTATAAGTGCCGGGGATCTTTCCAGGAGGAGGATTCAAAATTAAAAAAAATCAAAAAAATCCCAAAAACCGAATGCGAGGGATGGGCATTCCGACTCTTGGTCAGAATCTATACGATTCAAACCTTTCGTCATACTTTGTGTGAACCTCCTTGGTTCACCTAGAGTATCCAACGGGGAAGAAGATAAGAGTTGCGTTCGATCCGTGCATCCCATTCAAGTCATGCCGGGACCCTGATGCCCGGATCCCATGATCAGCCGGCATGCAGAATAGTTCAATAACCCGACTTTTTGATCTTATGGGTCTCCAAAATGCAGCCGTATTGTAATACCGGACCGTGTAAAAAAACAACATCATGGACTATGAAATTCAAAGATGACGTTGTTTTGAAATCCAAATCTGTCCACGAGCAATTGTTGACTGAGCAATGGTAAAGCAAAATGCAGCTTCCTATTACCGGTCATACCACACCGTATTCCGGGTTAAAAACCAAAACCAAAAACACGGCGTATTAGAGTACCGATGCCGTGAACCGGGCTGGTGCTGGCTGTACCTGATTGTGATGGCCCCTCACGCTGCTAGCATTTTATCACTTCGGACGAGCCTAGTGCTGTGAGCCCGCTGCCGGGCTCAAGAGTGTGATACATTTTGGATGGTATGATAGCCGAATATCTTGCCGGCATAAGCCTGGGAACAGCGGTGTCGAAAGGTTCGATGACCGTCTTCCCGGTCTTTGGTCGGTCGGCCACACAGGAATCCGAGTATCTGCTGATACAGGAAGCACTGGATAACGGCGTACTTCAGATCACAGAACTCAGTGAAGGAGGACGTGTCCCCGAACTGTTAGCGGTGAACACCGGGAAGCAGAGTGTTCTTCTGATCGATGGCGATCAGGTTGTCGGCGGATTACAGGACCGTGTGGTCAATTGTTCGATACTTCTCGCCCCGGAATCGAGAACCAAACTTCCGGTGTCGTGCACGGAGCGCGCGCGCTGGCGCTCTACCTCTCATGAATTCCGTTCGGCAGACTTCATCATGTCCTCGGATTCCCGCAGGAAAAAGATGCATTCTGTTTCAGACTCACTAAGACGGAGCGGTTCTTTTGCAGGAAATCAAGCAGAGATCTGGAATGCGGTGAGCGATCTCAACATGAAATCTGGTGCACAATCCCCGACAGATGCGATGAAAGACGGGTTCGCTGCAAAAAAACTGGATATTGACGATCTTATCGCTGCCTTTCCGATACGGCAACACCAGCAGGGTATCCTCGTTTTTCATAACGCGAGAGTCGCCGGGTTGGAGATACTCTCCCGTGAGGATGTTTTTTTGAAACTCTATGACAAACTTATGCGTTCGTTTGCCATTGATGGATCATTTCTTGAACCGCGCGTTATCCGGAAAAGTGTCCTTTCTACCACCGCGAAGGCATTCATTGCCGGAGTTACAAAGTGCACCGCTGAAACCTTTCCGTCGATTGGCTTAGGGAATGCCTGCCGGTTCTCCGGGAAAGGGATGATCGGGGCAGGGCTTGTCCACGGGAATGAAGTTATCCATCTGTCGTTCTGTGCTGCAGAAGACCCACCCCGTGAGCACGACGATGAACGAATGGCAGGATTCCGGAACCGGCAATCAAATGAAATGGGGCGACGAGCTGTGGGGTGATAGTTCCCTCGTCCATAAAAGTGTTTAGTCTATCAATGGCGTAAAGTCAAAATATTGGCTTGTTAAAACGGCAAAGGAACGGGTGAGCGATCATCATATGGTGTCTACGTGTATGGGATTTATCGTTGAATTTTCGGAAAACGTTCATAAAAACTCATTAGGATGCCCCCCCAGAATACTACGTAGATTTCCTCCGATAAACGCTTGGGCGAAAAATCTGTCAATTTCCCAAAGAAAGTAAGCGAGTTAGATTCATAGAAAAAATGGGTTCAAAACAAGGTTTTTTTGGCAATTCCTACTTTTTCTCCAAAAAGTATCCCAACTTGCATTTTGAGTATCTGCCAAGATCCATCGCATTGTATTTTACTGTCCGTTATTTTTTTATAATAATATAGTGTTGACTGTGTGTTTTTTGTGGGTTAATTCCTTCTCCCGTTTTTCACGGTCGTGGGCTTGCAATCGTATAACAGTAATACTGCGCGTTGTGTAAGATGATGCTGTCGGATTGACAACTTCGCACAAATTGGCAATGTAACACAATCATGCATTATCTCGAACAGAACGCAATATGACAGTATGTTTCAAAATAAGAAGAATTCCTGATACTGGGTCTAGCGATATATCTTATTCCCAAGAAAACCGAGATAAAGGGTACCCCATACAATTACCAATGAGGAAATGTCTGCAAGAAGAAACGCAAACCAGATCATTCCTCCGCCAATTACCTCTAACTCGTTCTTTGTCTGCTCATCCATTTGCAAGCCCCAACCTGTAAACCTGTAATACATCTTTATTCGGTGTTGCTGGCTTTGGTGTATATATTCCTAAGATAGTCCGGGTGAAATGATTGAACCACCGGGTTATTACAAAAAGGCCTGAACGATTGTGTTCTCCAGGCTATTTGAGGGTCCCCTTCCTGCAAACTACTGCAGAAACACATGTGTGCAGACCACGCAGAGCGCTCAAAAGAGGTTCATGTTATGGGGATGTCAAGAGTGCAGTTCGCACTCTTGCCGAACCGATTGCAAACGTGGCGACGTTCAATACGATCGTCCAGTTGGTCATCACCAACAACCCATTTGCATGTGTAGCGTATATGACTGCCGGAAAGGACCACCGCGCCATATGATGAGGTGCACTATCTTGATGGCCACCGGGTGTACCCGCGCACACTTGGCGGAGATCACACTTGTGTTCATCGGTGCTGCGATCCTGTTCCTGCCGCTCGCGGATGGCTTTGGTGCATACAACCGGTATTATGGCCGGCAGCCGGATGGCAGCATCAAGGTCCGGGATGTAGATTCTTTCTCAGATATCCTGTGAGAATATAGAATCCCCCAACGATTTGACAGAACCAAAAATAGCATTTTGATATATATTCTCTAGTGAAAGCTATAGATATATGACGAAATAGTATATATCAAGACAAAATAATATGCCTACTTGAAGGTAGGTCAGATACTTGGGTTATTCAATCAAACCTTACCCCCTATATTTGTCACATTTTCAGATATCATACTCGAGGATGGATTTCAATGCCGTCTCATCCTGAATGCGGATGGGGTGGGCTCAATTCTGCCGAATCCGTCTTTCAATCGGGGAACTGGAGGGAGAGGATTCCTAAGATTACCAGAAATCCCCGGCTAAAGAGCCTGTGTTTTGATACGATTTGTCTGCGTAGGATATTTGCCGGCATTGGCGCAGTGCTATTTATCTGTGGACTGTTCATTCCCTCGGTTCGTTACATTTCTCCCAAAACTCCGGTATCAATCTTTAATATCCACCCGTTATTCTCCATCGTTTATCTGGTATTTGCCGTGATCGCACTGATCCTGATTTTATTACATTATTCCTTGATTCCCCAAATAATTGGGACAATTCTTGGAATCTATCTTATTATAATCGCAATTCCTGCTATCCTCAATGGAATCCTTGATATCGGCTTTGGAGTTCTGGTAACAGGAGACATTTTGTTAATTGTAGGTGTTGATCTACCAGAATCCTGATTCATTGATACATTATGAATCTCCGCATGTGTTTCATGGAAACCTATTTAGGTCATGAAGAACACGATTCTGGCATTCTATCCGTACCGGATACAAAAAAACATCCATGAGTATACCATGAAGTGGAGTAATGACTGAAAAACGTGAGATCCTCCATGAGCTCGGTGAAGAGGAACTCCTCCTACCGGCCCTTGTCAATGCTGCGCTGAGAGCAAATGACAGGATCAAATATTTTTTTACCCTCCTTCAGGCTGCGCGGAACCATGCGGATAACCCGGGCCAGAGCTATTCGAATCTCAGAGCGGAGCGTGAATCAGTCGGGATTACTGATCCCGATCTTGACACGGTTGTCGGAGGTGCAACGAAGGCGGGTGGGGATAGATATGCAATTCCTTCAGCAGGACTGATCTTTCATGAGATATCAACTGCTGCAGAGGAGATGATCGCTCCCCTTGCATTGCAGAATTCCGCCGAAGTGAACAATTTTGAAGATCGTTTCACCCGTCTCCGCGCTTCCCTTTCCTCATCCGGAGAAGAGTCTGTCTCCGGTGATCTCATTAATGCCATCACGCTGGCTGACCGGGGGAGCGGTGGTGATAGTATCCACCTTCTGGTAATGGACACCCATAAAGCCATCAATACTCTGCAGACACAGCTCTCCAACGAGGAGATCGATGGTGCGCTCGGATATCTCCTCACCGGCCCTGATCATGAGATGGTGCGTGCCTTCATGTCGGGGGTCAACCGTACTGCCCCCCTCAAATTCGGTCATCCCGGTCTAGGAACGATCGCGACACGAAGCGGAGATAAACTGGTTATCCAGAATGATATTGGCCTTACCGATGCGCATGTACTCGTGGTGACGGTAAAAGATCGGACGATTACCATTACGTATACTGATATTCATCTCCCGCGGCTCCATTTCTTCCAGAGCCTTTTCCATCCATTCCCGGTACAATGGAGCGATACGATCTCCCGGACGCCCGGGATAAAATTCGAGGTCCCGGTATACCACCTCTCGGTGGGAATCTACACTGCCCGCGATGAACCGGATGCCCGGGAGTTTCTTACCCATGCCGGGTCGCGGATCGTCTTCCTTATCGATTGGAACCGGGCCAGGAAGAAGCTGCGTAATTTTGTTCCGAACGCAGACGCAATTGAGATCCTCTCCCGCGCCGCTGATGAGGGGACCGGGCATATCGCCTTCCTTGAGCTTGGGGGTGAACGGCTAATCTATGAGGCGTTGGAACTGGCATCGAGTGTCCCTCTCCGGTATGGTGAGCCGTTGCATGCAATTCTCGGAAGGGAGCAGACAATGGAATATCTTCAGTTTGTCCTCAGGACCGCATCGAAAGGACTTCTAGCAAATACGTCCCATTTCCTCCTCCAAAACGAGATCCGCGCCGAGCTGCTCCGGTATTTCCGGACTGCGCATGAAGGGATGCTGGATCTCTGCGAAGAACATGCCTCATTCTCGATCGAGATCGCGTCAATCGTCCTTGAATCCTTATGGATAGCATCAGATCGGCGCGATTCCCCGGCTATTTCACTCAACGCCGCCCGGGCAAAGGAATGGGAGCACAAAGCAGACGATCTCGTGAACCGGATGAGGAATCTGTCCCAAAGGATCCAGAACCCCAGATTCTTCATTACCCTTATAACGACCGCGGACGATGTTGCCGATTATCTCGAAGAGGCCTGTTTCTTCATTACGCTGATCCCCAGTCACGGCGACTCGAAAGATATTTTCTTTGAGCTCAGGAACCTTGCGGAGCTGGTCCTGAAGGGATGCCGAGGGTTCCTGAAGATCCTTATCGCTTTCCAAGAATTCCACCGCACAAGCCAGCGCGAAGACCTCAAGGATCTTCTGACGGCCGTTGACGAAGTCTTCTCTATCGAGCGGCTCTGTGACGAATCCTTAAGAAAGACGGAGCGGGTGATCTTTGAGCAGTGCGCCGACTTTAAGGAATTCCAGTTATACCTGGAGATCGCAAGGACACTTGAGGAGGCTTCTAATACTCTGTTGAAAGTTGCCTTCCACGTCCGGGACAACATGATCGAGAGCATGAACCGTTAGGATGGGCACGCAAATGACCGATGAAAAACTCCGTATTGTATTTTTCGGATCTGATATCAAAACAGAGGCGGCATCAGAGGACTTCGGGAATAAAGCGTCCGTGCTTACGCAGATCTCGGCTCTGGGAATTCCGGTCCCCCCGGGGTTTGCCCTTTCAGTGAACATATGTGAGGAATATTTCCGGAACGGTGAGGTACTTCCGGACGATGTTCCTGAGCTTCTCCGTCAGGGAATCGCATTCATTGAGAGATCCACCGGGTTACGATACGGGGCCGGGCGCAGGCCTCTTCTGGTCTCCGTACGATCCGGTGCACCAGTGAGTATGCCCGGCGCTATGGAGACCATCCTCAATATCGGGCTCAATCGGAGTACTCTGCGGGGACTGATCGCCCAGACCGGAAACCCGAAATTTGCCTGGGATTCCTACCGGAGATTTCTTGAAAATTTTGGAACCGTGGTCTTCTCACATGACCCGGGGTTATACCGGAAGATTGAACGCCTTGCTATGGAAAAGGAGCGGGTGCCGGATGACGCAGGTCTCGATTTTGCCGCCCTAAGAACCATTGCGGAGCAATATGAACAATTGTACTCCCGAACCAATGGAAAGCGATTGCCGGATGATCTCTTTTCACAACTCGAACTCGCAACAATTGCAATTCTCCAGTCGTGGAATAGCACCCGTGCGAAGATATTCAGGAGTATGAATCTCATCCCCGGTGTACACGGCACCGGTGTGACCGTGCAGGCTATGGTCTTTGGGAACCTGGGTTCTCTCTCCGGGGCGGGTGTTGCATTCTCACGGAACCCATGGACAGGAGTAAATGAACTACTGGTCGATTTTAAGTTCGGTGCCCAGGGTGAAGATATCGTATCAGGACTTATGGGAGTCGTGTCGCACCAGGAATTCGCTGCCCGGATTCCTCTTGCTGCGCGTGAATTGTCTGAAGCTGCAAAGAGACTCGAATCCTTGTACGGTGATATGCAGGACATCGAATTTACGGTTCAGGAGGGGAAACTATTCATCCTCCAGAGCAGGTCCGGGAAGCGGGCACCCCTCGCTGCTCTGAAGATCGCTGTTGACCTTGTGCATGAAAATATTATAGCACAGGGTGAGGCACTCGGCCGGGTCCGGGATATCGATATGGGAGCTATCACGGTTCAGACGATTATAACCACTGAACCCCCGCTGGCTAGAGGAATATCAGCTTCCATGGGTGTCACCTCCGGAAAGATTGCACTCACGACTGAACATGCAATCGAATTCTCCAAAAATTCGCCGGTCATCCTGGTCCGGGAAACAGCAACCCCAGATGATATCCAGGGTATCGGGGCCTCTAGTGGTCTTCTTACAGTAAGAGGGGCGAGAACATCGCATGCAGCCGTTGTCGCACGCCAGATGGGCAAGGTATGTATTGTCAGCTGTGGGGACCTGAAGATCGATCTTACCCGGCGGGCATGTATTTTTCCTGAACTCGATCTCTTTGAGGGAGATTACATCACCCTTGATGGCCAGAGCGGGCGGATCTATGGAGGAATCATTCCGGTGGTGGCGGAGAAACCAACAGACCTTATCGAACAGGTGCGCCAGTGGAGTTCTGATAAGATGGCGGTGGGTCACTAAGTTTAGGCATTAGAGATACTTTACGAGGTGCTGTCGTGTCCAAATTGATGATTGATATTTTATTTTGTTGAAATTTTCAAACCGACGTAAACCCCACTGAATCGTGGATTAGTTTTTGATAAGTTGAGAGAAAACCCAAAAAAAAGAGAATAAATAGGTAGGATAGATACTCAAATCACATAAAGAGGGTGTTTCTGTACGGATCTCTTCATTCTCCGACATGGAAAAGCGGGCCCATCTTCTGATGAACCCGAAGACATGAATCGGGCGCTCACGGTTGATGGGAGGAAGGAAATACGAAAAGTTGCGAGGTGGATGCGATCGAAAAAATTCGGGTTCGATGTTATTGCCACAAGCCCGCTGACCCGGTCGCATGAAACCGCTGAAATTGTTGCCCGATCGCTTGGTCAAAAAGACCGACTCGCCATCTGGGATGAACTTGCGCCCAGCGGCGATCCAGAAACGCTATGCTATCATGCTACACAGTATGGGGAGCTTGCCACCATCCTCATCATCGGGCACGAACCTTCATTGTCGATGCTTATCAGCAGGATCATTTCCGGATCTGATACTGCATCTATCTTACTCGCGAAAGGTGGCTTGGCAAAAATCAGGAATTATTCGTTCGATAAACGGCCATCCGGTGAACTTCAATGGCTGCTCCTTCCGAAGCAAATGATGGAGATGCGATAACCGGTGCCGGTTTCCGGGTTGGAAGATCTCTAAAATTTTGGATTTTTGTGCATCAGCTCATCAAGATTTGCGTCGGGTCTGTTGCATCTGCGGACGGTTAAATAATCAATAATGAAGTGCCCTGATGCTGGTATTCCCAAGAAGGTTAAGTCCCCTCAAAGCAGCAGAACCCTATATAGAGTCTATTGTGCCGGTTATATGTCTCATGTTCCCTCCTTCGAGAATAATGAAATAATCCATTATCGTAAAAAGAGGGTGATGATTATGATGGAACTTAAACACAGTATTGCGCTGATACACATTTGTGCCATACATGCTTCAAGCGATAGGCGCAACGCGGCAATTACAGAGTATCTCGCACAGCACCCGGAAATTAACAGAAAGGAACTTTTGATGATGATGCCAGAAATACACATCGATTAAAGGTGTCCATCCCAAGTTATTGACAAAATCCTTTAAACAATTTCAGGTCATTTCTTGGAATAGACAAAAGTATTCTTGGGCACACTCTAAAAGTTTGTAAATACCATTGAAGGGCCGTATGGTTCAGGAAAAATAACTGTCGCGGATGTATTGTGTACCGGCATCAAACGGTCACCATTGAGGAGCAAAATTTGGTTCACCGAATTGCCTGGAATGTTTGCCATTTATGCCGGAACCATTCCCGGTGTTTTCTTATGTATATCGCACATTGTGCCGGCGACAACTCATTCATCATGGCTGAACTAAAAACTGATGTTCTTATCAGTGCCGTATATTTTGACATTGTGGGAATCCTCCGGAAAGCCGGATATATCTGATAGCATAGAAAAGGAAATTTCAGCCGTTGTTTTCACATCAATACTTTTTGAGATACATACATACTCTATCATCAAATCTATATAGTTGAGAGGTAACATCGTAGTAAGAAGACTGGATCGAGCGAAACAGATCTTCCTGGAGCACTACCTTATGATCAGTTCGCATAGGATTCATCAAGAATACATAAAAAGAGTTGAGCAGAGTCTGAAAGCACCGTATCTGATCCGGAAAGCAGAACCCTGCATGGACGAAACATCTAGCAGGGTCAGAACTCAAATCAAGCGACCAAAACCTGCAGTCGGCGCCAGCATAATACAAAGGCAAAAATTCCCCGGTGAAGGGTGGAAAACCTCCGATTTGGCATCCAATAACAGCCTAGAGGTGCAATTATTCACGCCGCAATCATCTACGTTTCCAGTTATTGCGGTGAAGTGTATCCGGTGCGGCTCTTGTATGCCTATAATGGATTTTCTCTATACGAAAAAGACCGGCTTATGTATTTCCTGCTGGGAAGATCAGGAGGAATAACATGGCAATGAAAATGAAAAAAACGAGAAAAAATCAGAATCCTAAGTCTGAAGAGTTATCCGGCCCAAAAACACCTCTGACGTCCGGCCGCCTGGCAATGGAACCCTCCCGCCCTGTTTTTATGCGTGTAGGTAAGTCAGTGGGAACCTTCCTGAACCGAACCAAGGTATATTTCACATCGATGACAAACGCAAAAATATGAAAATCAGTACCCCATTACAGTACTGCAGGTTGGCATCCCGGTTACTCCAATATACCGTAATACATAATTCCGGGCAATCTCGGAAAGATATACCAGATCTTCTTCATGTACAACAAAACTTATGAAATCTGGTTTCAGTTGTTTCTAGACTTCGATTATGTATCAATCCTTGAAAAGGGACAGAGAGGAATAATACATCCTACAACTGTTACCCCATTCCCGGGTACATAACAGGGAATTTATTTTCCCGCGGACCGGCGGTGGAGGGAACGGTCTTCCTCGACGATGTAGTTGATCACATTCTCAGAAATATCCGCAGAATATTCACCCGCCCTGCGGATGCTCTCGGCGACATAGCTGATGGCTATCGCCGCCATCGTTTCCTGCTTGAGCGCCATGTTGCTGATATCACCGCAGAGATTTTCCAGCGCCGAGACCGATTCAATGGTCTTGTGGGCTTCTTTGATATCGGCATTGAAAAACGAGATGATGCTCTTGTCAAAGATCTGCATGGACAGGACGCTTGCCTTCTTTAACGCAGTCACGATCTTCGGGTCGAGATTGACATCCATGATCGGCTGGGCATTCTCGGCTATCCGCACGGCATGATCCCCGATCCGCTCGATGGTCCGGCTGATGATGTGATAATACATCGCCATGCCGACCGAGACCTCCATCTTCCGGGACAGGGAGGGATTCTGCATAATCATGTTGGTCTGGCGTGCAATCAGCCAGTTGAGGCGGTCCGAGTCCATATCCCGGTTGATCACATCGGTGGCGAGGGTATGGTTGTGCGTTTCGAGAGCGGCGATTGCATCCTCGTGCATGTTCCTGACGATCACTCCCATGCGCTTGATGGTGTTGTCAAATGGCATCTCTGCCGGGTTGAGCAGGTCTTTTATCGTGATGAGGGTATCGGTCTCCTCGACAACTTCCTGGCCGATGGTCATCTGGGTGAAATCCCGTACGACCGTGCGTACAAATGGCGGGAACCGCTGTTTTGAGGTGACCTTGATCGCAGTAAACCCGGTAATGTAGGTACCAATCAGGATCCTGAAAAGGAACGAAGGATCGGTAATATGCCCGATATCGATCTCTTTTACCCGCTGGAGCGATTCCTCGGTGGTTTTTTTCGTGACAAGCAGCGTCCCGTCCGGCTGGGTAATCAGGCCGACAGGATCGTTCTTTTTGATCCGCATCTCCTGTATCCAGTTTTTGGGCAGGGTGACAACAAACGATGACCCCCCGGTCATCTGAACCCGGCGTAGTTCCATCTTTTTCCTCCTTTACGAACAGAGTAATATGATGAATATACTCATCTCTATTTATCTCTTTTTCGTATATATACCTGTATATTCTATGTCGAAAAACTGTATATAATCACTTGATAATGTCATGATCGAACACCATGAAAGCTAAACGGAGTTCGTGTGTATTAGTGACAGTAAGCCTCGCGGCATTACTCATTGTATCGATGTTCGTTGCCGGGTGCACCAGCAACGGAACAACGTCTACCGTTGCGACACCGGCCACTCAAACGCCGGCCGGTGCAGCAGCGCAGACTGAGACCCTGACCCTGACCGGTTCGACCACGGTTTTGCCCATCGCACAGGCCGTTGCCGATGCCTATACAAAGGCACATCCGGAAGCAAACATCCAAGTCTCCGGCGGTGGATCGGGAGTTGGTATCCAGGCGATCATCAACAAGAAAGTGGATATCGGTATGAGTTCTGCTGATGTCTCTGCAGCCCAGAAGGCACAGGACAGCAACATGAATATCATCACGATCGCTCACGATGGCATTGCTATTATCGTCAACCCGGCAAACACGGTCCAGTCGATCTCCCTTGCACAGGTCCAGCAGATGTACAGTGGAAACATCACCTCCTGGTCGTCCCTCAGCGGGGCCGGGGTGTCAAACTCGAACAACCAGATCGTGCTCGTCGGTCGCGACAGCTCTTCAGGTACCCGGACCTATTTCGACAGTTCCGTCATGAAGGGTGTCAATGACTCCATGTCCATGCACGAGGACAACTCGAACGGTGCGGTCCTCCAGGAAGTTGCCCAGACGCCCAATGCAATCGGGTATATCTCCATTGGTTACCTCGATGACACGGTGAAGGCACTCCCGATCAAGCTGGCAAACGGCACCCTGATAGCCCCGACCGTCGCCACGGTCAAGGACAAGACCTACCCGATCCACCGTGACCTTTATATGATCACGAACGGCCAGCCCACCGGTCTTGCCAATGATTACATCAATTACCTCCTCAGCCCGGCCGGCCAGCAGATTGTCGTTGCTCAGGGATACGTCGCCCTGAACAGCTGACGGGGTACATCTATTAACCTTACTTTTTACCCAAAGGAAGGCGATACACCATTACCCATTCTGAAGAATCTGCAGAAACACCCCCGAGTAATACCGCGAGGGTCTCCCGCTTAAAGGAGAGATTCGTCAGATCCGTATTCTTTCTCACAGCATTCTTCGCAGTCATTGTTGTTGTATTCATCCTGCTCTTCTTGCTCCGGGACGGTTATTCCATCTTCGGGACGGTGGGAGTACTCAATTTCCTCTTAGGTTCGACCTGGGCTCCGGCCCAAGTAGTGCCCAGTTACGGGATATCCGCTCTCATCGTTGGC
Organism: Methanoregula sp.; assembly: GCF_003170075.1. GTDB lineage: Archaea > Halobacteriota > Methanomicrobia > Methanomicrobiales > Methanospirillaceae > Methanoregula. Next base: position 13,203 of record NZ_PMZU01000066.1, read on the forward strand.
ACGCTCCTTGTCACTCTCGGTGCCATGGTCTTTGCCGTCCCGCTTTCCATCGGCTGTGCAATCTATATTTCAGAGCTCGCCACTCCCCGGGTAAAAAGCATCCTCAAACCGGCCACCGAACTGCTTGCCGGTATCCCGTCTGTTGTATACGGGTTCTTCGGTATGATTGTCTTGAGTACCTTCATCCGTACCACGTTTAACATCCCGAGCGGGCAGACATGGCTTGCCGGGTCGATCCTCCTTGGGATCATGGCGCTCCCCACGATTATCAGCGTCTCCGAGGATGCGATCAGCTCGGTCCCTAGAGAATACCGCGAAGGCTCCCTTGCCACCGGTGCGACCCGTTGGCAGACGATCAGCCGGGTCATTGTCCCGGCGGCCCTTTCCGGGATCGCGGCGGCAATCATTCTCGGAATCGGTCGTGCCATTGGCGAGACGATGGCGGTCATCATGGTGACCGGGAATACCGCTATCTTCCCCATCCCGATCTGGAACGTGCTCTCTTCCGTCCGCACCCTAACTGGTACCCTTGGTATCGAGACGGGCGATGTGGCGGTCGGGAGCGAACACTATCACGCACTCTTTGGTGTGGCAGTGGTGCTCCTCGTCATTACGCTCGTCATCAACCTGAGCGCTGTGGCCATCCTCTCCTACCTCAGGGACGGGAGAATGACGGGCAGGGCGAAACGGTCATGGCTTCATATTCCCGCCCTCTCTTTGATCAAGGAGAAAATCCTTCCGTATTCCCGGATCGCTGTCCTTGCCCTTCTTGCGCTCCTGCTCCTTGCCGCCGGTCTCTGGGAGGTGGCGCTTATCGTCATTCTTGCGGCAGCCGCCTGGCACTACGGCAGGGAATGGATCTCGCGGCGCCATATCGAGCTCTTCGCCTTCGGCTGCGTTATTGCGGCTTCGGTTGCGGTCATTGCCATCCTTGCAATTATCCTTGGATACATTATCGTGAACGGTCTGCCTGCACTTTCATGGGATTTCCTGACGCAGGGTCCTGCCGACCTTGGCAGGAGCGGCGGAATATTCCCGGCGATTGTAGGCACCTTGTATCTTGTGGCCGGGGCGATCCTCATCGCGCTCCCTCTTGGCGTCGGGGCCGCGGTTTACCTGGTTGAATACACCCGGGAGGGACGGATTACAAAACTGATCCGGACCGGTGTCGATCTCCTCAACGGGACGCCCTCGATCGTCTTTGGCCTCTTCGGCTTTGCCTTCCTCGTGCTCTTCCTTGACATCGGTGTATGTCTCCTTGCCGGGATGATCACCCTTGCGCTGATGGTGCTGCCGACCGTGATCCGTACTACGGAAGAGGCCCTCAAAAACATCCCGCAATCCCTCCGTGAAGGGAGCCTGGCGCTCGGCGCGACGCAGTGGCAGACGATCCGCAACGTGGTCATCCCGCCGGCTATCCCGGGGATCCTGACCGGTGCAATCCTCTCGATTGGCAGGGCAGCCGGAGAGACTGCGCCAATTATGTTCGTAGCGGTCGTCTTCTCGACACGGTTTTTACCGACCTCGCTCTTCCAGCCGGTGATGGCACTGCCGTATCACCTCTTCATCCTATCAACGAATGTGCCGGGCTCAGCGACCAACAAGTATGGAACCGCTTTGGTCCTTCTGATACTGGTCGTGGCGTTTTATGCAGTCGCGATCGTGATAAGAAATCACTATACACACAAGGCACGGGGATAACTCATGTCAGATACAACGATCATATCCGCGAGGAACCTGAATCTCTGGTATCATGAGAATCATGTGCTCCAGGATATTTCCATGGAGATCGAAAAGAAAAAGACCACCGCACTGATCGGACCGTCCGGGTGCGGGAAATCCACACTCCTGCGGTGCTTCAACCGGATGAACGACCTCATCAGCAACGTCAGGGTCACCGG
>NZ_PMZU01000066.1:15199-30370 GCF_003170075.1 Methanoregula sp.
CAGCGGCTCTGCATCGCACGGACCCTTGCGGTGGGTCCCGAAGTGATCCTTATGGATGAACCCTGCTCGGCGCTCGATCCGATCGCAACCGCAAAGATCGAGAACCTCATCGACATGCTCAAGGAAGATTACACGGTAATCATTGTCACACACAACATGCAGCAGGCTGCCCGTGTCAGTGACTATACCGGGTTCATGTACCTGGGTAAACTGATCGAGTACGACAGGACGATAAACATTTTCGAACACCCAAAAGAAGACCTGACCGAGAATTATATCACCGGCCGGTTCGGGTGAGGAGGGAACATGACTGACAAATTCCACACGGAACTCAAGGACCTTAAAAAAGGCGTCTCGGAGATGGCTCGTTTTTCCTTCTCGATGCTGCAGGACTCGCAGGAGGCATTCATCAAGCAGGATGACGCTCTGGCGACAACGGTTATTGACCGAAAAGACCAGCTCCGGGAAATGACGGTGACGCTTGAAGAGACCTGCTACCAGCTTATTGCCCTGAACCAGCCGATGGCAAAGGATATGCGGTTGATCGTCTGCTCTCTCAAGGTCATCGCTGCATCGGAACGGATCGGACGGTACGGCAAATCCACGTCAAAGATCGTAAAAGAGATCGTCGGCAAGCCCCATATCGCGAACATGATGAGCCTGCCCCTCATGTCGGAGTACGTGCTTGCGATGATCGACGATGCGATCACGGCCTACGAGACGGACAACAAAAAGATTCTCGACGGTTTTTCCGCACGGGACGACGCGGTTGACGCACTTCGCCAATCCATCTTCCGCGAATCAATCACGCACATGATGGAGAACCCCAAGACCATCACGCAGGCCACGTTCTACATCATCATTGCCCGGTACCTCGAGCGTTGCGGCGATCATGCCTGCAAGATCGCCGAGAACGTCCTATACTTGGAGACCGGCGAGAGAATCGAGATCAAATAAAGTAATGGATTCGTAGGAGCGGATATGAAAAAAGACTGTGTAAACCACGCCACTTGTTGCAGGAGCCATTTAATGAGAATCATTTTGCGAGACAGATGGGTGAACCCCGAAACGCTCTGGCGGCTGCGGGAGGTACAGGGTCATTGAACTGACCATCGGGTTCCGAGAAAGTACTGCGGAGAAATTCTGATAAGTTAGTGGTTGATGACCAATATTTCCCTCATACATCTGTAGATGGTTTTTACCTGCGGGCTGGCCCGGCATCCTCGAACCCCTGGCGCTGGCCGGTGCCGGCCTCTTTTGTGAGGGCTTCGGGGTGAAGGACGAGCTTTACCGCATTTTCCGCGTGTTCCCGGGTGCGCCGCTCGGCCAGCCACGCGAGTTCCCGGTCGTCCTTTGCCTCGTCCTCGTGCACGAACACCTCGATGATGTGGCGGTTGGTCATGAGCTGGCACATGATGAGCCCCTGCGACGCCTCGTGGGCGCAGAGCTTGTCCTTCTCCTTGCCACCCGGCATCCCAAGCGCCATCACGATCTCGCACCGGCGTTCTTCGATCAGTTTCTTGCAGGCGACTGGCAGATCTTTGATTCCCGGCACGGTCACCCGTTCGATCGCCACACTCGCGTGCTTTTTGAGCTCATCGATGGCGATCGCTCCCATGTTGACACGTGAGAAGGTGGTGTCAGCAACACCAACCTTCATCCCAGCACCTCAGCAGCGGCCTCGACGCCGTTCCCTTTGACATTGTAGCCGGCTTTTTTAAGGCCGTGCTGGGTTGCGGCGAGGGTTGCGAGGATCTCGGGGGCGCTCACGGCACCCATGGTCCCGATACGGAAGATATTGCCCTTCAGGTGGTCCTGGCCACCGGCGATAATGATGCCCATCTTCTTTATGGTCGCCCGGACATCGTCATCCTTGACACCCTCAGGATACGAGATCGCGGTGACTGTGTTGGCATACTCATGCTTTGCATCGAGTTTCGGGAAGAGGGAAAGGCCCCATGCCTGTGCGGCGGCCCTGACCGCTTTTGCCATCTTCTGGTGGCGGGCGATACGGTTCGCAAGTCCTTCTTCCTCGACAATGAGGCAGGCCTCACGGAGCGCCAAAAACAGCGGGACGGCCGGGGTATAGGGGGTCTCCATCGGCTTTCCGGCAGCGCTTTTCCTGTACGCAGCAAGATCGAGATAGAACGGCGGGGTCTTGGTGAGCCGCTCCCACGCCCGGCTGCTCACCGCGACACCGGCAAGCCCGGCCGGGGCGGCAAGGCACTTCTGCGAACCGACGATGGCAACATCAACACCCCACTTGTCGGCTTCAAAAACATCGCCGCCAACTGAGGTGATCCCGTCCATGATAAAGAGCGCATCATGCTTGCGTGCCAGTTTCCCGACCTCCGCTGCCGGGTTCTTGATCCCCGCAGAGGTTTCGTTGTGCACGAGGGTGACGATCTCTGCACCCGCTTCGAGCTGTTCTTCGAGCGCCACAAGATTTAACGGCGTTCCCCACTCTGACTTGATCTCGTGCGCCTTACCATAGCGCTGGCTGATCTTGTAGAGTCGTTCGCCGAACTTGCCGTTCACGAAGCAGGCAATCTCCTTATCCCTGCCGAAGTTTGCGACCGCGGCTTCCATACCGGCCGTGCCGGAACCGCTGATCACAACGACATCGTTTGTTGTTCCAAATGCGGTCTTTAAGATCCTCACACAGTCCGCATAAATCGCGCCAAACTCGGCGCTCCTGTGGTTGATTGCCTGGCGTGACATTGCGAACCTGACCCGTTCCGGCATCGGGACCGGGCCCGGCAGCATAAGGAGTGATTCTTTTTCCATGTGAATCTGCCAATAGTATATTTATATAGACGGGATATAAGTTTGGATGGCTTATATGGCAGACGTAGCAATTATCTGTGGATCAGCATCCGATGCCGCGATTGCCGACAAGGCAATGAAAGTCCTTGACGAGCACAAGGTTTCCTGGGACTACCAGGTAATCTCTGCCCACCGGGACCCTGATAAGCTGGATGCGTATGTCAAAAGCAGTACCTGTAAAGTTTTCATCGCCATCGCCGGGCTCTCTGCAGCGCTGCCCGGTGTGATCGCGTCAAAGACCGACAAACCCGTCATCGGCGTGCCGGTCAGCGCGACGTTAAACGGCCTTGACGCCCTGCTCTCGATCGTCCAGATGCCAAAGGGTGTGCCGGTCGCGTGCGTGGGTGTTGACAACGGAGACAATGCGGCACACCTCGCGATCCGGATGTTGAAGCTGGCGAAGAAATAAAACCGGATATCCCTTTTCCCTCTCATCGGTTTTTTCGTAATCTGAAATTTCCTGATTTTATTGGCATGCTGCTGCCCCCCCTCACGCCAGCCCTGCCCCCCAAGGGGGGCGGGGGCGTATGCGATGCCTCAGTATTACCCGCATCGAGTGCCTACATGAGTAAAGGTAATACAGCATCATCGCAAATGGGGGATGCATCAGTGGCGGGGGCGGCAGCCCCCAAGAGCGTCATACAATAACTCGGGAATTTTTCCGGATAAAACAAAAAAAATTACGCCGGCGTGAGCTTTCCCCCGCCATTCAGCGTGTACGTCTTCCCGCCGAGCGCACTGTTGGCCGCAAGACTCTTGTCATACGTGACGGTGTGGCCGTTCCCGTAGATATTGGTGATGCTCGTTCCCGAAATACCGCTCGTGTCCGAAAGGCTCGTTAGCTTCGAATCCCCGGTCACGGTCCACGAGCTCGTGGCATCGAGTATCAGGGCTGCGGAATTGATGAAGCCCGAGCGTGTCGAACCGTTCTGCAGGGTCGCCGCGATCGAACTGATGCTGTCTGTGACAAGGTTGCCCGTGAGAGTTTCGCCATCGGCGGTAAACTGTACCGTCCCGCCATTCTTTACGGGCAGGATTATCTCCCTTTTCGCCCTATGGTGGTACGATGCCTGTCCTGTCTGATCCGGTCGTGAGCCTCGAAGGCGTTGCGCTTGAAAACATCTCCCTTTCCACGGTCGATCTTGCAGTCACGATCCGGGTGGAAAACAAAAACCCGGTGGGCGCGATCCTTGGATCATGCCCGTTTACCGTCTCCTACCGGAGCGCCGGGACATCAATCGTGATCGCGAAAGGGGATACCGGGAGCGCGAAGATCGCCGCCGGTACCGCGACTGTCCTTCCGGTCCGGGTCAGTTCGCACAACGCAGCCCTTCCCGGGGCGCTCTCGGCGTTTGTTGCGGGGGGTAAAATCGAAGTGACGATAGAAGGGACCGCCAAAATAAAATTTTTGATGATCCCAAAAGAGATCCCCTTCTCCCGGACCGTACAGGTCACGGCAGGAGAGATTGTCGGGATGATGACCGGGCAGAAAAAGCAGGACTAAAGTACAAACCGGCCCGGAAAATCACATGGGTGGGAGTGGAACCCCCATAACCCGGACGAATGGCGGCAAACAAGCATCCGCTTGTTTTCACCTCCCGCATGCCCTTTACATTTTTCATGCATTTGTTACATTATAATGCACGATATTGTCTGTTTTCGTGCACTACAGTGATCGAAAAACGGTAAAAATATGAGACGGGATCAGGGATGTGACGAATCCTTCCCCTTCCCGTCTTTTCCCTCAAACAATTCCCGGACCATCTTGATCGCACAGAGATCCCCGCACATCGAGCAGGTGTCGGTCTCCCCGTCCCTGACGTGGATCGCCTTTGCATGGTCACCGTACATCGCCAGTTTGAACTGTGCATCCCAGTCGAGGTCGTGCCGGGCCTCCGCCATCTGCACCTCGCGCTCCATTTTGTATCCCTCGTGGCGCCGCACCGTGTCCCCCACGTGCGCCGCGATCTTTGCGACCCGGGTCCCCTCGATGATATCGTCAACATCAGGAAGCGCCAGATGCTCGCTTGGCGAGACCATGCAGAGGAAATCGGCACCGTTCTGGCAGGCAACCGCTCCCCCGATTGCCGAGACCACGTGGTCATAGCCCGGCGCAATATCGGTCACGATGGGCCCGAGCAGGTAAAGCGGCGCATGATCGGTGATCTCCTTTATCATCCGCACGTTGTAGCCCACCTGGTCGAGCGGCATGTGCCCCGGCCCCTCGATCATCCGCTGGACTCCGTGAGCAAGGGCACGTTTCGCAAGCGTCCCAAGCGTCACGTACTCCACCGATTTTGCAAGTTTCCCTGCATCCTGCAGGCAGCCGGGCCGCATCCCGTCACCGAGACTGATCGTGACGTCATATTCCGCGAGGATCTCAAGGAGATAGTCGAACTCGGAATAAAGCGGGTTCTCCTCGTCCCGGAGCATCATCATCGCGCAGTGGAACGTCCCGCCCCGGCTCACGACCCCCATAAGCCGCGGGTCTTGTTTCAGAGCGTCGAGCACCTGCCGGTTCACACCGCAGTGAAGCGTCAGGAAATCCACGCCCTGCTCGCAGTGCTCCCGGATGACCTTAAAAAGCAGGTCGGCATCGACATCCGCGGCGTTACCCGCCCGGCGCACCGCCTCGTAGACCGGCACCGTGCCCACCGTGGTGTCAAGGGCAAGCATCTTTTTCCTGATTGCCACGAGGTCCCCGCCGGTCGAGAGGTCCATGATCGCATCGGCCCCGTTATCGAGTGCTCCTCGCGCCTTCTTCTCCTCAAGCGCAAAGTCGCACCGGGTGCCCGATGTCCCGACGTTCACGTTCACCTTGACCGTGCACCCCTCGCCAATGGCACAGAGCCGGTGCGGTCGCTTTGGGTTTGCCGGGATCACGATCCGCCCGGCAGCCACGAGCCGGGCCATCTGTTCCGCGTCCATGCCCTCTGCCCGTGCAGCCTCCACTACGTGATCGGGAACAGAAGAAGAGCATCTGCGGATGAGCATATCCATAACAAACATCTGTTGGTATGCTTTATTATTGTGCATGAAGGTCAGGTGGATTCCCGAACAGGGGGCACTCGCAAACTCGTATATTTTCGGCACGGTCCTCGTGGATGCCGGTGTTTTCCCGATGGCCATCCAGCCGTACAAAGATGAAATCGATACCATAGTCCTGACCCACTGCCACTTCGACCATATCGCCCATGTCAAGGAGATCGCCCACATGTGTAAAGCAAAGATCGCGATACACCGGGACGATGCCGGGGGGCTTATCGATGACGGGAAAAGTCTCTCGATGCAGTTTGGCGCCCGCTCGCCCGGCATCGTGCCGGATATCGTGCTTTCTGACGGGGATACGATCGGGGGCCTTCTGGTCATCCACACGCCGGGCCACACCCCGGGAAGCATCAGCCTCTGGTCGGAACAGGACAAAGTACTCATCAGCGGCGATACCGTATTTACCGACGGCGCGTTCGGCCGCTACGATTTCCCCGGGGGAAGCCGGCAGGCACTTGCAAAGTCCCTTGACCGGCTTGCGCCGCTCAACGTGGAGGGACTCTACCCGGGGCACGGGGAGCCGGTGGACTGCGGCGGGAAACGGCACATCGCAGCAGCACAGCAGCTCATGAAGGGCGGGTATGGATAAGGGGATTTACTGCCTCGTTCTGAAAAATCCTGCCTGTACCGTACGGATCGGGGCGCTCGGAAACCTCGCGTTTGCGGCCGGCTGGCACTGCTACATCGGATCTGCCCTCGGGCCCGGTGGCCTCTTACGGCTCGAACGCCATACGAGGCTCGCGGAGCACAGGGACAAGCGGCCGAAATGGCATATCGATTACCTGCTGACCGATCCCCGCTTCCGGCTCACGTATGCCGTGTATGCCCAGACACAGGAGCGCTTCGAATGCCGGTTCGCATCCGCCCTTGCCCGGGGAGGCCCCGGAGTGGAAAGGTTCGGGTGCAGCGACTGCGGCTGCCCGTCCCATCTCCTGTACCGGAGCAGCGACCCGCAGGCCGAGATCGTCATGGCGTTTTCCGGGCTCGGGCTTTCTTCCCGGATCAAAACTATCATTACCCCCAAAACAAAGGGTAACCTATGAAAGTTCTCGGGTTGTCGGGCAGCATGCGAAAAGAGGGGAACACCGCACAGCTCATCAAGGTGATCCTCGGGCAGTGCAAGGAGGCAGGCATAAAAACGGAATTTGTCTCCCTTGCCGGGAAAAAGATCCACCCGTGCCTGGGCTGCCTGAAATGCAAAGAGAAGAAGTGGTGCGTGATCGAGGGAGACGATTGGGGGAGTATTGCACAGAAGGTGCTGGACTGCGAGGTGCTCGTGATCGGTTCGCCCACGTATTACTACGATATCTGCGGCCAGCTCAAGAATTTCATTGACCGCACGTACTCACTCTACCATGACCACAAGCTCGCCGGCCGAAAGGGCATCGCGGTCGCGGTCAACGCCTCGGCAGGTGCTGAACGGACGGTAAAAACGATCGAAGGGTTCCTCAGCGCCCACGAGTTTGCATCCCTCGGGGCGGTCACCGGTACCGGAACGGATGAGGGGGATGTCATGAACGATGCAAAAGCCGTGGCGCATGCAAAAAAGACCGGGGACAAGATCGTCAGGCTGCTCCTGCCCAATCACGATTAGACAGTGCCCGTCATCAATCCTTTCTTTTCCCGGTTATTTCGTCTGGGAACACTTCACTCAAGCCCGATTATAAAGCGTCGTGCGCCGGCACAGCGTCCGCCCGAGGTCTTCTGCCACCCGCTGCATCTCGGCCGGGTCGAGGTAGTCCGTATTGGTCGCCCCGGCCCCTTTCGAGATGCTCTCCTCAAACATGGTGCCGCCGAGGTCATTTGCCCCGGCAATAAGGCCCAGCTGCGCCATCTTGATCCCTTCTTTGACCCACGAGACCTGGATGTTTTTAAAATTGTCAAGGAAAAGCCGTGCGACGGCGACCATCAGGATATCCTCGCGGCCGGTCGCTCCCGCCCGGGCCTGCCCGTTCCGAAAGATCGGGGTGTTCATGTGGATGAACGAGAGCGGGACAAACTCCGTAAAGCCGCGGGTCTCATCCTGGATCTGCCGGAGGATCGCGAGGTGCCGGACCCGGTCATTATCGCTCTCGCAGTGACCGTACATGATCGTCGCCGTCGTTGGAATGCCAAGGTGGTGGGCCTCCTGGATGATATGGACCCACACTTCGGTGGAGATCTTCTGCGGGCAGATCTTCTCCCGGACCGGATCCACAAGGATCTCTGCTGCCGTCCCGCACATCGACGAAAGACCGGCCGCCTTCATCTGCGAGAGCACTTCCTTTGTAGTCATCTGGCTCTTTTGTGCCGCATATGCGACTTCCATGGGATTGCTCGCGTGCAGGTGTACTCCCGGGGCCGCTTCACTGATCCAGCGGTAGGTGTCGATATAGGACTGTGCGGTAAATGCGGGGTGCAGGCCGCTGACCGTGCAGATCTCGGATACGCCCCGGGACTTCGCGAGCCGTGCCTTCTCCTCGATGACCTGCCGGTTGTGGAAATAGATCCCTTCGTCGCCCGGCTTTTTGGAGAAGCCGCAGAAACCGCAGGCATTGATGCAGAGGTTGGTCACGTTGATGTTCTGGTTGCGGACATAGGTGACCGCATTGCCGACGACGTTTTCCCGTTTTTCATCGGCGGATGCCGTGATCTTCCAGACATCGCGGTCGCGTGTCCCAAAGAGCCGCAGCGCATCCGTTTCACTGATCCGGTGTCCACCTGTTGCATCAGAGAGCATCGTTGAAAGGTCTGTATCCATACCGGTTCCATCCATCTGTCCAGTATGTCACACTGTGTCATACTTAACGTAAACCTATCTTAAGGCGTGCATGGCCGCATTATACTTATAACACAGCGACGCCAATGTGCATTCTGGAGAGTTATGGAAAAGGTCACCGTTCATCTGTCGCATAAGGTTGCCAACGGGTACGTCATCCCGCTGGGACCGGCAAATCTCGTAGCCATTATCACCGATGTGGGGCTGGTCGGGTGCGGAGCCTTCGATGTGGCGGCACTGGACTCATTCAGTTACCCCGCGGCAAAAGTCCGCCCCGCGATCGGGCCGTCCATCGTGAACACCAATGATATCCTCACCGGTATCGTAAAAGAGACTAACCGGGGTGCGATGGGGCGCGGGATCATAAACGGCATGACCGGCAAGCAGGCGCTGGAACTGCTGTGATATTGTCCGAATCCTGGCAATAACCCAAAAAACCGTTTTTAACAGATTTTCGCCGTTTCAGCGGATCAGACGAGATCGTACAGCGTCGTCCTCTGCCGGAGCGTCCGCCCGAGATCCGCCGTCATCCGTTCCATGACCGACGGATCGAGATAACTGGCATCACCTGCGCCCGCATCCACGGAGACCTCATCGGTGAACATTGTGCCGGCAAGGTCGTTTCCCCCGCAGAGGAGCGCAAGCTGCGTCATCTTGAGCCCCAGCTTGCCCCACGAGACCTGCACATTGTTGAAATTGTCCAAAAACAGCCGGGAAACGGCGATCATCAGCAGGTCTTCTCTCCCCGTTGCCCCGGCCCGCCCAATCCCCTGCATAAAGAGCGGGGTGTTGGTATGGATATAGGACATCGGGATGAACTCGGTAAAACCGTGAGTCTCGTCCTGAATCTCCCGCACGATCGCCATGTGATCCACCTGGTCGCGGGCGGACTCGTACGAGCCGTACATGATGGTCGCGGATGTACGGATGCCCATCACGTGCGCCTCTTTGATGATCCGCACCCATTCGGCGCCGGAAATTTTACGGGGGCAGATCACCTTCCGCACGGATTCGATCAGGATCTCCGCGGCGGTTCCCTGGAGAGAGCCGAGGCCGGCGTTTTTGAGGGCTGCAAGAACTTCCGCCGTGGTGCACCGGCTCCTTCTTGCCGCATGCGCTACCTCGTCCGGGCTGAACGCGTGGAGGTGGATTGCCGGGGCGATCTCGTGCACCGCGGTGAGCAGCCCGGTGTAGCTGTCAAGGTCAAACGCAGGATTGACGCCAGAGAGAAAACAGATCTCGGTGACATGACGTTCCTGTGCCAGCCGTGTCCCGGCCAGGATCGTGTCCAGGTCCAGGCAGTAGGCCCCGGGATCGGTCGCTTTCTTCCCGAAGCCGCAGAAACCACAGAGGTTCTTGCAGATGTTCGTGACGTGCAGGTTCTGGTTCCTGACGTAGGTGACGATATCACCGACTTTCTCCTCCCGCACCTCGTCTGCAGCCGCAGTGACGCGGAACACGTCGCGGCCGGTCGTCTTCATGAGGAATTCACCTTCGTCTGGTGTGAGCCGGTGGCCGGCCTGTACGTCACGCAGGAGTGTGGTGAATAGGGTATGTGCGGGTGTCATTGTCGTCACGACATTAGTATTGGGTTATTTTTTCTGCCGGGAACCCTTTTGCGGTTTTTTGGATTTCCCGGCCTTTTTACCTGATGCCGTTTCCTTTCTTTTTGCATACCAGTCCCAGGCAACCATCACTGCTATAACGACGATGACCACTTCCCAGATATGGAGCGGGAGCAAGCCCACGAGCGGGATGGTAAAGAGTGCCTTACCGACGACCCACTCTTTTTCGACCGGTTCAATCATCGTGATATCGCCGACCGTGAGGTACCCTTCATCGCTCACCGGGTTGTTATCGCCTTTGGTGATGTAGCCACCATGCGCCGTTGCATCGCCGTACCTGAGATACCCGGACCCGTTTGTCACGTACTGCTCGGGGAGGAAGTATTTCTGGGTGGCCGTGGAAAATCCCATGCCCTTCGCATCGGAAGAGATATTTTCCGGTGGCGTGGCATTGGCGGGGTACAGAAGATAGTACCCGTACACGGTCGTATTGGTCGTCACAAGCGGAATATACCCGGAGGGGGTTACATTCCCGCGGTACGGGTTGAGATACGACGGTTCGGGATCTCCTGCATCGACCCAGGTCATGGCCCGGTGGATGATCGGGTGCTGCTTTGATAGCGGGAGAAGACCGATCTGTGCCCAGAAGTCGGTCTCGCCGTTCGGGCGGTAGATGATCACGTCCCCGTAATCGCCGAACTTCTGGTACCCGGTCGTCTTTGCCTCGTTCCATGTCTGGACGGGGCCGAACCGGTCCTGCTGCACCACGACAACGAGGTCGCCGATATTCATGTGGGGCTCCATGCTCCCCGATTCTACGGTAACGACCGCCGGCCACGTCCCGCAGACGAGGTAGAGCGCGAGCGCGATACCGCCCACGACCGCTGCCACCCAGAGGATGTCGCGGGCAAGGGAGACCGCCCAGTGCTCGCTCGTCCTGAACTTATGGATCATCGTGCGGATATACCGCGACGGTTCTTTCTCTGCCATTCCTTAAGCGTTCTTTATTGGCGTTTTTTGTTAATATACCGCACCCTGTCCCCCAGGGAGGATCAGGCCGGCGGTACAACGACCCGCACGAGGTAATAAACCCCGAAGATGACAAGGAAGATGCCGCACGCGATCATGATCCGCTGGTACGTGGTGTCGGAGAGGAGGGCCTTACCTTTGGAAATGCCGGTCGATACCACGGTATACCACCCGAGATCCGCACACCAGTGCCCGGCCATAAACACACAGGCGAGGATGATCCCGCCGGCGAGCCCTGCGATCACCATCGCGCTCCCGACCGTGAGCCACCAGATCCAGAAATACGGGTTTGCGACACTCGTGAAAAAACCGGCAAAGTACGGGTTTGCCGTTACGGCTGCTGTCCCGTTGCCGCTGCCTGCGAGCGAGACCCCCCGGCTCCCTGCGATCGTGAGGATACCGAAGATCACGAGCGCCATACCCCCGATGACGGCAACCGCCGTTGTGTACCGCAGGGCAACGGTTGCGAGGCCGGCAATGATTAAAATAACGATAACCAGTTCGGAGAGCATGTGGCCGAGCGTCACCCGGGGACCCATCGTCCAGCCTCCAGTAACCGATGCGTTGATGGTGGCGACGAGCGTGGGGCCCGGTGCGAGGGCGCCGGTCAGGCCGAGGGCAAATGCCAGGATAAACATCTGGAATGTATCAAGCATGGTATCGGGGAGAGCGGGGGGCACCCGCGAAGTGAACAGGGTTTGACGGAGGATGATATCAAGGATTCCCCACTGCCGATGCCGTGGGGGGACACGTGCAGGATGATATGATTATTTTCCAGAGTGCTGCAATATACTACGTTATGCTTGATGCGCAGCAGATCACCCTCCGGTTCCTCGATACCCGGCTCCAGGTGCACCCCGACGTCGTGAGGTACATCCAGGAGCAGGACAACCCGGAGCTGATCGATCGCATCATCGCCGGCGTCCCGGAGGATACCGTGGTGGTTTCGGCAAAGCACATCCCGGGCATGAGCGCCACCCGCGACGGGATGCGGTTTCTGACCGACCCCTCGGTTGAGATCGTCTCCGGGAGCCCCGGCACATCGGGAAGCGTCAACGGCACGGCTGACTACCTCCACTATTTCCGGGACCGGTACAGCCGGCTCGGGGGGATGATCCGGGGACGGTGCGGGGCGATGCCGATCGAAGGGCTCACCCGTTCGCCCCGGTACCGGCAGGAGGAGTGCACCGTGATCGGAATGGTCGCCGAGGTCAAGACCACGACAAACGGCCACCGGATCGCAGAACTGGAAGATACCACAGCAAACCTCTCGGTGCTCTTCCGGAAGGACCGGCCGGTCTTTGCCGATGCCGAGCGCCTGATCCCGGACGAGGTGATAGGCGTCAAGGGCAAACTTTCAAACGACGGCAGGCTCTTCTTTGCCGAGCAGATGTTCCGGCCTGATATCAGGATCGACAACAAGCCTTTCTTGAGCGAACAGCCGGGAAAGGCTGTCTTCATCTCCGATGTCCACGTGGGAAGCAATACGTTTCTTCGGGACGCCTGGAACCGGTTTGTCGACTGGATCACGGAATCAGGGGCCTCCTACCTTTTGATCGCAGGCGACCTCGTGGACGGGATCGGGGTCTTCCCGGGGCAGGAGCAGGAACTGACCATCAAAAACATCTATGAGCAGTACGACGCGTTCGGCGATCTGATCAGTGCGATCCCGCACCGGATCAAGATCATCGTCGCGCCGGGCAACCACGACGTGGTGCGGGGCGCCGAGCCCCAGCCGGTGATCCCGGCGCAGTTCACGAAAAAGTTCCCCGAGAACTGTATGCTCGTCGAGAACCCGGCGCTTGTGAACCTGCAGGGCGTGCGGGTCCTGATGTACCACGGCAGGTCGATCGATGACATGATCGGGCTCATCCCCGGGGCCTCCTACGAGCAGGGCGGGAAGATGATGGAGGAGATGCTCCAGCGCCGGCACCTCGCCCCTGCCTACGGAGGGCGCACCCCGATTGCCGCAGGAAAAACCGACCGCTTAATCATCGACCCGCTCCCGGAGATCCTCCACACGGGACACATCCATATCACGGGGCTGACAAACTATCGCGGGGTACTCGGTATCAACGCGGGCACATGGCAGTCCCAGACCGCGTTCCAGAAGCAGATGAACGTGAACCCGACGCCGGCGCAGGCCGTGATGGTGGATCTCCAGACGCTGGTACCGGAGACGTTTTCGTTTTTGTAAGGATCGTTCCCGAACGCTCTACCCTGACGTGCCGTGCACGGTCAGGAACCTGCGATAATAAGAAAAAATCGTTGTGGATTATCAGAAGCGGGGCTTCTGGTGTTTGGGGCAGGCAGCCCCGGGAAATCCCCGGGCCGGAAACCTGCCCCTGCTGTTACCCTGTCGGGGGGATGCTGGAGGGTTCTGTATGTACACCCTGACCCACAGATCGAATCATGGGGGAACAAAGACTTTCATCAGAAAAGACTGATTACGTGTATGGAGATTTCAGAAACCGGCGGGCCGGATGACCGGATTGCAGCACTCGAAAAGAAGACCGAAGAGATGGAAGCGCTCGTCAAGGGACTAATGGCGGAGATGCTCGACATCAAGGCCATCGCCATGAAGCGTGCCCAGCAGGGCGGGGAGCAAAACCGGCAGCCGCAGGCACGGGAACCAACCGTTCAGGGAACCCTGAAAACGGCGCCGGAGAATACCACAGCCGCACCCGCGCCCGTTGCCGCACCCGTGGAGCCCCATATGGTGATCCGCCCGAAGAGCGCAGCCAGACCGGAGGTCACGGCCGAACCCGCAGAGCCTGATATGGTCCGGATCATGCAGTCCGACGGCACCATGAAAATGGAAGTCCGGCGCGGCGACAAGAACCTTCGTGACTCCACGGGATCCGGTCGCCACAAATAACCTGCGCTGCTGATGAGATTCAGGCCCTGCACCGCGGTAAAGGGCCGGAGGGAGAGGGGGGATCCCCCTCATCATTTATTTTTCCGGAGGCAGCACCCCCATCCTTTTAGGAAAACGGAGGGGGTACCCCCCCTCGTTTCCAGCACCATGACCCGTGCTTCGCATGGAATTTCATGGACGTTACGCCGGACGCCCCGGTTCCCGGACGCTTGCCAGACAGGGGGTAGTCCCTCCTCTTATGATCATGGCGGGGGTACCCCCGCCCCTTCTGTCCGCTCAGCAGGGGGGTCACCCCCCACCCATGAGGCGGTGCATCACACCATGCGTTTCTTTTGGCGTTTTCATCGGCGGATGGCATTAATATTACATGGCACCTAAAGGAGGTTATCTTTTGAAATTGGGATCTTATCGCACTCTGCCCCATCGTACGGGCAATGGAACTTTGCCAGGGGAATGTCCTCCTTGGCGACGTTGATATCGTATCGCCGTCCGCACTTAGGGCAGGAGAATATCACGGTTGCCGGTAGCATCTTTATTTCGCGCCTGACCTGTGGCTTCCAATGCCGGACTATCTTCTTACTTTTGCGTCTACTTGCCATTACGGATATCTTCTGGATGGTAGTGCATGAAGTTGTCGATCTATCATCTGCCCTCGTCGGGTCCCCATGCATTTCTCTTTTGCGTTTCTCGGTTCTCACAGGCAAATCACAGTCCGTAGGGTAGTATTCATTTAATGTTCTTATTGCTCTTTTTCACCCTCTGAAATCTCCCATATCCTTTGTCCGATTAACCTTTTAGAATCCAGAATAGTATACTATTTTATGAAGCGCATTTCTCAACAGTGCCCCAACGGCCGTGCGAGGCGTGAAAGTGTGCGGGAAGCCGCAGATGCACCAGAACCCAGATGTGCAATGTCGTATAGATTTTACATACAATAAGAGATATAACTGTTATTTTTATATAGTGTAAAGTTTAAAAGACATCTTGTATGGTGCAAACTGGTGGTAGGAGTGCCGGAAAAATTGCCGGAGTCTGCCCATTGTGTGGGCATCCAACTGTGTATAAAC
>NZ_PMZU01000023.1 GCF_003170075.1 Methanoregula sp.
CTCACGGTCGCCAGAGTATCTTTAGAAAAAAGTAAAAAGCGTGCAGGATCCCCTACGCCCGCTCGCCATATTGGCAGATATCGAGTCCGACGTACTCCTCATCGGGTGTTACCCGCAGCCCCATAAACCGATCGACGATAGCCGCAATCACATACGTCATAACAAACGCATAGATCACAGCCGCAAACGCACCTACCGCGTTTACGAGAAACTGGTGGACATTCCCTTCAAAGAGACCGGAGAACCCGGCAACTGCCGCTGCCGCAAACAGGCCGGTCGCGAGCGTACCCCAGAGGCCGCCCATGCCATGGATCGCCCACGCGTCAAGGCTCTCGTCAAACTGCCTGCGGATCCGCACGAGCATCATCGCAAAGCAGAGCACACCTGCGACTGCACCGATAAGAATGGCCACAAGCGGGCTGACGAAGCCGGCCGCAGGTGTTATCGCCACCATCCCGGCGATCGCACCGCTCACCATCCCAAGGGAGCTGGGCTTACCGTGATACCAGCTCGCAAACATCCAGGCAAGCGCACCGGCTGCCGCTGCGGTGTTCGTGTTCACAAACGCCGTAACTGCGCTCGCATTTACCGCGAGGGCGCTGCCGGCATTAAACCCGAACCACCCAAACCAGAGGAGAGCTGCACCGAGGAGCGCGATCGGGATGTTGTGGGGCTCAAGAGAATATTCTCCAAAACCCGCCCGTTTCCCGATCACAAGTGCCAGCGCAAGCGCGGCAAATCCCGAACAGATCTCGACAACTGTCCCGCCGGCAAAATCGATCAGGCCCATCTGCTGCGCCCAGCCGCCCCCCCACGCCCAATGCGCGAGCGGACAGTACACGACTGTCAGCCATACGAGCACGAACACGATAAACGACGTCAGCTTGATCCGCTCTGCAACCGCGGAGGTAACAATCGTGATCGTAACGGATGCAAAGAAGAGCTGGAAAACCATGTAGATGAGCGGCGGGTAGGCTGCACTCCCGGCATTCGCACTAACCCCGTTAAGTCCGAGGTACTGCAGGTTGCCGATAAACCCTCCAACGTCAGGGCCGAATGCAAGCGAGTACCCGACCAGGATCCACTGGATACTCACGAGCGAGAGTACCACAAACGAGAGGGCAATCATCGAGATAAAATTCTTCTTTCTGACAAGTCCGCCATAAAAAAAACCCACTCCCGGGGTCATCAGCATGACCAGAAGCGCAGAGACCATGAGCCAGGTTGTAACACCGGTATCCAGAGCCATATTTTTCTCCTGTAACAGATATATGGGACGTCGTGTCCGCGACCACTCTGACGTTGAGGAGCATGCAGGCGTTCTTACCGTAGATGAGCGGGCAGTCGCACCCGTCGGGGCATATCCTTTTCCTGTATACCATGAGGTAACAGTGTCAGAGAGACTTTAAGGTCAGTTACCGGATAAAAAGTCCAGCCTGTGCCATGTCGTGATTAAAAATTTTATGAGATTAGTAGGTAGCGAGGTACCGGTCCAGTTCCCACGGGTGAACCGCGAGACGGAACGCATCGGTCTCCGCTACGGTGATGTTCGTTAAGGTTTCGAGAATGTGCGGGCCGAGCGCGTCGCAGAGCACCTGATCTTTTAACAGGTACTCGTGGGCCTCGGTAAGGCTGCCGGGCAGCATATCGATCTTCATCTTCTTGCGCTCTTTTGCGCTCAGGTGATAGATATTGACGTTGGTCGACTCAGGCGGCATAATCTTATTCTTCACACCGTCAAGACCGGCAGCGAGCATACAGGCGAACGTAAGGTATGGGTTGCACATCGGGTCCGGGCTGCGGAACTCGGCACGGGTGCTGTTACCGCGGGCGGCCGGTACCCGGATCAGGGCGGATCGGTTCGTGGTGCTCCACGAAATGTAGCAGGGAGCCTCGTAGCCGGGGACGAGACGCTTGTAGGAGTTGATCGTCGGGTTTGCGACACGGGTGATCGCCTTTGCGTGCTTTAAGAGACCGCCGATATAGTAGAGCGCGGTGTCGGAGAGGCCGTCAGGCGCATTGGGATCGTAGAAAGAATTCTTGCCGTTCTTTGCAAGCGACCCGTGGGTGTGCATACCACTCCCGTTGATACCGCCGATCGGCTTTGCCATGAACGACGCGTGCAGACCGTAATTGAGCGCAATGGCCTTGGTCGCAAACTTGAACGTCATGACCCGGTCTGCGGTCGTAAGTGCATCAGCGTACTTGAAATCGATCTCGTGCTGGCTTGCGGCAACCTCATGGTGGGACATTTCGATCTCAAAGCCCATTCCGTTGAGCGCGAGTACGATGTCGCGGCGCACGTCTTCTGCCTGATCCTGGGGGGCCAGATCAAAATAACAGCCCTGGTCGATGAACTGCGTGGTCGGCTTGCCGTCGACAAGGTTGAAAAGGAAAAACTCAAGTTCGGGCCCGGTGTTGAAGGTATATCCCATCTTTGCCGCTTCGGCCTCAACCTTCTTTAACACGAACCGGGGGTCGCCCTCAAAGGGTTTGTTCCCGTACGTGTACACGTCGCACATGAACCGGGCGACCTTTCCTTCCTGGGGCCGCCAGGGCAGGATCGTATACGAGGCCGGGTCTGCCTTGAGGAGCATATCCGACTCCTCAATCCGGGTGAAACCTTCAATGGAGGACCCGTCGAACCAGGTCCCGTCAGTCAGGGCCTTCTCGGCCTGTGCAACCGGGATTGCTGCATTCTTTGGCATGCCGGGCACATCGGTGAACTGGAGCCGGATAAATTTGACACTATCGGCCTCAATTTTCTTGAGCAACTTGGATACGTCCGCTGACATAATGGAACTATGTTTCCAACCAATGACATTTATATTTTATGAACCAACTCTTTAGGAAGAGTGCTACCCATTCCTTTTTGAAAGAATGAGTACATTCAAGCGAGGGAAAAGTTCACTACGCTAGAAACATCCCGATTGTGATACTATGTGCGGAATTATAGGGGTCATCGACAAACGCCGCCAGTGCATGGACGGCAGTAAGATACGGGAGGCACTCGCGTCAATGGACGAGCGGGGAAGCGGGGAAGGCGCCGGGTATGCAGCCTATGGGATCTACCCGGAGTTTGCGGATTCCTATGCCATACATGTCTTCTTTGACAATGTTCGGGAGAACAAACCAGCGCTCATCAAAGATCTCGAAGAATGGGGGCGGATCGTCCATTGTGAAGCGATCCCGATCTATGAAGCAGGAATTAAAAAAGTCCATACGCCGTGGCGTTTTTTTTTCAAGCCTGATATCACCCGTGCACAGAACCCCCTCACCACCGCCGACGATATTGTCATGCGGCTGGTTATGAATGTAAACTCTGCACACAATGGCAGCCTCATTATTTCATCGGGAAAGAATATGGGTGTCTTCAAGGCTGCGGGATGGCCCGAGCAGGTCGCTAACCTCTACCGGATACAGGATTACAAGGGATACCTCTGGCTTGCCCACAACCGGTACCCCACGAACACGCCCGGCTGGTGGGGCGGGGCACACCCCTTTAACCTCCTTGACTGGAGCGTTGTCCACAACGGCGAGATTACATCCTATGGCACCAACCGGCGCTACATCGAGAGCTACGGGTACAACTGCTCGATGTACACCGATACGGAAGTCGTCGCATATCTCGTCGATCTGCTGGTACGAAAGCACGGTCTTTCCGAGAATCTGGCGGTGCGTGCCCTTGCCCCTCCGTTCTGGGACGAGATCGATGCCATGCCGGAAAAGGAACGGGAGCTCAACCGTGCACTCCGGCTCACATACGGCCCTGCACTCATGAACGGTCCATTCGCGATCTGCGTCGCGACTGCCGATACCCTCGTGGGGTTTACCGACCGGATCAAATTGCGCCCGCTCGTGACCGGTGAATACAAGGACCGGCTTTACATCTCAAGCGAAGAAGCGGCAATCCGGCGCATCGAACCGGAGATCGAGGATGTCCGCATGCCCAAGGCCGGCGAGCCTGTCATCGGGAGGGTCATTGCATGAGCATCGGCAGTATCCCGCTCCGCTTCAAGATAGAACTCAATACCGAGCGCTGCATGAACTGCGGCCGCTGTGTCGAGAACTGCTCGTACGACGTGTTCAGGAAAGAGGACAACAAAATTGTTGTCAATTCAAGAAACTGCGTGGCCTGCCACCGCTGCCTCGCATTTTGTCCCCGCGACGCGATCGACATCTACGAGAAGCCCACGGATTACCGGAGCCACCCGGTATGGACCCGCGAAATCCGGGAAGCAGTCTTTAACCAGGCAAAGACCGGTAAGATCATCGTTGCCGGGATGGGAAACGTCCTCCCCTACCCGATGATCTTCGACCGGCTTGTCCTTGACGCCTGCCAGGTCACCAACCCCTCCATAGACCCGCTCAGGGAACCCATGGAGCTGCGGACGTACATCGGGAAAAAGCCCGCGGCACTTTCCGTTAAGGAGCATAAGAATGGCGACACAGAGCTCCTGACCAAGCTCGCCCCGAACCTGAAAATCGAGACGCCGATCATGATCGGGCATATGAGTTACGGTGCGATCAGCCTCAATGCCCAGACTGCCCTTGCAAAAGCCGCGACAAAAATGGGGACGTTTATGGGAACCGGGGAGGGAGGCTTACATGAGTCGCTCTACCCGTACCAGAGCCACATGATCGTACAGGTCGCGTCAGGCCGGTTCGGGGTCGACATCAATTATCTCGAACGCGGCGCCGCAATTGAGATCAAGATCGGACAGGGCGCAAAACCCGGGATCGGAGGCCACCTGCCGGGCGAGAAAGTCTGCGCCGATGTGTCCTGCACCCGGATGATCCCCGAGGGCAGCGATGCGATCAGCCCTGCGCCGCACCATGATATCTACAGTATCGAGGACTTAAAACAGCTCGTGCACAGTCTCAAGGAGGCGACTGAGTGGAAGAAACCGGTTTTTGTGAAGATCGCCGCCGTGCACAACTCGGCTGCAATCGCGGCTGGAATTGCACGCTCAGGCGCAGATGCCGTAGTTGTCGACGGGTTCCGCGGCGGCACTGGAGCTGCACCCCGGGTCTTCCGCGACCACGTTGGTATCCCGGTCGAAGCGGCAGTCGCCAGTGTCGACGCAAAGCTCCGAAAGCAGGGAATCAGAAACGAGGTTTCAATCATCGCAAGCGGCGGAATCCGGCAGAGCGCAGATATCGCGAAAATAATCTGCCTCGGTGCCGACGCGGTCTACATTGGGACTTCCGCTCTTGTTGCGATGGGCTGCCGTGTCTGCGGCACCTGCAACCGGGGTACCTGCGCATGGGGGATTGCGACCCAGAAACCGGAACTCACAAAGAGGCTTGATCCGGAGACAAACGCCGTGCAGGTAGCAAACCTGATCCACGCGTGGACCGACGAGATTGCAGAGCTCATGGGCGCGGCCGGCATCAACAGCATCGAGAGCCTGCGGGGCAACCGCGACCGGCTCCGGGGCTACATGCTTGACGAGGGCCTGCTCCAGGTCCTTGATGTAAAGACCGTGGGGGCGTGAGGATGGCAGCAGTACGCATCGATGCAAAAGACCTGCACTACACCCCGCTTAACCAGCAGATCCGGAAAGCCATCTGCGAAGGCGCAAAAGAGATCGTGATCGACAACGTGCTCGGCCAGCGGTTCATCGGGGACGGGCTCACAGGCAACGATGTGACGATCACGGTAAATGGCGTCCCGGGCGGCGATCTGGCGATGTTCATGAGCGGGCCGACTATTATTGTCCATGGCAACGCGGACCATGCACCGGGCAACACGATGGATAAGGGCAGATTGATTATCCATGGGAGCACCGGGGATGCGACCGCCCACAGCATGCGGGGCGGCCGGGTCTATGTCCGGGACAACATCGGGTACCGTGGCGGCATCCACATGAAGCAGTACAAGGAGAAGCGCCCGATTCTCGTTGTCGGCGGTTTTGCCCGTGCATACCTTGGCGAGTACATGGCAGGGGGCCTCCTGATTGTCCTTGGCATGAACGGTCAGGTGCCGGTCGCCGAGCGTGGTATCGGAAGCGGCATCCATGGCGGCGAGATCTTTGTCCGCGGAAACGTGGATGAGAAATATCTCGGGGTTGGTGCAAAGCAGCTGCCGGCGACTGCCGAACAGATGGCGGTGATACAACCCATCATCGGGGATTTTGCAAACGCGTTCGGGATCGATCCGGCCCCGCTCCTTGCGGCAGGATACTCCCGGATCGCGGCAGCGAGCGCACGGCCGTTTGCAAGCAAGTATACACCGGAGTGATGGCGATGGCAGAAAAGAGTTATCTCGATTTGAAAAGCGAGGTCTGGGACACAAAGAAATGCTCGGGATGCGGCGCGTGTGTCGCGGTCTGCCCGGCCGACGCCCTCTCCTTTGCGGAAGGGGAGATGGTGGTAAGCCCGGGAAGCAACGGCTACTGCAAGCAGGCGACCGACAGCGTCCCCTGCGGGGCGTGCTATGCGGTCTGCCCGAGAGTTGTAGACCAGCCGAAAGAGACACTTGGCGTATACCTCGAACTGCTTTCGGCAAAAGCGGCCTTTGAGATCCCGCACCGGCAGAGCGGCGGAGCGATTACGGCAATCCTTGCAAACGCCATTGACGAGGGCCTCATCGATGCCGTTGTCACGGTGACCGAAGACCCCTGGACGCTGAAACCCTCTTCAGCGGTCATCACGAAGTCTGAAGTCCTCATCCAGGAGGCCGGCAGCCGGTACAGCTGGTGGGTGCCGCTCCTTGCAGCGCTCAAGGATGCTGCGATCACACGCAAGTGCACGAAAATCGCGGTGATTGGCGTTCCCTGCGCTGTGCAGGCCGCTTTCCGGATCCGGGCAAGCGAAAACGATCTCCTGCGCCCGTACGCAAAAACGATCCGGCTCGTTGTCGGGCTTTTCTGCACAGAGACCTTCGATTACGCAGGCCTCGTGCACGGCAAACTGGAAAAGAAGTACAAGCTCGCACCGCACGAGATAAAAAAACTGGACGTGAAAGGCAAGCTGGACATCTTAAAGCAGGATAACACGCACCTTAC
Source organism: Methanoregula sp. (assembly GCF_003170075.1). Classification (GTDB taxonomy): domain Archaea; phylum Halobacteriota; class Methanomicrobia; order Methanomicrobiales; family Methanospirillaceae; genus Methanoregula. The sequence goes on from NZ_PMZU01000023.1 coordinate 7,011, forward strand.
CGTGCCGCTTGCAGATCTTGAGGATACGATCCGGCCGGGCTGCCGGATCTGCACGGACTTCTCATCGCTTTGCGCCGATCTCTCGGCCGGGGCGGTTGGCAGTCCCGCAGGATTTACTACGCTTGTCATCCGGAACGATACCGGTAAGGGATTTGTGGAGAGTGCCATCCGCAACAACAAACTTGTGACAGAAAAACGCGTGGATGTTGCCGCGATCGAGAAACTGGCAGCATCGAAAATTAAGAAAAATTTCCGGAAATAATCTTTTTTCAGACGCTTTATTTGTCATATGTCAGTATTTTCTAGAGTGTTTTGGAATTATTTTGCCACTGATAAAGATCATTTTTTTTAGACGCTCTTGGGGGCTCCGCCCCTGCCGCGTGGGTATCCCCCTCTGGCGATGACTCCCCAAAAGGTAAAACTGGAATTGGAAAAACGGTAAAAAATCATCGCCATACTCTTGGAAGTTACAACATCCCCATAACAATAACGACGTGAAGGTAATACAGCAGCATCACTCATGCGCAGGGGCGGTCCGGGGGGACAGACACTGTCCCCTCCGCCATAGGGGATTATGCAATTTGTAAAAATACAGAGAGTACCCTACAGCCGAATTATTTTAAGGATAGGCGGCCTCATTCTATTCTATCGAAGGTTACCGGGAGATCAGTGCGGCCGGAGCCGTCCCAATCCGGAAAGGTGAATACGATGAAGATGATCAAGGCGATGATACGGCCCGAAAAGTTTGAGGCTGTCAAGATTGCACTGGACACAGCAGGATTCGGATCGATGACGGTATTTGATGTCGAGGGACGGGGGATCCAGAAAGGCATCAAGCAGCAGTACCGCGGCGCCGAGTACATTGTTGACCTGATCCCCAAGCGCGAACTGGAAATTGTCGTTACCAATGATGTGGCGGAAAAAGTTATAGAGATTATCAAGACCGCCGCATATACCGGCAAGATCGGCGACGGACAGATCTTCGTGCTGCCGGTCGAAGACTCAATCCGGGTCAGGACCGGGGAACGGGGCGCAGAAGGGATCTAAAAAACCGGTGCCCGGTATCGTACTGGTACCCACCCCAATCCGGGCCTGATATGGCCGTTTTTCCTGTGAGCCTCTTTACAGACTCACACCAATCCGGACTCAATCCGAGCCCCGATTACCCCTTTCACATCCCAAAAGAAGCCCATATCGGGCTCCGATTCAAAATAACCTCAAATCAGGCTTATTTTCGGAAACGGACAAATTAAAACGGACTCGATAATGCGGTTCTTTTGGCAGATCACAGGAAGAATTGCCACTTGGACGATCCGGAAAATGATCGCCGCCGGAACGCGAATATGAGGCTTTCATAGCCATTATATGAGGCCCAATTTTGGCGTATTTTGGCAAATAGAGGGGTATATGGACACGGATTTTCAGGTGGAGGAATCGGGCTGTTTTACGGGCGTTTTTCTCATCTCAACCAGGGCAGGACGACCAGACGATCTTTATCGTATTACTTTCCAAAGGTGTGATCGCAATCAGGGAATGCAACAGTGTTGCAAAATTTATTTCAAAACTTTCCGGATCATCGCAGATCATGTACCGTATCCAACCCATCAGGCAAACAAGAAATTAACCAGAACCTGACAAAAAAATTTAAACTGCCAATCGACAGGAAAATAAAAAAAAAGATCGCTGCCCCTACCTTCTCCGGGTAATCCTCACCAGCGGCGAGCACCGGGAAAAGAACCCGGCAATGAACGGCGCAAATTCTTCCTGCCAGCAGTCGGCCCCTAGAAACACGCACCAGTCTTTTTCAAGCGACATCCGGACATGCCGGCCGACGCCTACGTTTAAGAGCGCAGGCGAGGTGAGGAGATCGGCCGCACGCACGAATTCCCGGGGCACTTCCATTATGTACCGCCCGTTCTCGATAAATGGCCCGGGCAGGGTGGCGTCCCGGTATTTCTCCCGGAATTTCTCCGCGTTTGCCCGGTTCCAGACCGGGGGACCCTCATGGCGCCGGATGGGAGGGAGGTCATCGGTGAGCAGTTCGAAGAGCAGCATGCACCGCGCTGTTCCCATCCGGTAGTGGGCGTGGTGAACGACAAAACCGCTGCGCCCGAGCAGGTCGCAGATCGCACCCGTGCTCCGCTTGAGCTGGGGCACCACAATCTCCTCGATGAACGGCGGGGTTGCAAACGTGACCGCGTACAGGGCGGTGCCCCGTTTGGAAAGGATCTCCGCAAGTTCGTCCCGGCTGATGCCCCGCTGTTCCGGCAGCGCAAAGAACGCTTCCGAGGGTGCCTCACGGTAGCCCCGGGCCAGCTCGACAAATTCCCCCATCCGGTCGATCGAAACTGCCGCCGCCACGTTCCGCCGGGGGTCGACCGGGTCGATCACGATCAGCGGGTCTTCAAACACCTTTGCCGCGTGATGCTCGATATCGATCTTCAGGTGCGGGCCCCATTCAGATGCGGCATGAAGGAGCGGGGCAAAACCGCCGTAGTGGAGCACCAAAAGTTCGCAGAGATAGCCCGAGAACCCTTCGGTCATCTGGTCGGAGCCGTAGATGCCCCCGGCCTTTGCGAACCGCTTCAACAGGAGCACATTGTCCACGAGGCCGTTAATCTTCTCCGTAATATACCGGGTGTGAAACGGTGTCCGGTCGACCGCGCTCTGGATATGGGCGGCACTCGCGACATTGTAGCAGGGCACCAGGTCCACGTCGATTGAACCGATCGTCGCGTTGATGTACGGGTGCTCGGCGTATTTCTCGCAGAAGATATGCGTGAACTTCCGCGCAATCGTGCGGGCGAGCGCGAGTCCTTCGGCTTCGAGGGCCTCGCGAGGCATATCGGGCGGAAAAAGCATGAAGACATCAAGATCGCGGTCGCCTTTCACCCACGTGTTCCGGGCAATAGAACCGACCACCATCCCTTCTGCCTTCCCGCTCTCTTTTATCGCCGCGAGCAACCGGTCTGCCACCCTTTGGATGTACTCCCGCTCCGCATCAGACGGCCTGAGCTGCTCCTCGAGGATCTTCTCCTCAAGTGCCAGCCGTCCCGTTTCTCCCTCAGGCGCGCTCACCATGCCACCTCCGCGAGATCCTCATATACCGGGCCCCGGGGCGTGAGCGTGCTTTTTTTGAGTTTCAGGCCGGTCACCGTGCAGCCACCGCAGGGCGCACCTTTGAGTTCTTCAAGGCACCGGAAGAGCGACGGGTCTGCCTCCTTTACCCGGGCAAGCGTCGCATGGGTGGTAAAACCCCGGGTCTCGCGGGGAAACCCGAGAGGCGCGAGCACGGCTTCCACTGCAGCAAAAACTTCGCGGCCCTTCCCGGCATCCTCGATCGCGCACCAGATCGTATGCGGGCTCCGGGGATTGTTTACCGTAATCCTGCCACCAGTGACCGGGAACGGTGCCGCATGTACGGATTTGAGCGCTGCGACAATCTGCGGGATCCTTTTCTCGTCCACCTCACCAAGGAACTTCACCGTGATGTGGATTATCGCAGGATCGACAAAGGTGAACCGTGCAGAACTTTTGTGCAACACAGCCCGCGCTGCTGCCATCTGCTGTTTCATTTCAGGGGATAATTCGAATGCCACAAACGCCCTGACCATCAGGGTACTCATTGTCCATTCACCTACAAATGGTGATCGCTTGGGAAATACAATCTTAAAAGCGTCGTGCAAAAGTACTAAACCACGATTTTTTTATCCCCAAAATGCGTAGTGCTAGATAGCAGAGGGTGCCTTTTATGTCGAAACCTGTTCAGTTGATCGTGTATACTCTGGATACCTGTCCGCATTGCGTAATGCTCAAGAATTCCTTAAAAAAAGGCGGATTCAAATTTTCCGAGCGCGACCTGTCAACTGCGGAGGCCCTCACAGAACTCCGGGTGAACGGCGTCTTTGTCAATGAGGCGCCCGTCCTCCAGCACGGCGACGATTTCTACACGACCGCGGACCTTTTCCCGGGCGGAGTGCTGGATGATAAAAAACTCAGTGCGATACTTTCGGGTGCATGATGGCGCGACGGGAGACCCTGCAGCAGACCCTTGACGGCAGCTTTTTCCCGGCCCTTCCCTTTGTCCGGACTACCGACGGCCACATCATCGAGTGGGACAGGAACCGGATAGTAGAGCAGATCAAAAAGGAGACAAAGTTAGTCGAGACGTTCTACGGGTACAAGGGCGCAGATGATGCAACCGCACAGGAAATCGCACGGCTGGTCGAGCAGCGCATTCTTTCCCTTGGCTTGAAGTCGCTCTCGGGCCCGCTCATCCGGGAGATCATGAACATCACGCTCCTTGAAAAGGGCATGGTGCAGTACCGGAACGTCTGCACCCGGGTCGGGACGCCGGTCTACGATGCGCACTTGATCGACGTGGGGAAGGGTTTTGAGGCGCACGACAATGCCAACCTCCAGGAAAATGCCGAGACCTCGCACAAGAAGAAGGCGGACAAGATCTCAAAAGAGCAGTACCTGCTCCAGCTCCCGCCCGAACTTGCCGATCACCATCTCTCCGGCGAGATGCACATCCATGATCTCGAATATTTCGGGACGCGCCCGTTCTGCCAGGACTGGGACCTCAGGTACTTCTTCTACTACGGTCTCATGCCGGACGGGAACGGGACAAAGGCCTCGGTTGCCGGCCCGGCAAAACGGGCGGAGGTTGCAATCCTCCACGCGGTAAAAGCCCTCGGGAGCGCCCAGACGAACTTTGCCGGCGGGCAGGGTTATTACAACTTTCTCACCTTCCTTGCGCCGTACATGGAAGGCATGAGCTACGACGAGATCAAGCAGAACATGCAGATGTTTGTCTACGAGATGACGCAGATGATGGTCGCACGGGGCGGCCAGCTCGTCTTCTCCTCGGTCCAGCTTTCACCGGGCGTTCCCACCCTCTGGCAGGACAAGCCCTGCGTCTATAAAGGAAAAGTCTGGGACGGGGAGCAGGCCCCGCGCCGCACGTACGGCGAGTTCGAGCGGGAAGTCCGGCTGCTCTTCAAGGCGCTCATGGAGGTTATGATCGAGGGGGACTACTGGGGCAAGCCGTTCAACTTCCCCAAACCTGAGATCAGCATCGAACCGGACTTCATGAACGAGCGCGATGAGTTCAACCGCGCCCACCCAGACCTCCCGACATTCCGTGACCTGTATCTCATGACCTTTGAGCTCGCATCCAAGTTCGGGACGCCGTACTATGACAACCAGCTGCCGGCATACCGGGGTGCGGGTAAGGGTATCTCCTGCTACCAGTGCTGCGCCTACCAGTTCTCGGCGGTTGCCGACAAGGACTCGGATTTTGACAGGAAACTGATCTTTAAAGACGGTAAGCACTTCTCGATGGGGTCGTGGCAGGTCGTCTCGGTCAACTGCCCGCGTGCAGCCTACAAGGCAGAAGGCAGTGACGAGCGGCTCTATTCTGAGTTGCGCTCGCTCATGGATGTGGCAGTTGAGCTCTTCAAGATCAAGCGCCGCTGGATGAACAATATCCGGGCAAACGGCCGGATGCCTTTTGCGATGCAGCGCCCCAAAGACCCCAACACCGGGGAACGGGGGGCAATCGCAGTCGATCTCGAAGGCCTCGTGTATACGATCGGCGTGGTGGGGGTCAACGAGATGGTCCAGCACCACACCGGCCAGCAGACGCACGAATCAAAGGCCGCATTTAAGCTTGCTGTCAGGGCAATGACCGAGATGGAACTCTATGCACGGGAACTCTCGGAAAAGAACAACATGACCATCGCCCTTGCCCGTACCCCGGCCGAAACGACCGGCCAGCGCTTTGCGGTCGCGGATCTCATCGACAAGCGGTACCACGACTTTGCGGTAAAAGTGATCAAGGGCGACCTCGACTACGCGCTCGAAAATCTCGGGAAGACCCGCGACCTCCCGATCTACTACACGAATGGCACGCACGTCGCGCCGGGCGCGGATGTCCCGCTCACGAAGAGGATGGAGATCGAGCATGTCTTCTTCCCGATCGTGGACGGCGGGAACATCTTCCACATATGGCTGGGCGAGGCACGGCCCGATCCCCGTGGCCTCATGGACATGGCGATGAACCTCTGCCGGAACACGCAGATCGGGTACTTCGCGTTTACCCGGGACCTCACCGTCTCGCTCCGGCAGTTCCGCGAGTACCGGCCGGACAAGAAAACGATCAGCCAGTGGGCGCCGACGGATATCCCGGCAAAAGCGTAAATCTTTTTTTTGTTTGTTTTATTAGTCTGAACCTATCACCGTGCGATAAAAATCCAGGAACGTGACCTGAACAGATCAGGTCAGCACGGGAATCATAAAAGATCATTCATTGAAAATTTTTCCAAGAGGGCTCCCCACCTCATGGCCTCTCAGGGACACGGCGGGGTAAGGAAGTATTTTTCTCCATTCCTGCTTCCTGATCCGCCGCGGGGGTTCCCAGTCGGAGGCATCGGCGTTCATCGCACATAATGGAGGGGATGAACAATCCACTCATCGACGTTGAAACAATTTATTTTTAGAAACGTACGCGAAAAAAACGGGATATTACTGGTAATCCGGGATCTTCCGGAGCGTGATGTCCATGACACCGCGGTGCACCCGGTAGGTACTGTGGATGATGTCGATGGGCTTATCGAGCATGACGGTGGTGGAGCGGTTGTCGACACAGAGCCGGACTTCGTTGGGTTGGATATCCGCATAGGGTGCATGCTCGGCCTCGGGAGGAATCGCAGCGGTGATAAAGATCTGGGTATTGGTCTCCTGCACCTCGTACGGGATGTCGTCGTCGCCACTGTTCGCCCCACCGGGGAAGATCCCGGGTTCGCCGGACGAGTGCCGGGTCACGATGGTGTACCCGATGATGCGGGCGTGCTCGGCTTCGGGCATGTTCCGCACGATCTCTTCGACTATCTTTGAGAGGTTGCCAAACACTTCATCGTAGGGGTTGTTGGGATTAGTCTGCATGGACTCCTCTGAGTACGATCCGGTTTTTCTTCCTGGAGACAATCCCCCTCTTCTCGAATTGTGCTAGGATCGGCCCGAGTTCCTCCTCGGGGAACCCGGTGGCCTCCGCGAGTTCGGCGGGGGCCAGGGGTTCGTGGGAGAGGGCAATTGCTACAGATAGTTCTCGCTCGCTCCTGAATAAATCACTATGGTTGCGGGCAAGATCGGCAACTTTCGTGTCGATATCATGGTTGAGTTGTTCGAGATGTGCGACCATCTGATCGTGGGCCTGGACCATCTTTGCAAGCATGACGACGACCTGCCGGGTCCGCTCGTCCGCCGCGGTCCGGGTCTCGTCTTCCTGCCCGGTCATGACGACCTGCAGGTTCTTGAGGCTGACATCCACGAGGATGTCATTTGCGAGGTAGTAGTACTTGCGTCGGCGGTCGTCCATCTGGCAGGATAGGATCTCCTCCCGCTCCATGAGCTGAAGATGGTCGATAACGGCCTTGGGCGAGATCAGGAGCGTGTCCGATATCTCGGTGACAAAGCACGGCTTCTGCCGCAACAGCCGGATAATACGCCGCCGGTTCCGGTTCCCAAGGATATCCAGGAGCCGGGAGACCTCTGCGAGATCCTCCATATTTACTTAATGTTAGTGCTTGCAGAATATAAAAAGGCAGGTGAGGGGTCTTCGTAACCGGGCGCCCGGCCGTACGGAAAACACAATAATTCAAACTGGGGGAGGTCGGAAGACCCGGGGGAGACACCTGCCAACAAAAGGGGATGGCACTTCCCGCGTACAACAAGACATGAATGGCAGCCCGAAACAGAACGTAGGATCCCGACATTTGGATTTTATTTATTTTATAAAAACCATTAACCCTCCAGCGCACTAATACACTAGTGGTGATACATTTGGAAAGACAGTCCGTTAAGTCCTGTATCCTGCGTTCCGTGGGATATGATGATGCCATGAAAAATCTGGAGATAGAATTTCACTCAGGACTTGTTTACCAGTACTCGGGTGTCCCAACAAAAGTCTACAATGATCTCATAAGTTCAAGCGCGGTCGGGAAATACTTCTCCGACAAGGTCCGGAACCGGTTCCGGGCAAAACAGCTTGTCGTATAAATCTCCCCCAAAATCCCATCCCTTTCTTTTTTGTCACTTTTTTAACGAGCATTTCGGGTCAGAACAAAAAAGGGATGCGTTATTTTTTCAGGTGCGTGATGAACTGTTTGTTCACCCCATCCCAGTTCACGAGGTTCCAGAACGCCTCGATATATTTTGCCCGGTCATTCTTGTAGTCCACGTAATATGCATGCTCCCATACGTCGAGAACAAGCAGGATCCGGAATCCCGGGTAGACATTCACGTTATGCTTCTCGATCTGGTTGATAAGGAGCCGGTGCGTTGTTAAGCTCGCCGAAAGAACCGCCCAGCCGGAGCCCTCGACAGTTGAGGCCGCCTGTGTGAATTCTTTTTTAAACCGCTCAAATGATCCGAACTCTTCATCGATCGCCTTTGCCAGTTCACCTTTGGATGTCCCGCCACCGCCCTTTCCCGCAGGAGCCAGGTTCTCCCAGAACATGTTGTGGAGCCGATAGCCCCCGACATGGAAGGACAATTCCTTTAACGTCGCCTTGATGTCAAGATCGGCTTTGTCTTTCCGGGCCTTGTCCAGTTTCTCGAAGACCGCATTTGCACCGGTCACATATGCCTGGTGGTGTTTCGTGTGGTGCAGGGTCAGCTGCTCCTTTGAGATGTACGGTTCGAGCGCCGCGTAGTCATACGGCAGCTTGGGAAGCGTGTAAAGTTTGTCGTTTGCCATAACATTCAACTCCCGCATTGGGGATACAACCGATAGTATCCCCATACCCCTATTTTATGTATTGCATGGTGGCAGGCCACCGGCGAAAAAAAGAAAATTATAAAAATTATTCGAAGAGCCGGTAGTTTGGCGCTTCATCCGTGATCAAGATGTTATGCGGGTGGCTTTCGGTCATGCCGGCATTGGTGATCCGGACAAACCGGGCCTTCTTGTGCATATCCGCAATCGTGGCAGAACCAGTGTAGCCCATAGCGGCCTTCAGGCCGCCCACGAGCTGGTAGATAACCTCGCCCACGTGCCCGACATAGGGGGTGACTCCTTCCACGCCCTCGGGCACGAACTTCGTTCTCCCGATCCCCTTCTTCTGGAAGTACCGGTCGCTGGACTGGCCCGAGCTCATGACGCCGAGCGAACCCATGCCCCGGTACTGCTTGTAGCGCCGGCCCTTGATCGTGATCACCTTTCCCGGTGCCTCATCGGTGCCGGCAAACATGCTCCCCATCATCACGGTATCGGCACCGGCAGCAATCGCCTTTGCTATGTCGCCCGAATACCGGACGCCGCCGTCGGCAATGATCGGTATATCTGCCTTTGACGCGATATCGGCGACTTGCGCAATCGCGGTGATCTGCGGGACACCCGTTCCTGCGACGATCCGGGTCGTGCATATCGAGCCCGGGCCGATACCTACCTTGATACCGTCCACGTTTGCATCAACAAGTTTCTCGGCCGCTTTCCCGGTCGCAATGTTCCCGGCGATCACTTCCGCGTTTACGCTGCCCTTGATGTTTTTGACCGCCCCGACCACATTCATGTTGTGGCCGTGGGCGCAGTCGACAACGAGTGCATCCACGCCACGCTCGTCAAGGAGGGTCGCACGGGTGAAGTCAAACGGCCCGACCGCTGCCGCCACCCGCAGGTTGCCCTTTTTGTCCCGGGTCGCACGCGGGTACTGGCGCTTTTCGAGAATGTCCTGCATTGTGATGATCCCGATCAGTCTGCCTTTTTTGTCGGCCACCGGCAGGCGCTCGACCTTGTTCGTGTACATGACTTCAAGAGCCTTCTCGGGGGTTATCTTCTCATCAGCCGTGATCGGCTTTTTTGTCATGATCGATTTAATGCTCTCCTCTCCTCGCCGGGAGGCAATGGCCCGCACGTCACGCCGGGAGACAATCCCGATGATCTTACCCTTCCCGACCACAGGCACACCGCCGATGCTGTACTGGTTCATCAGTTTCTCGGCATCGGAAACGGTCGCGGTTTCCTCTACATACAGCACGTCACGTTCGATGAGTTCTTCGGCCTGTTTGACGATGGTGACTTCCTGGATCTCGTGTTCGGCCGTCATGTTCCGGTGGATCACGCCGATCCCACCCTCGCGGGCAAGCGCGATGGCCATGGCCGATTCGGTCACCGTGTCCATTGCAGCCGAGACAAGCGGAATATTAAGCCCGATGTTTTTCGTGAACCGGCATTTAGTATCGGTTTCAGCAGGCTCGGTCCAGGATTCCAGCGGTTCAAGCAGCACATCGTCAAATGTGAGAGAGAGGGGAACATCCAGTTTTTTTGTGTACATAGGTCACCTGTTCTATTCCCGGTAACGGGATTTTTCGGATTTTTTTATCCGGGATGTTACCGGATCATGGCTAATGCAGTCTTTACCAGGTCTTCGCGGATGGTTGCATTCCGGTCGCCTCCGCAGACCATGCCCCGGACGCCGATAATTTCCGGATCGATGCGTTTTAAGGCATCGATATCCTCGAACTTGAGCGAACCGGCAAGGGCAGTCCCGATACCGAGGTTCTTGTTTTCTGCAGTGAAGCGTGCAAGCGTTGCCTCGTCCATGAAGGAGAACGTGCTCCGGCCATCCTTGATACCGGTATCGATCATCACAAAGTCAGCCCCGCAGTCGGCAACGAGGGGTGAGATATCGAACGGGGAAATGGAACCCATCCGCTCGTAATCGGAATACCCGGCAATGACCACAAATTTTTTGGGAAACTCGTCTTTTACGGCTTTGATGACCGCCTCGATCACTTCGCGGGCATGGTCTTTCCCGGGAAAGGCAAGCCCGATCTTGATATAGTCAGCCCCGGCGCAGGCAGCCCCATATGCGGCAAGGGAGGCGCCGCCCGGCTTGTACGGGAAGTCCCCGATCGCTGCACTCACCGGTTTTTTCGCAAACGATTTGATCTCCTGGATCACCCAGGGAAAATTGGCGCCAAGCGAGCCCTCTGATGGTTTTTTGACGTCAATGATATCAGCAGCAATGGAACACTGAGCCTCTGAAATAGAGCTGGGGCTGACCAACAATTGCATAAAATTTAATGATCTTTTATCCTAATAGTGGATATGTGAAAGTTTACTTTCATATTACTATTAGGTAAGGTCATTCCTCCTTTTTCTCATACTATGAATGCCAGAGATTAATGTCTTTTCCTTCTGACGTTCGTGTTAAAAAAAAGGATTCAGTTTTGATATCAGGGAACTTTTGCGTTAAGATGTTTTATTAAAATCCAAACCAAGAGCGGCCTCTGCAGATATAATGCAGGAAGGGGACAGGGGGAGGAGAATGTACTGACAATTCACACAGGACTGGTTTCTATCCAATAACCATTTATGCCCTCTGTTCGCAATACTGAAATGTATGCCAACACAGGTGCGCCTCTCTTCCGGGCATCTGATCATCCCCATTGTGCTCTGCCTTGCTGCCGCAGGGTTCAACGCGTTTTTCGCGCTCCCCCTGCTCCCCACATGGTATGCAGGGCTTATAAAACCAGCCTTTCTCCCTGTGGACACGTTCCCTTTTGTTATGGTCGTTCTCTTTGTGTACCTGCTCCTCGGGTGTTCAGTCATCTTCATCTGGCATGCGAGCCGTATGGCCAAGCATGACCAGTTGCTCTGCCTCGGTCTCATAATCTTCACGATCATCCTGATGGGGTTGTGGGGCTACATCTTCTTCGGCCTCAAGTCGCCGTTCCTGGGCGTCATGATCAGTGTATTCGTCATCTCCATGCTCATTGCCACCATGTTACAGTCAGTAAAGGTATCTTTCGGTGCCATGCTCCTCCTCACTGTCGTTGTTATCCTCACGTTCCTGATTGCGTACACAAATTACCTGATCGTACAGTTTAACCCGTCGCTGCCAATCTTCGGGATCTGAAAAACATTACCACCGGAATACGGATTGGCAGGACTGGTAGAAAATCCTACCTGGACGTCCATTTTAGCAATCTCCACAATAGAAGGTCCACCATAGAAGGATTGGACATCGGCACAACGTGCTTTGTTAAAATTACCAGGGAGGATCTGTTAGGTATTTACTGCCAATTTTCCGGCCTATATGGTCAACCCGTAGTATTGGCGGTGGGCATTACGCACCGCTCACGACAAAGGGAATTCCAAACCGCCAGTATAGCTCAAACCGCTGGCAAGAATACCGAAAGCAAATGCCCACAGCGGAGGGGTCCCGGTTAGAAAGAATGCGACCAGCACGACGCTGTATACAGAGAGAGCAGCGATCAGTTTTCCTGGCATACATTACAATTCCGTTCATAGTAATAAATTATTGTGCTGCCAAGTGTGGAAGACCCCGCGCCCGACCGCAAGCGGTCAGGGCCTGCGGATCCTTCCACGATGAGTTAATGGGGTTGATATCCCAAACCCCCGCGAAACCATCACCAATCGCACCCTTCCGGGGATGGGCAAGCATCCCCATGGGGCACGATATGGGAAGGTTTCGCGAATTGCAATGAAAAACCCTTGCGGGGCAAGTGCGGTTTTCTGTTACTCTAGAGGGATTATGGGTTTTCTTCTGGATGCTCTTCTTTGTATCTTCTAGCCATTCCCTCTACAACCGTCCGATATTTTTTTTTGTATTTCTGGCGGCATAATAGCCATCGTATCTTGAATCGAATCTCTTAATTTGTATAGTTGTGCGACAGTATCCGCAATTGTCCGAACCTGTTGTTTCAATTGTTGGTTTTCTATAACGAGGTTTTTCACCAGTTGGGTATTTTCCGCGAGTTCTTTCTCGAATTTGGTTTGCATCTCCCGGACATCTTGGGGCATCTCAAAGGTAACCATTTTGACGGCTTTGAGATACTCTTCAAGTGCCTGTTTTTGGGGGTAGTTTCGATAATTTTGTGTAAGGTATCCTTCGTGACCCGCCAGCATTTCAGGAATTTCCGGACTAATCACCAACTTCATTTGTGACAGGAAATACACCCTGAATATGTGGAAGGATATTTTTCGGGTATTGATATTCTCGTTCCGCCCATCCAGCCCTGCATTTTTCAGTGCCAAGTTGAACATGTAATTTGCATTTTCATAGGTGAAATCAAAGAGCCTGTCATTATCTTTTTTTCCTTCTTTCCGTATGTATTCCTTCAGAATTTCAACGGCCTCTTGTGAGATGAAGGAATAACGTTGTTTTTTGGTGTTGGTGTTCTCACGGGAGATGTAGATTATCCCGTAATTATCATGCAATTCAACGTCTTTGAGGGTTAAGGTAAGGACTTCATCAATACGCGCCCCACTACTCACCAGAATCAGGATAATCAATTTTAACGTGATGTGTGTGTGTGTGAGAATCTTCCGAATCTCTTCGTGAGATATATCATATTTTCTTTTTACCGGGCCCAATGGGGGTTTTATCTTTTTTACGCGTCTTAAGTCAAACTCATCAAGGATAATTCTATGATGAATCAGGAACCCTTTAACGGCGGTCGTGTTGACATTGATTAACTGAGGGGAGCAGTGTTTTTCGTTCATATTCTTGATGAATGCAATAAGGTCGTCGCCGTAATTTCTGTTTTCTTCCAGATACTCATCGCATTTTTTAAAATAGATTTCCCGCTCTTCTTTGGTTCTGCGTTTTCCTTTGATGGGTGGAAGACAATAGATAAAATGAATAAAAGTGCATATCCCAGTAACATACGAGGTTCTTGTGGAAGCCATTCGGATGTCATCAAGGAATGATTTGACGGTCATAGTAATGTGTATGAATATACCTAATAATGATGTATTAGGTTAAAGATAACTTACAGAAAATAGTGGTTACGTTGCCGATGGAACTGGTGCTTGCAATGGATTTGCGGGGCAATATGGTCGTTCACGGGAAATCCGGGCTCCGTGAGACCTACAAACCGCTCGACTGGGGGCTTTCTCCGACGGCTGAACCGGTCGATTTTGTACGAGCCATTGCCCCAAAATATATCTACATCGCAGATCTCGACCGGATCGAAGGCACCGGTTCCCACGATGCACTCATCCGCAGCTGTGCCGGCCTTGTGGAATGCTGTTATGTTGACCGGGGTATTCGCTCGCCAAGTGATTACCTTGCCGGGCCGCACATTAAAAACATTGTCGGCACCGAGACGGGCGGGGACGATCTCTCGCGGTACCATGGAGGCTACCTGAGCGTGGACGTAAAAGACGGAAAAGTGATCCCATGCGGCTCCGCACCGGAGACCGTGCTCCGGATTGCCCGTAAGCTGGACTTTGAGGGGTGCATCCTCCTCAACCTCGGTTTTGTCGGGACGGAGACGGGGCTTCTTGCCGGGGCCGGCATCCTCGAATCATGGCGGTCTGCCTATGACGGCCGGCTGCTCTATGGCGGGGGAGTTGCATCCGTTGCAGATCTCGAAATTATCCGGGACGCCGGCTTTGACGGCGCCATCATTGCGACGGCCCTCCATAAAGGCGCGGTGCCGGCCGAATGGATCCGGGGGGGATACTGTTGCTAGTCACCATTGAGGGTATCGACGGGACCGGGAAGAGCACGCTGCTGGCGGCGCTCAAAGAGCGGCTTGTTGACCTCAACCCGGTCTTTACCCGGGAGCCCGGGGCAACGTGGGTAGGAGAGTCAGTCCGGCGGGCAATTGCCGAGCAGATCGATCCCATCACGGAGGCCACGCTTTTTGTCGCCGATCACGCTGCGAACCTCGCAACTGTCGTGCGGCCGGCGCTCGCTCAGGGAAAACTCGTGATTTCCGACAGGTACTCGGACAGCCGGTTTGCCTACCAGTCGGTCACGCTGGCCGGTGTGATCCCCGATCCGGAAGAATGGCTGCGGGCGATGCACAACGGGTGGTCGATTGTCCCGGACAAGACGATCCTCCTTGTGATCCCGGTCGATGACGCACTTTCACGCCTCGCCGGGAAGAACGGCCGCGAGCATTTCGAGCGGCGTGAGATTCTTGAAAAAGTCCAGAACAGGTATCTCGAATTTGCCCGGGCCGAGCCGTCCCGGTTTGTCGTTGTCGATGCCATGCTCGATAAAGACGAGGTCACCCGGTTTGTGGCGGACGCGATCCGGCAGGTTGTGGCAAACGGGCAGAAACACATAAGGAAATAACCGGAGTTGGGACATACCCAAGATTTTTTCTTTTACATCAATTGATCAGCGAGTGCACCCACCCCCTTCGGGGGTCGCTCGGCCGCCTCATCGGGGCCTCGCTGGGCAAAATCCGTTTTGGAATAGGCACCGCAACAAAATTTTCATTTTATAGGATACGATCCTCCAAGTGCAGCCGGGCCGGTAAAATGTGACGGCAAGGGAGCAGGTAATTTGCCCCGCCGTGCCCCGCGAGGGGCCCTGAGGCGGGGAGGCATCGCAAAGATAGTACCAAAAACGGCAGGAAAAATAAAAAATTGTCAGTTACTTTATCGCAATCGTCACGATCACGTCGCCGACCGTGATCACGTTGACCTTTGCACCCTCTTCCATGTAGGAATATTTCGGCATGAATGCATTTTCGGGGATCGCAACTTCTGTCCCGTCGAGCCGGATGGTCTTTGGCGGGTGAGCTAGTTCTTCGGGCGAGAGCGCCTTTACTACCTCCATGAAGGCTCCCGCCTGTTTGCGGAAGGTCGGGCCGACCACGGCGCGGTTGAAGTCAATGCCGGAGATCACCCGGTCGAGATGGGCCTTGTCTGTCCTCCAGTGGACGTCCGCGTTTAAGGTGCGGGCCGTGTCTCCCTCGTCATCAACCGTCTGTGGCGCATAGACCGTGACTTTCCCGAGGGGGGCATTTAATGCGAGGCCGTTGTCGTGCTTGTACTTGCGCACTTCGGCAACCACTTTCACGAGCAGATCACCTTCGGTACGGGCAGCCGCATCGTCATACGTAAACGCGACCCAGGGCTGTTTGTGGACGCTCCCCTTGTTAAGGTACGAGTAGCACTCCTCGGCAAAGTATGGGATAAACGGCGCAAGCATCCGGCAGAGTGTGTCATATGCGGCATAGAGCACGCGGCAGGCGCTCTTTCTTGATGCACCTTCAGAGTACAGCCGACCCTTCGCAAGCTCGATATAGTTGTCTGCAAGCACGTCCCAGGCAAACTCCCGGATCCCCTTGAGTGCCTCGTCGAACTCATAGTTCTCCATCGCGGCGCTGACAACCTGAACCGTGTCGGAGAGCCGGGCGAGCAGCCACCGGTCAGCAAGCGAGGTAACCGGTGCGTTCTCGTCGATGCCTTCCTTTTCGAACTGGATCAGCGCGAAGCGGGCGATGTTCCACATCTTGGTCTGGAACCGGGACGCGGCGATCACGTCGTTCCAGGAGAACATGATATCGGAGCCCAGCGCAGCTCCGGTCGCTGCCCACTGGCGGAGCGCATCCGCGCCGTACCTTCCCACCAGTTCTTCAGGGACGATCACGTTGCCCCGGCTCTTGCTCATCTTAAAACCGTCCTCGCCGAGCACCATACCGTTAACAAGGATCTGGTCCCACGGCTTGCTTCTCATCAGCGCGACCGAGCGCAGGATCGAGTAGAACGCCCAAGTCCGGATGATATCGTGGCCCTGCGGCCGGATCTGCGCCGGGAAGATCTTTGGCTTGCCGGTGCCGTCCCAGCCGGTCACATTGAGGACCGAGATGGACGAATCCATCCAGGTATCGAGCACGTCCTCTTCACCGGTAAACTCGTTCCCGCCACACTTCGGGCAGGGGTGTTTGGGTTTTGTAAGCGTCGGGTCGCAGGGAAGATCCTTCTCATCCGGCACGACAATCTCGCCACACTTGGTACAGAACCAGACCGGGATCGGGGTCGCAAAGATCCGCTGCCGGGAGATGCACCAGTCCCATTCCATCTGGTCGATCCAGTTCTCCATCCGGAGAAGCATGTGCTCGGGATACCACTTGATCTGGTGGGCGGCGTCCCGGATCTCCTGCTGCTTGATCCGGATAAACCACTGCCGGCCCGAGAGGATCTCGATCGGCGTCTTACAGCGCCAACAGGTGCCGACGCGCTGCTCCAGTTTCTCCTGTTTTTTGAGGATACCGGCCGCCTTCATGTCCAAGAGGATCGCTTTCCTGCATTCAGTCGTGGAAAGACCGGCGTACTTCCCGGAAATTCCGGTCATCTTCCCATTGCGATCGATGGCCTTCCTGAGCGGGAGGTTGTGCTGCTTCCACCAGTGGACATCCTGCTTGTCCCCAAACGTACAGATCATGACCGCGCCGGACCCGAATTTCGGGTCAACCGCTTCGTCCTGCACGATTGGAACGGAGTGACCAAAGAGCGGGACCTTGAGAGATTTTCCTTTCAGGTTGTGATACCGGTCGTCTGCCGGGTGCACCGCGACTGCCACGCAGGCAACAAGGAGCTCGGGCCGGGTGGTCGCGATCTCAACGCCGTCAAAATCAAAAAAGTTGAGCTGCGTCTCGCGGTCTTCGTAGGTGACCTCCGCAAACGCGATCGCCGTCTCGCACCGGGTACAGTAGTTGACCGGGTGCTCATCCTGGTAGATGTAGCCGGACTTAAGCATCCTCAAAAACGAGAGCTGGGTCTTTGAGTAATACTTCGGCGTCATCGTGATGTACTCGTTACTCCAGTCCGCGGAGAACGCCATGCGCCGGAGCGTGAGCCGCATCTGCTCGATATTTTTCTCCGTGAGCTCACGGCACATCTTCCGGAACTCTTCACGGGATACATCGTTTTTGGTGATGTGGTTGAGTTCCTCGACTTTTACCTCGGTCGGAAGGCCGTGGCAGTCCCACCCTTGGGGGAACATCACGTTGTAGCCTTTCATCCGCTTGTACCGGGCGAAGAAATCGATGTAACACCAGTTCAGTGCATTGCCGATGTGGAAATTGCCCGTGGGATATGGCGGTGGCGTATCGATCACAAACGGCGGCTTTTTCGAGTTGCGGTCAAAATAGTGGTCCTCGTCGCGCCAGGTATTCCGCCAGCGCTCCTCCACCACGGCAAAATCATAGTTTTTTGGCAGCTGATCAGACGAAACCATTCCGTACCGGATTGGTCGTTTTATAAAATATAGTGATCGTATCGACACCAGATCAGCGGGAGGGAAAAACCGGGGTTTGGCAAAAGAAAATAACGATAAGACTCTTGACATCTGAAAACAAATGTCTGAACAATGGCTAAGCAGCGAGGACTGGGGTATGTAGCGGCACTTGCCGGTGGAGCGGTTCTTGTCGGCCCCTACATACAGCCACACTGGTTGATGGCATTTGTCATCATCCTCATTTCCCTGATCCTCTGGCGCTTCTTTGGTACGAAATACCTCACCTACGTATTCTGTATCCTTTCCGGTCTCTACGCCGTCAATCTCCTCCCGTTCGTGGTCCTTGCGACGACACTCGCGATGATGGCCCTTGGCGAACTGGTCTTCCAGACCGGGACCGATGATCTTAACACCTATTTTTACTACGTCATCACTACAGCATGGGCGGGGATGCTCGTCATGGTGTATCTCCATGAACAAGCGTTCCTGATGGTCATCTTTGGGATCATCGCCGCGGTGCTCTTAAAAGTGATCCTCCTGAAATTCGAGGATTCGCTCGTCATTGAAGGGATCGGTATTGCGATGACGATGTACCTGATAGAGGAACTTAACTATACTGCAGATATCGAGATTGTCGTTATCGCGGTCTTCATCGCATTTGTCTTCGGGTACTTCGCGTACCGGTTCAAGACCGCCGATCTGTCGGGACTTTTCTCGACAGCACTTGTCGGGATCATCCTTCTCGTCTTTGCCGACGCCACGTGGTTTCTGGTTATGCTCGCGTTTTTTATCCTCGGCTCGGTCTGCACCCGGTACAAGTTTGATTACAAGAAACGGATCGGCGTCGAGCAGGGCCAGAGCGGGGCACGGGGATACAAAAACGTCTTTGCAAACGGGATCGTCGCGTGCGCGGCGGCAGTGCTGTACGGCGTGTTCGTCCAGCCGATCTTTATCGTGATGTACGTCGGGTGCGTGGCGACGGCGGCGGCGGATACGATGGCAAGCGAGATAGGTGTGACCGGCGGGATTCCCTACATGATAACAACGTTTCGCAAAGTGCCGATAGGGACAAACGGCGGTGTCACAATGACCGGCGAACTGGTGGCACTGGGCGGGAGTTTTGTCGTGTCGCTCGTGGCACTGGGGTTACACGTCATAACTCCGTGGATGATGGTTATCTGTACGATCACGGGATTCGTCGGTACCAACCTCGACAGCCTTGTCGGGGCGGTTCTGGAAAACAAGGGATTTCTGGGCAACGCGGGAACAAATTTCCTTGCAACACTGGGCGGCGGGCTCTTTGCGGTCGCGCTGTACTGGGCGTTTATGATCCACGGCGTCACGTGGTGAGGTCCCGGGAAAACTGGCAATAACGGTGTGAGGACTCCGCGGCTCATAATAAGCATAAAAAATAATTTGGAACTGTTTCGTAAAATCAAAAAAAAAGGATTGTATCAGTATTTGTACC
>NZ_PMZU01000016.1 GCF_003170075.1 Methanoregula sp.
TATGATAAGTATGAAAAGTAAAAATTGTGGGACCGAGGATCTGGTAGACGAGATGATCGCACCCAGAAAGGAGAAGACCCGGCACTTGTTCGGCAGTGTGAAGGTCGGTGAACGCGGGCAGGTCGTCATCCCCAAGGAAGCCCGGGAGATCTTCGGCATCAGGCAGGGGGACATCCTGCTGGTGCTCGGCGATACAGAGCGGGGCATAGCGCTCGTGAAAGCAGATGCCCTCCAGGAATTCGCCCGTAAGATCCTTGACAGTGCAGGCAAACCGGATGAATAGGGGCAAAATGGGGGTGACAATCATGAAAATTGTTGTACTGAACGGCAGCCCGAAGGGCGATATCAGTGTCACGATGCAGTACATCGCATATATCCGGAAGAAATTCCCGGAACATACGTATGAAATTCTCAATGTAGCTCATGAAATAAGAAAGATCGAAAACGATACCGGGCTCTGGAATAAAACCATTGAGAGCATCCGGTCCGCAGACCTTGTCCTCTGGGCATTCCCGCTCTATGTTATGGTCGTATGCTCCCAGTACAAGCGCTTTATCGAACTTATCTTCGAGAGGAAAGCAGAGGATGCATTCGCCGGGACCTACACCGCATCGCTCTCGACATCGATCCATTTCTTCGACCAGACCGCCCATGCCTACATCCATGCCATAAGCGACGATCTCGGCATGAAGTACCTCGGGTTTTATTCAGCGGACATGAAGGATCTCTTATCCGGGGAGGAACGGACGCGCCTGGAGAAATTTACTTCCCTTCATGTCACCGCAGTACAGGAAAAGATGCCGGTCCAGCGGGAGAACGCCCCGCTTGTCTGGCCCTCCCTCGCATATGTTCCGGGTAAAGAACAAAAACCCATTCTTGCCGGTACAAAAAAGGTTGTTATCCTCACTGATGACGATCGCAGTTCACCCAACCTTGCGGCAATGACAGACCGGCTCAAAAAGAATTTTTCCGGTTCCGTTGAGATGATCAATCTCCATGATGTGAATATTATGGGAGGTTGTCTCGGGTGCTGCCAGTGCGCCTATGACAATACCTGTGTATATGCCGACGGGTACATTGACTTTTATAAGAACAGACTGGTGCCTGCGGATATCATCATCATGGCAGGCCAGGTGCACGACCGGTATCTCTCATCGGCATGGAAACAGTTCTTCGACCGGAGTTTTTTCAAAGGGCATACCCCCGGCCTTAAGGGCAAACAGGTCGGCTTTGTGATTGCAGGGCCCCTCCACCAGATCCCGGGCCTCAAAGAGGCACTCACCGCATGGGCGGACAATGGCGGGTGTCATGCACAGTTTGTCACGGATGAGGTTATGAGTTCCGTCGAGCTTGATGCCCTGCTCGATGCCCTGGCAGCACGTCTCGTGCAGGCAGCAGAAACCGGCTACATCCCGCCGCATACGTTCTACGCGGTCGGCGGCCACAAGATATTCCGGGACAGCATCTACGGGGGAATGAGGTTTGTGTTCCAGGCAGATTACCGGTACTATGTGGAGCACGGATTGTTCGATTTCCCGCAGTCTGACCTGAAGACCCGCGTGTTCAATGCAATCCTCATCCCGTTAACAAGGATCCCCGGTTTCCGGAAAAAAGTGTTTGCCGATCTGAAACACCACATGATAGAGCCCTTCAAACCGGTGCTCAGGAATGCCTGAGGAGAGGAGAATACCATGAAGAGCGTGAACATCCTGCAGGGATTTCTCCCCCTGATCGTCTATGGATTACTTGCAGGAAGTTCTGTCGCGAGCGTCATGGTCGCACTGGGTGCTGCATTGATCATTACCGTCATCATCGGCTTTTCTGATCTCAGAAAAGGCATGATCCTGACGTGGGCAAACCTGGCGCTGTTCTGCTCCCTGCTTATCGCGGTCGGCGTCCTTGGCATGACCGGGCTCCTCCCGGTTATGGGAATGCTGATCTATGCGGCACTCGCCGCAGTCACCTTTGGATCAATCCTTGTAAAAATCCCATTCACCCTGCAGTATGCACGGGACATGGTGGACCGGACTCTCTGGGAGAAACCGGCGTTTATCCGGGTAAACGTCCTGATGACGGGTGTCTGGGGCGGTATCTTTGTGATAAATTTTATCCTGGACTATCTCGCATTCGCATACCCTCACTCTGCCGGGGGGATTACCCCGCCGCTCACGTATCTTGTCCTCCTTGCCGGGATTATCTTCACGATCTGGTACCCGGGGCATATAAAGAGAAAATATTTTTTCCCATCAGGACAAAGCGGCAGGTAAGAGGGGGGATTCCGGGATTTTTTTACCGGAACTCTTTTACACTGGCACTGCCATTCGTGCCTTCGTAACAGGTATAAGTGTCCTCTTCTCTCCCATGTAAGTTGAGCCCCACGTATACCATGCCGGCCGCACTGCCACGCAGGATCCGGCCAGGCGGTGAAAAAAAATTCGATGGGCAAAGGAAAGACTAAGCACCCGGGTTAAAGAGACCCGGGGGTATTTTGCTTTTTCTTTAGCCCTTTGCACTTGTTGAAGTACGTCTCGCCCCAGATCCATGGCTGGTAATTGCAGCACATCTCAGGTTTCACCAGGTGGATCCCGCAAAGATACCGCCCTTTTGCGACCCGGCGCAGGAACGGGCAGACCGTAACGTACTCACCGGTGTCGGGGTTGCGCATCTCGACAGAGACAACGTCCCCAAGGTCTTCGGCCCGGAGATCGGTACAGTTAACCGGAGTGCTGCCGTTCTCCAGAAACGCAACAAACCAGCGCAGGATATCGGTCCGCCCCTGATCAATCCAGACATACACGTTAGCCGTTGTCGGCGCAATGCCGGGGCCGAAGATCCGGCAGCAGAGCCCGCACTGCCCGCAGGGCTCGTCTTCTGGTACTTCGTTGTCCATGGGAGTTCTCTTCCACTATTTTTGCCGGCATCGGGATAATAATTGCCGATATGTTTTTGCCATGCACTCCGGGCCGGCCAGCCGGAACATGTGACCGGTTCGATCTGTCCGGCCGTGAATGCATTTCGGGACGACGCCCCGTAACCACCACCCGCATGAAATCGTACCAGACAAGGGATACCGGACCGGTATCTTTATGATTAGGTAAATCCTAACTAATGAAAGATCGGTGTATGATGGACAGGGAGGAGCAATTGTTCGGGGAGTTTGAGAAACTCTTCAAGATAAAAAAAGAATGCTCCTCTTTAATCTTCTCCGAATGCGGGCTCTCGGATATGACGGTCAGGCAGATCGCCTACCTGAAAGTCATCGATGAACAGGGAGAAGTCACCTTCAGCAGGCTTGCTGAGATCACAAAAAACTCAAAACCCACAATCACCGAGATGATCAACAGGTTTGTCCGGATGGACTGCGTGTACCGGGAACCGTGTCCCGATGACGGGAGGATCCAGTATATCTGCCTGACCGGGAAAGGAAAAAAGATCGCACAGGCCGAACAGGCCGCCATGCGACGGGTGATTGAACAGATGATCGATTCGCTGGACGAAGACGAACTGGATCTCCTCATCGGGATCCTGCAGAAAGTCAGGTAATTTTTTTATCCTGCACTTTAGTTAGGTAAATTCGAACTAAATAAATGGAGTGATCATGGAGTCGGAAAAAATACAGGATTCGCAGGAAAAGATTGTTATACCACTCTTTGAGGTTGTCGCCTACCCGGAGAGCCGGACAAAGTTCCCGGTCGACCGGGCCACCGGAGAGCACCTGCTCGCTGCAATGAGCGACCAGAACGCAGAACATGCGATCGGCCTCACAGTAAAAAGCGGCACCCGGTTTTCGGAATTAACAAAAGAGTCGCTGTATAAAACCGGGAACCTGTTCCGGATCACGCACGTGCAGGTTGCCGATGGCGGCTACCTGGTCTGCGCGGATGTCGTAAAAAAAGTAAAAGCAGTCTCCCTGTCTGAAAAGGACGGACACTTCTTTGCCGCATACGAGCCGGTCCCGGATCTCATGGATTTCGGAGAAGACCTGCAGGCCCGGATCCTCGCGGACGTAAAAAGCACCATCCACGAGATCAGCAGCCGCTTTTCAGGCTCCGAACAGTTCACCCGGCCGATCGACCAGATGGATTCCGTCGACCGGATCATGGGCTTTGTCATGCCTTTCCTGCCGGTTAACCTTGCCGAGAAACAGGCGCTTCTTGAGATCGCCTCAGTCAGGCAGCGGTACATCACCTTCCTTGAGCTCCTCATCAGGACACGGGAGAATATCAATATCCGGATCGAGATGGCTGAAAAAGTCTCCGACCGGGTGAGTAAATCGAACCGGGAGGCAATGCTGCGGGAGCAGCTGAAGGTAATCCAGGAGGAACTGGGTGCGGGAGAAGGCACGGCCGGTGACGGTGGCTACCGGGAACGTATCGGGAAGTCAAAGATGCCGGAGGAAGTACGCAAGAAAGCCCTTGTGGAGGTAAAAAAACTCGAGACCGGCGGCAGCCAGAATATTGAAAGTTCCGTGATCCGGAACTACCTCGACCTCCTGCTCGATCTCCCCTGGGTGACAGAGGAGAAAAAGAGCATCGATATCGCGCAGGCCCGCCGGGTGCTCGAAAGCCACCACAACGGCCTTGAGAAGGTCAAAGAAAGGATCGTCCAGCACCTCGCGGTCATGAAACTCCGGCAGGAAAAGCAGGGCTCAATCCTCCTCTTTGCCGGCCCGCCCGGCACCGGGAAGACGAGTCTCGGGAAAAGTATTGCGGAGGCGCTCGGGAGGAAGTACGTCAGGATCAGCCTTGGCGGCGTCAGGGACGAGGCCGAGATCCGGGGGCACCGGAGGACCTATGTCGGGGCCCTGCCCGGGAGGATCATCCAGGGCATCCAGAAAGCCGGCACGAAAAACCCGGTCTTTATCCTCGACGAGATCGACAAACTTTCAACCTCGTACACGGGCGACCCGGCGAGTGCACTCCTGGAAGTTCTCGACCCGGAGCAGAACTGCACGTTCTCGGACCACTATCTCGAAGTCCCCTACGATCTCTCCGATGTACTCTTCATCGCTACCGCGAACTCCCTTGCGACCATCCCGGCGCCGCTGCTCGACCGGATGGAACTCATCGAGATCTCGGGCTACACGAAAAACGAGAAGTTTGCCATCGCAAAAGATCACCTGATGCCCGAGATCCTGACCGAGCATGGCCTCGATACGGACAAACTGAGGATTGAAGATAAGGCACTGAAGCTGATCATCGAAAAGTACACCCGGGAGGCAGGAGTCCGGTGGCTCAAGAAGCAGATGGCAAAGATCGCACGCCACGTATCTGAGAAGATCGTCTCCGGTACCGCTGAGCTGCCATTCGTGGTAACACCGGAGAATCTTTCAGCGATCCTTGGAAAGGAAGTGATCCGGCAGGAAGTGGCGAGAAAAGAGCCTGTCCCCGGTGTCGTCACCGGCCTTGCATGGACGCCGGTCGGCGGGGAGATCCTCTTTATCGAGGGTACATTCATGCCCGGGACCGGCAAGCTAACCCTCACCGGCCAGCTCGGGGACGTAATGAAGGAATCGGCGACCATATCATTGAGCCTCATCCGGTCCCGGCTCGCCCATACGCAGAACGGGTTTAACTTCATCACGAGCGACATCCACATCCATGTTCCCTCGGGGGCAACCCCAAAGGACGGCCCATCGGCCGGCGTGACGATCTTCTCGGCGCTCGCATCATTGATCACGGGCAAAACCGTTGACCCGGATCTTGCGATGACCGGGGAGATTACCTTAAGTGGTGCAGTGCTGCCTGTCGGCGGCATCAAGGAGAAGATTCTCGCCGCACACCGGGCGGGAATCAAAAAGGTGATCCTGCCAAAGGAGAACGAACGGGACCTCCAGGACGTGCCCGAAGATGCCCGTAGCGAACTGACATTTTTTCCAGTCGAGACCGTTGAGGAGGTCTTGAAAGAGGCGCTGGCGATCGAGCTGCCCCGGACCGTGGTCATGCACGCAGGGAACAGTTTTATCCCGGTGCAGAACATCTGAAACTCAAAAGTGGGGGCAACGTCAATCGGGAAAATCCGGGAGGCAGCTGGAAAGTGTATGCCATCTGGCTCCCCCCCATGCTGGTGCAGAGAATCGACAGCATCCGGGAAACGGCTGGCCGGTGGGTCGATCGCGGGCCTTAAAAAAAGGTCTTCTTCCGGCAGTGCCCTCCCCCCTTTGATCGGACGGCTGATCCGCCATCCGGACACAGATTGCACACGGCTGGTTTAAAACGACAGGAATCCTGCGTCGCACACGACCACGGTTACGCTTTTTTGGTCCCGTAATTCGTAATGACGAGTTCACTCACTGCTCCGCGCCGGGCACCGTTGCAGTTGATCATCCTTTTGGCCGGGACACGTTCGATCGTGTACCCGGCATAGAGATCGTCAAAGAAAGAGTCTCCGGACTTCTCGTTTCCGGGATCGGAATTGCTCAGCATGATCGTCGCACCTTTCCGGTCAAGTTCCCTGAAAAATTTTGCAAGCCGTTTCTGGTCCTTATCGGAGAAACCGCCCCGTGAATAAGTGGTAAAGGAGGAGGTTGCGTTCAGCGGGCGGTAGGGGGGATCGAAGTACACGAAGGTCCGGTCGTCCACGTACTTCCTGCATTTTGTAAAATCCCCCCGGATAATCCGGGTGTTTTCTAACCGTGCGGCAACCTCCATGAGATTATCCACGTTGAGAATGTCCGGGTTTTTGTACCTCCCGAACGGGACGTTGAACCCGCCATTCCGGTTAACGCGGAACAGGCCGTTGTAACAGGTATGGTTGAGAAAAATGATCTGCGCCGCCCGCCAGATCCACCGGGCATTGTAGTGCCGGAAATCAATTGCCGGCAGGTCCCGGTTGAACGCATCCCGGATCTCATAATAATACGCTTCACGCTCCCGCTCGTTCTTATCGAGATACGCGGATTCCAGCATTTCAAGTTCGCCGATCAGGCTATTGACGGATTTCCGGATCACCCGGTAGGTCAGGACGAGTTCCTCATTGAGATCGGCAATCGTGCACTGCTCAAAAGAAAATCTCTGGTTAAGATAAAAGAACACAGCGCCGCCGCCAATGAATGGTTCGACATAGCGGGTGATCGTTTTGTTTTTCAGGTATCCCTCAGGCAGGCGTTTGCCAAACTCGCCAAGTAACTGTGATTTTCCCCCGGCCCATTTCAGGAAGGGCCGTGCACCGGAAACGAGTCGCATGTGTTTTGCCATACGGTCCAGTAAACACCCGCAGCTATCAGGTATCTCATTACTCTTTTATCAACTACCATGAGTGGATGGATGGCACCTTCCGCGACCCGCCCGACTCCCTCAGGTAACGGTTCTTCCGGTTGCACCCCGGAACTTCCGGGTGCCGGTAACCGGTTCTTGCCGGCACCCGACCACAAACCTCATGGAGAGTCCGGAACCAGCCTGGTATTGAAGTGAGATTCTCATGAAAAGCAAACCGGCGTTTCTGGTACTTGTCCTGTGTTCACTCGTCGTCTTTGGTTTTTGCATGCCCGCGACCAGTGCGGTGGTTCCCGCTGGCGACAGGCAGGCACACCCGCTCGTGACGACCGGTGATCTCAACGTGACGAATGTATCCCTTGCAAACGCGACGTTTCCTGCAAAATACCAGGTAACACCCTCACTCATCCAGGTTGGAATCAGCACAGACGATTCCGCCCTTGATGGCCCGAAGGGAGAGATGGCTGCAGTCCCGCGGACAATTGGTTTTTCAACCAGTCCTGAGTCTCTTGTGATCGTGATTATCGTGATTGTGGCCATCGGACTCGGAGCATGGTACGTTCTGAAACAAAAACAGGATGGAAAAAAGAAAGAATAATACCCCTTTTTTCCCGTACTCTGCGGCAGAACAAGTATGAACAAAAGACCTTCATACTCGAATCCTGAAAATCAATAAACTCATGTGTGAGGGTTCCCGGCCAAACCCTTATATCCCGACCTGTCCCACCGGAGGAATAGGTCGGAAAAAACCATTACAATGATCAGCCTGTTTAATTTTTCACCGCACTGCGAAAAATCGCGGAGTTTGCCTGCGCTCACCATTCTCCCTTGCGATCTTCGGCAACGGAACCTGCCCGGTGAAGGCGTTTCTCTTAAAGATAATGGCATTCGTCGACAATATACCGCCCGGAACCGGAAAAAAGGTGGGGCGATCCCCGGACGCTGCCGCGATAAACTAAAAAGGTGTGATCAAATTTGACAATCGCAATACACGTCGCAGACCTGACCCGGCGCTTTGGTGATCTCGTGGCCGTGGACCGGATCAATTTCGAGATCGTGCAGGGTGAGATCTTCGGCCTCCTGGGCCCGAATGGTGCCGGCAAGACCACCACGCTTGCCATGCTCTCGACCATGCTCGAACCTACGTCTGGTGCCGCCCAAATCATGGGCATCGATATCAAAAAAGACCAGGACGGTGTCCGAAAAGCGATCGGGATCGTCTTCCAGGACCAGAGTCTCGACGAAGAACTCACCGCATGGGAGAACATGGACTTCCACGGCCGGCTCTACCGGATCCCCAGGGAAACCCGGGAGCAGCGGATCGATGAACTCCTGAATCTTGTCGAGCTTTTCGACCGGAGGAATGATATTGTCAAGACATTTTCCGGCGGGATGAGGCGACGTCTCGAGATTGCACGGGGGCTCCTGCACCACCCGGCCGTCCTGTTCCTGGACGAACCTACACTCGGCCTTGATCCCCAGACAAGAAACCACCTCTGGAAATATATTGAGGATCTCGCAAAGGAGAAGAACATCACGATAATCCTGACGACCCATTATATGGAGGAGGCGGACCGGCTCTGCGACCGGATCGCGATCATCGACCACGGGAAGATCATCGCGCTTGACACTCCTGCCCGGCTCAAGGAATCGATTGGCGGTGATGTAGTGACCATACAGTCACCGGACACGTCCAAGATCTCCACGGCGCTTTCCGTGCCGTGGATCAAACGGCTGGAGACGCATGACGGTGAGGTGATCCTTACCCTCGAAAATGCCGAACAGCACCTCAGCATGATCGTGACGCGCCTGAACGAGGAGAAGGTTTCCATTACCTCGATCTCCGTCCACAAACCGACACTCGAGGACGTCTTTCTCTCGTTCACCGGGAAGACCATCCGCGATGAGGACATCAGCCGCAAAGACGCGATGCGGATGCATTTCAGGATGATGAGGCACTAAATCATGGATATCGTTTACACCATCTGGCTGCGGAGCATGAAGCGGTACGTCCGGTCAAAAAGCAGGATCGTGGGGAGCATCGCGATGCCGCTCTTCCTCCTCGTCTTTCTCGGCTTCGGCCTTAATTCAGTGGTCAGCGCTACGTCGCTCGGGCAGCAGTACGTGATGTTTCTGGTGCCCGGCATGGTCGCGATGAGCGTGCTCTTCACCTCAGTCTTCTCCGGCATCCAGATCATCTGGGACAAGCAGTTCGGGTTCCTGAAAGAGACTCTTATTGCACCGGTTACAAGGCTGGAGATCATGTTCGGCCAGACTGTCGGAGGCGCAACCACGGCGGTGATCCAGGGGATCATCCTGATGGTGCTCGCCGTCCTGATGGGACTGCGGATTGAAAACCCCGCAGGTTTCTTTGTCGCGCTCGGTTTCATGATCCTTGTCGGGATCGCATTTACTGCGTTCGGGATTGCGATTGCCTCCCGGATGGAGGACATGACCGGCTTCCAGCTGATCATGAACTTTGTTGTCTTCCCGCTCTTCGGGCTCTCGGGAGCACTCTTCCCGATCAGCTCCCTCCCCGGCTGGCTCGAACCGGTTACCCTCCTTGACCCGCTCACGTACGGGGTGGAGGGAATACGGTACGGCCTGACCGGGGTCTCGCAGATCAACCCGATCATCAGCGCTGCGGTGATTGCCGGGTTCGCGGTCGCGATGACCGTTATCGGGGCGTACCTCTTCCGGAAAATCTCGGTGTGAAAACAGCGAATCCCGTTTTTTATCGGTAAACGCGGGAAACCAGGAATATCTCTTTTGAACGACCTAAAAAAATTACTTGTTGATGTGCACGACTTTTGCCGGCGGAAAACCGTTGAAGTGCGTGGACGAGGCATGGGAGTACGCCCCGATATTTACCGAGTAGACGAGGTCACCGATCTCCAGATCCGGCAGTTCGGCCGAGAGCGTGATCGTATCGAACGCATCGCAGGTCGGCCCGAAGACCGCCGAGATCTGCTTTGGGCCTTCCTTAAACGCGAGCACCGGGTAAGTACAGTGGTCGAAGACCTGCCCCGAGTAGGTGTGGTAGACGCCGTCGTTGATGTAGTAGCTGGGCTTGCCGTTCCGGTAGGCTTTCCCGATAACCTTTGCCACAAGCATGCAGGCATTGGCGACCAGGAACCGGCCGGGCTCGGCAAGGATCTCCATGTCGGCCGGGAAGAGCCGTGCAATCTCCGCGTTAAGTTTTACCGCAAGTTCCTCGATGGACCGTACTTCGGGGTTGTACTTCACCGGGAACCCGCCGCCGATATCGAGAATCCGTATTTTTTTACCAAGCCGGCTCTCACATTCCTCGATAATACTTGCGGAGATCTGGAGCGCCTCGACATAATTCTCGAAGTTCGTGCACTGGCTGCCGACGTGAAAACTTAAACCCTCAACAACAAGGCCGTGGTCAAAGGCCGCGGCGATAAGATCCACCGCTTCGCCCGGGTCCGCCCCAAACTTTGACGAGAGTTCGACCATCGAGCCGGTGTTCGGGACACGGAGCCTCAGGACGAGACCTGCCTGAGGTGCATGTGCCCGGATCTTCCTGAGTTCCTCGATGTTATCGAATGTCACGAGAGGCTTGTACTGGTTGAGTTCTTCCAGCGTCTCGATGGGCTTGATTGTATTTGCGTAGATGATGCGGTCCCAGATCCAGTCCTGTCGTTCCTTGTCGGGCAGGTCTTTAATAAACTCGTAGACAATCATGAACTCGGGCATGGAGGCCACATCGAAACTTGATCCCATGTCCAGAAGAGTTTTCACAATTTCAGGATTCGAGTTTGCCTTGACCGCGAAATAGACCTGAACCTTCGGCAGAAATTTTTTGAACTCGCGGTAATTTTCCCGGATCTTTTCGTGGTCTATAATAAAAACCGGTGTTCCGTTTTCCCGTGCCAGCTGCTGCAGATTCTGACGACTTCCCCGGTCGATGTGAGAGGCCTTCGCATCGTTCCCGCATGTTTTTACCGTTGTGTCCACATCAGTTCCCCTTATTTTATGTACAGTGTTGGTTCACCGGACAAATAAGAAGTTTTTGAATTGCCAGACATCGGACCGATCATAATTGTTTTCAGGGTTCTCCCGGAAATAGACAGCGCGATCTTTTAAGGGTGTCCAGTCCGATGGCCCGGACACGAAGTCTCCAAGATAGGGCTTTGCAATATTGAGCACAAACTCGTGGGGCAGGTCATCGGGCAGGCAGAACCCTTTCTTCGGGTTCTCGATCATCCACATAACGGCGGAGACAATACCCAGCGCAACCTGGATGGTCGTCGCGTTCTGGCCCGGCGCAAGCTTCCGCGCTTCTTCAATGGACAGGATGCTTCCCGTCCACCAGGATTTGTACGGGTGGCCCATCAGGAGCGCGCCAAGGATATCGGAACCGCTTGTGATCTCAAGGTCGTTCATGATTCGCATCTTGGGCTGGAGTTCGTAATTCCTGCCCCGCAGTTCGTGCAGCGATGCAATTGTCGCGTCACAGGGCAGGTACGCGTAGTTAACGGTCGGCCGGTAGATCGCCTTCCCATCGCGCCAGACCGTCCACCGGTCGGAGATCCCATAAGCCTCGCCGTGACGGATCACCATGCCCACGATTTCCTCGTTCGGTACCCAGGACCGGATCCAGGTATTGATCCCCATGTAGGGCAGCATGATCGCGTTCTTTGGCCCTTCGGATGGCACTTGTGCATTGGCGGGCAGTTCCTTTTCGTGAGTTCCCCATCCGATCTCGGCCGGCGCGGTGCCTTCCTCATGCAGGCCCTCAATACACCAGGTGCCGATAAACTCGTCCACCCTTTTTGGCTTCCGCGAGATCTGCGTGTCACGCTCGGAGCAGTGGATCACCTTGATCCCGACTTCCATCGCAAGTTCGGCAAAGCGCTTCTCCCTGATGAGCTGGGTGAACCGCTTCGGGTCCGTGGCAATCCCGTCCGCGATCATCCGGTTTGCGATATCCACGAGCCCCTGTTTTGTCATGTGAGAGATAAGGCCCGGGTTTGCGCCATGATCGACCACGCAGGTTGTCGAGTTCTTCCAGTCGCGGGTGAGTTCGCGGAGTCTCATCTGCCGGAAGTACAGGGATTTTTCGTACGGGCTTGCGGTAAAACGTACACCCAGTGGGTCCCATGACTCGACCGAGGTATTGGCATACAACACATTGTGGTCGTGGCACCACTGGAGAATATCCCCGCAGTCGATATTCCATGCGAGATCGATGAGGAGCCCTCCGTCCGCGAGGTTCTCGGACAGGATCGTGGTGAGATTTTCGGGCGTGATCTTCCGTTTCAAAAACCGGAGACCCCGGGACGTATACGCTTTAAGATCCTGGGATTTCTCTTTAAAATCAACGATCGTGATATTCTCAAGCGGTATATTGACATGCCGAAGCAGGATGGGAAGCGTGCACCGGCACACAGAACCATAACCGATAATGAGCACTTTGTTTTTAAAGTCCATCCTAACCCTCCCGGGTTTTTATTTTGCTTTTCTCTCCAGTGTGTATTTTATGCGCTTTTACGTTATAAAAGAATGAGAGAAAACCGGAGCAATAACGAGCCTTGTACCGGCCGGGAAAAAGTGATTACTTATTTTGGGATGGTACAATATACAAGTAGGTGATCTCTTGTCAAAACGGGCTGTTGACCTGATCTTTTCCACGACCTATCTGCTTACCGATCTCCGAATACTCCTGCGTGAGACCGCACCAACACACGAACTGGATGAAACACAGAAAGCAGAAGCGGCACGACTGCTCGAAAACCTCGAACGGCAGGTCAGCTCCTTAAAGCAGGAGATGCTCTGAATGAAGTGCGGGGCGGGAATCGAGGCCCGACAGGTAAACGAGCTCTTCATCAACGTTGATCCAATCCAGGCGGGGGGACGGCTCACGGGCGACGCGATAAAAGCGATCATCGCGTACTGTGACGGGTACTCGGTCTGCGATAACTGCAGGAAGCCAAACCGGCTCGACTGCATTTCAAAACCACCAATTGCGGAATTTCATAAGGATGTTGCGGCATGGCTTGGCATGGACGCAGCCCGGATGATGCCCGGTGCCCGGCGGGCATTTCAGGCAGTTGCTCATACGTACGTGAACAAGGGCGACCCGGTTCTTCTGACCTCCCTCTCGCATTACACCGAATTCCTCGCGGTGGAAGAAGCGGGCGGTGTTGCCTGCGAGATCCCGGCTGATGCGGGGCACATCGTCACGCCCGAAGCCACTGTGGCAAAGATCGATGAAGTGAAAAAGAAGTTCGGGAAAGCGCCGGTCCTTGCCTTTATCGATCACGTGGATTACCAGTACGGGAACCTGCACGATGTTACCGGCATTGCAAAAGTTGCCCGTGAGAACGATGTCCCGGTCCTCTGCAACGGTGCGTACACTGTTGGCATCCTGCCCGTTGACGGGAAAGCAATGGGTGTCGACTTTGTGGTCGGCTCGGGCCATAAGAGCATGGCGTCGCCCGCACCGTCCGGCGTCCTTGCCACGACCGCGGAACGGGCAAAGGAAGTTTTCCGCACAACGACCATCGAAGGCGACGTGACAAAACGCAGGTTCGGTGTCAAGGAACCGGAGCTGATGGGCTGCACGCTGATGGGCGCGACGCTTGTCGGCATGATGGCTTCGTTCCCGCACGTAAAGGAGCGGGTCAAGCATTTCGATCGGGAACTGGAAAACAACAAAATCGTGATGGAAGCTTTGCTCTCGATTGACGGGACAAAAATTCTTTCCGAGTACCCGCGGAAGCACACGCTGACACGGGTCGATACGACCGGTTCGTTTGACCGGATTGCAGAGACGCACAAGAAGAAGGGATTCTTCCTCTCGTCCGCGTTAAACGACAAGGGAATCTTCGGCCTCATCCCCGGCGCGACCCGGGTCTGGAAGTTCAACACCTACGGGACGACCAGAAAGCAGGCCCGGTACCTTGCCGATGCGTTCGTGGCGGTGGCACAAGAGAACGGGATGAAGATTGGGGCGTAATTTTTTAGTTCTGCCCGGTGGTGAGGGGGCATCCTGCCGGGCGTATCAATCATTGGCATTGCCCCCTTTTTTCCCGGCACTGGTTTTATCTGAACCGCTGACAAAAGGCTGAGTAACTACGATGGATCAACCCCGCCTCTCCGCCCGAAAAGGAAATACCATGCTCAAAAAATGCGATCTCTCCAAAAAAACCGATGACAAAACGTTTGCCGACAAAATTGCGCCTCTGCAGGAGCGGCTCGGCGAGCTCCAGCGGCAGCTGCGGGACGAGAGGATCCCCGTCATCATTCTCGTTGAAGGCTGGAACGCATCCGGGATCACGATGACTATCCAGGAGCTCATCCGGTTTTTGGACCCCCGGGGATTCGCCCTCTCCTCCATCGGTTCACCAACCGATGAGGAACAGAAACACCCGCTCATGTGGCGGTTCTGGAACCGCATTCCTGCGGCCGGGAGGATTGCGATCTTTGCACGGAGCTGGTACAGCCGGGCGCTTGCCGAGAATACCGATGGCCCGGGCTGGGAGACACGCGTGGACCGGGCCATTTGTTCCATCAACCGGTTCGAGCGCGATCTCTCGGATGACGGGACGATTATTGTCAAGATATTTCTCCACATCAGCAAAAAAGAGCAGAAAAAAAGGCTCCTTATTCGGGAAACAAATCCGCTCACCTCGTGGATGATCACGAAAGGCGACTGGGACTTCCACCGCGATTATGATGCCTACCTCCCGGTCATCGAAGAGTTCCTCAAAAAGACTGACACCCAGTACGCGCCGTGGACGGTGGTCGGGGCGACCGATGCGAACCACACGGTCCTCACCAGTTACACAACTGTCGTAAAGACGCTCGAAAAAAACATCCCGGTAATTCTGCGCCGCAAAAAGCTGGGGACAAAGACAAAGCTCCGGTTCAGCCCGGCAATCGTGCCGGTCGCCCGCCGTTTTGCTGCACCGGACCTGCGGGAGAAAAAAGAGTACGAGGCACGGGTCTTCGCTGCCCAGAAAAAGGTGCGGGACCTCCAGTACCACATCTACAAGCGCAACATCCCGCTCGCCATCGTGTTCGAGGGCCGGGATGCCGCCGGGAAAGGCGGGACTATCATGCGTCTCACCCATGACCTGAACCCCCGTGGCTATAGTGTGATGCCGGTTGCAGCCCCGAACGATGACGAAAAGGAGCACCAGTACCTCTGGCGGTTTATCCGGAACTATCCCGCTGCCGGCCACATCACGATCTACGACCGGAGCTGGTACGGCCGGGTGCTCGTCGAACGGGTCGAAGGATTCTGTACTAAGCCTGAGTGGAAACGTGCATATACCGAGATAAACGAGATGGAAGAAGAGTTCCGGAACTGGGGCGGCGGCCTTTTGAAGTTCTGGCTCGAAGTCAGCCCGGAAGAGCAGCTCAAACGGTTCACGCAGCGCGAGACCGATACGCTCAAGCAGTGGAAGATCACCGAAGAGGACTGGCGGAACCGGGAGAAATGGGACCTCTACGGGGTGGCCATCGATGAGATGTTTGCAAAGACGAGCACGAAGTATGCCCCGTGGACGGTGATCGAGTCCGATGACAAGTGGTATGCCCGGACAAAAACGCTCGAAACGGTCGCGGACTACTGCGAACAGTTGTTGCAATGATGGCGGGGTCGCTCCTCCCGCAGCTCACTTTTTTTCAGGTAATCTTACCGTTCTGTGCGGTAACATATTGCACCCGGGCGAGCACCTCATCCAGCAGTTCGTCGATAGCAAGTTTCTCTTCGCTCTCTTTTACCGCATCCTGCGTTGCCGCCGTCGCCGGCATCCGTGGCACTGCCCGGCAGGCAAGATCGCCGGGCTTGTCCATGAACGTCCCGATCTTCCGGGCAAGGGTGATCGTTTCCTCCTTGTCGTACGTGATAAGCGGTCTGAGCACCGGGACTGTCGTAGCATCGGAGATCACCGCAAGATTTGCAAGCGTCTGGGATGCGACCTGCCCGATGTTTTCCCCGGTGAGAATTGCCTGCGCATCCTCGCGTCCGCACAGCCGGCCGGCCGCCCGTAGCATGAACCGCTTGCAGAGCACGCACCGCAGCCGGGGCGGGATGCGGAGCTCCTGCATCCGGTCGTAGAACGGTTCGGTGTCGGCAACGATCATCTGCATTTCGCTTCCCGGGCACCAGAGCGAAAGCCGGCGGAGGTTCTCGATCGCGGTTGTTTTCACATCGCCGCCTGCCCACCGGCCGCCATCCATGTGCAGGTGTGATACCTCGCAGCCCCGTTTCATTGCGAGCCATGAGGCGACCGGGGAATCGATCCCCGATGATAGCAGGCAGAGCACCTTCCCCTGCGAGCCCCACGGCAGGCCGCCCGGCCCCGGGATCCGGGAATCGTAGACAAGGCCCCCGCAGTCCCGGACTTCCACAAACAGTTCGTACTCCGGATGCGAGAGGTCAACAGAAAGACCGGGGATCGCATCGTAGATGGCCGAACCGACATACTCGCCCAGCTGCTGGCTGTTCATGCCGGTCTTGCTCTGCCGCTTTCCCCGGACGGCAAACCGGCAGGGGGGATGAAGATGTTCTGCTGCAAGGAGAACTGCCGCGTCACGCAGGGCATCCGGGTCAGCGGCAACCCGGGTGCAGACGCTCACACCCACGACGCCGAATACCCGGGAGACGATGCCCGCAATCTCATCGGGTTTTTCACCGTAGATAAAGATCCTCCCCCGGGGGCTTTCAAACCGGCAGGAGTGGCCGGCCGCTCCCAGTGCCTGCCGGATGTTGCGCAGGAGAATGCCGATAAAATGGTACTTGACCGGATCGCTCTTTAAGAAAAGCTCGCCGTACCTTATCATCACAACTTTTTCCGGCACCGGCCTGCCCTGATCTCCTACCATGGTCGTTCTTAGATGTTTGAGGGCATGAGGTGATAACCGTTGGCAGTCACCGGTGGATAAGGCGGGACCGGGGTCCCGCATCTGGTTCAGGTGTCGCGAATAGATGAGGAGAACACTACGTATACGGGATAACGAAACTCTTTAATCAGGGGAACGAATACTGTACTGAAATGGCGAAAAAGGCGAGTAAAAAAGCAGAAGAAGAACCGCTCAAGTTGTTCTACATTTTTTATAACCAGGAACGCTGGGACAACTGGGTAAAATCACTGGGCGAAGCAAGTTTTGAGGTCGACCCGAAAAGCGAAGAAATGCCCGAGGGATTCCGGGTGCTCGACAGTTTTTCGGTCGACATCACTCTTGCGGTGCTTAAGGTCGTGAAACTGTACCAGAACAAGCGCTTCTCACAAGAGGAAGCGTTTGACCGGCTCGGGCAGGTCGAATCTATTGTCATGTCCGCCGCGCCAAAGAGCGACATTGAGGAGCTCATCGAGCTCCTCCAGCTCCCCAAACTCGTCCTCTTTGCATCCTGCCGGAAATATCTTGGCGGGGAGTTTGACAAGGATATCAAGACGCTTGTGAAAAAGGGCAAGGGGCAGATCGAGAAGGACATGGAAGGTGCGCTTGAGACTGCCGCAAATATCGGTGCAGCCGTGATCGACGGCGCTGCCTGCTGCGGGAAATACGTCAAGGACGACCTTGAGAACCCGACCCTGTTTGACGAGTGGCTCATTGAGTGCGAGCGGATGTATGAGGCGATGGGCTCACTGAAAAATTTCGACGAATCAACAGGAGACGACGATTGATCGCCGACCGGGCGCGGTTCCGTCACGCAAAAAAGATCGAACGGCTCGCCGGCTACCGGGTGCCCGACCACGCCTTTTACCCTGTAATGCTCGAAACCATCACCACCCGTTTTAATTTCGACGCACTTGACTTTGCCATCCGAGAGCAGCTCCTGAGTTTTTTTAACGATTTTCTCCGGTGCAAGTGCAAAAATTCGCCACTCTGCGGCTGCCCCGAGAAAAAATTTGCAATAAAAGTTATCGAACTGCGCGAAAACGGCCTCGATCACCGTCAGATCGCGGCATACCTGTCCGATGAGTATGGAATCGAGATCTTTCCTGCAGATGTGCTCTCGTTCCTGGAAGAGTCCGTGCACGTGCTTGAAGCGATTGCGGATGTGGCGCATCTGCAGGGACAGGATGCCCTTGCACAAAAGACCGTGGATCATATCCGGCTCATCGAGCGGTGAGCCGGATCCTGACAGGTTCCGTTTTTCCGCGTGTCCGGGGGATTTATTGTGCGCCGGACAACCGCAGCCCGGTTCTTCATCTCCTACTATCCTAGCGACCGACGCGAACTCATAAATGCCGAAATTGTACCGGTTCTTGCCGCATCAGGACACGCGGGGCCGTCACTCGCGGTCATGGCGCTCCCTGAATGGTACAGCGATGCGGGGTTTGCCAGAGGAATGCCGGATGCCGGGGAATTCTTCACGATGATCCGGCAGATCCGGGCGATGGTGACCGGCGTGTAAAGATCCGGGTCGTGTGCCGGATGTGCAGAATCTCACCGTTTTTTTGAGCTTGGACCGGGTACCTGAATAATTGTTTTTCACCCTGCGAATGCATCACCGCGAGGTATTTTTCCCTGCACAATTATTCAGGTATACCTGATTCCGGCATGCACTTCCCCATGAACCGTTTTAAATCTCCATCATGCCATCCGAAAAGCATTTATTACAAAATGTAAAACATATGTTACATGGTGTTTGTACGGGAATCACAAACACCTGCAGGAACAACATACCGGAGATCCAGAATGAAAACCCCAAAAATCTACTATGCAGCACTCATGGCATTCTGCGCCCTTACCCTGTCAATCGGCAACGCAAGTGCCATGGGATGGCACTAAAACCGGGGAATCTGCCGGCTCCGGTCGCAGATTCTCCATAGAATTGCCAAAAAGGAGATGATCCAAAAAGCAGAGACATGATTTGACTCACATTCCTCTTGCTGCCCGATTAGGGCAGGATAATCATTTCAGGACCGTGATCCCAACAGGCATACATCTGCCCGGGCCGGTTTCTGCCAATCTCCACCCGATGGCAGGCCTTACCAGGTGTGGAGGTAAACCTGCTTTGCGACACGGTCCTGATGCAGGATGTTACAAGTATCTCTTCACAACAATCAGTAATCCAACAGGAATCCATCATCATATGAGGGAAAGACACCCACACCTTTTTTTTTAGATCTTCAGTGCGGGATCATCCGCATCCAAATTCAGGACAAAAACAAAATCAGGAACTTCTGGAAAGGTCCCCACAAAAAATAAAAAATATCGTATGTTTTTGCCCGGCACTCACTAAAATTCATCGGATAGTTCCTATACCACCGCCGCAGCAAAATCCCTGGCGGCAGCCGGGCCGTTCGCGGTGATGATCCTATGGTCGGTCACAACGGGCTCTCCGACAAGCACAGCCCCGCCTTTTTTCATCTCAAAAAAGGCAGCAGGGCTGTTATAGACCGTCGCCTTCTTTCCCTTGAGGATCCCGGACCGGGCGAGCACGGCGGGCGCAAGGCAGATCGCAGCAACAACTTTTCCGGATTCGTGGAAACACCGGGCCAGCTGAACGAGCATATTATCTCCCCAGAGATGAGTCTGGCACCCGGAGCCACCGACAATAATAAGCCCGTCGTAACTCTTCGGATCAATCTCCTCAAACGAGATCCCTGCGGAAATTTTTCCGCCTAGCATTCCCGTGCAGGGGCCGGGGCGGGTCGATGCGATATCGAACACAATCCCGGCTTTATTTATGGCCGCGACCGGCTCGGCCAGCTCTTTATCTCGATATTTCTCCGGTGCAACTGAGATGACTACTTTCATGGTATCCGGGATTTTCTTTCTTCATATTTGAGGATTGGTAAACAGCAGAGTTGGACACGTTACCAATAAAAAAGGATTATTTCGGCTCTGTTGAAATCCTCAAAATATTTCTTTTAACGCTCTTGGGGGCTACGGCATTTTTATGCCTCCGCCCCCGCACGCTTGAGGCACCCCCATGGAGCGATAACCCCCGTGAAGGTAATACGACATCATCGCAAAGCGGAGGGGCGGTTTGGGGGGACAGGCACTGTCCCCTCCGTCAATCTATCTGAGATCCTTTTGTGAAAAAACAAGGATTTCTACAGAGCCATTATTTCTGTCTTGACAGCGATCGATACCAAAACACCCATTTTATTGTTCAGGAATGTTCCCGGGCACCAGACTTATGATTGCTTCACTTATGATCCCTGGAAACCGAAGTCGATAATGACAGCAATGGCTGCGCCAAGGCCGATTATTTACCTGGCAGAAGAAGGTTTCAAGGGTTTTATTACGTGTCAGAAGGATGAGCGTCCAGAAAAAAGAATAATTAAAAATTTTATGGTTTCTTAGCTACCACTGATTCGATGATCTTGTCCATGATCGCTTCGCTGCGGTTCTTGAGCCCAAAGCCGATGATGATGGCAATGGCTGCGCCAAGGCCAAGACCGATACCCCATGCAACCGGTGTAACAAACGTGTAGATGATGGTGAGGTCGAGCATCAGCTGGGAAAGGGCAAGGACTACAATCACGAAGTACAAAAAGATCCGGAGCAGGAACAGGAACGGCGAGATGAACGTAATATCCTGCTTTGCATAGTACTTTGCAAGGAAATCGACGAAATAATCCGCAAGAAGGAGACCTACCAACAGAATGATGACAAACGCAACGATATGCGGGATGTATTCGACAACCACGGTCATGAGCTTGCTCATGTAATCCATGTTGAGGATGTCGACTGCCGCAAGAACCGCAATCAGGTAAACGAAGATCCGCACCGCGATATCGCCGATATACCCAACCGTGATCCCGGCGTTTTTGACCGATCCGGCAAAGGAGCCCTGGTGGGCAACCTGCTCGACAATATGCATCTCGCTAATCTTATCAAGAAGAATCCGGACAGCCTTACCCAGAAGGCGGCCGACAATCCAGCCGACAAGAAGAACAACAAGTGCACCCAAGATACTGGGAACATATGTCAGGATTGTCGCGTACCATTGATTTAACACATTAGCAAATACAGGATCCATTCACTTTTCCTCCATTTGTGAATGCTACTTTAGAGTACTTAATAATTTATGTAAGAGTATTTCGAATAACCCCCGGCGTTTTGAACGGATTAACGATGTGAGACTGCCCGGTCCAGATACCCGGGATTTAGTTTACATTTCAGTTTTATAACGACAGCATCCGCTCGAGAACCTCTTGTATTTTGAGAGTGGCCAGTTGGTATAGGTTGAAGCTGAACGCCGAGAACACAATTTTTACATGAACCCTTAGAACGGTAGTAACCTGATTGTGAGAGGAATGGAACACCTTCTTGATGACGGCATACAGGAGTTCACCGGGAGATCGAATCCTTGCGATTCGTTTGTTTCTGAGAATGTCCCGGATACCGATAGGATGGTTTCATACTCCTCGTTGCATGGTAGCGTTGAACCCCTCGGTTTCAGTGCCGAAGTACCCTCGATCTCTGTAGATGACTTCCCTCTCTTTGGATAGGTCGATTTGCGAATCGTGTGTTGAAGCGGTCGTAACTTCGAGCGCCCGGATCAGGCCATAGTCGCAATCCTCTTTGGTATGGAGTTTGTATCCAAAATAGAATTTTTTCCCTTTCTTCGTCCATGTACCATCCTTACTTCTCCGGGTTTTTGCCTCATCTCCCCGCGGTGTATTGACCGTGGCATGACCGGGATCTGCGGTGATAAATGTTGCATCCTGAATCGTACCTTTCCGGATCTTCAGTTTTTTAGCATCGAGTTGCCGTTGAAGGTCTTGCCAGATTACTTTGTCTTTACCGGTCTTTGCCAGGCGCTCCCGAAAATACCAGACCGTCGTCTGATCCGGGATCTTCTCGGGAAATCCAAGAAATTTCATGAACGATATCCGATCATTGGCCTGCCGTTCAAGTTCCGGATCCGAGAGGTTATACATCGACTGGAGTACCAGCATCTTGACCATGAGGACGATACCCATGTTCGGCCGTTCTCCCTGCTCGCTTCTGTTTTGGTAGATATCTCCCACTACCGTTCGGAAACAGTCCCATTCGATCAGTGTGGAAAACTCCTCTAACCGATCGCCGAGTTGTTTAATGCTCTTGTACCGTTCCTCTAATGCAAAATCGACAAGAGTTTCCATACTCCTCCTTCGATCTGCTAAGATAAAGTACTATGGGTCTTTCGATGGTTTTTCGGAATTCTCTATGGGATTTTTGTTGTGATGTAATTTTATTGCCATTTGGTACCCTGCAACAGATTCATGAAGCATGGGAGGTAATCTTCAGGCAATGACGCATATGCGAAGTGACATGGTTAAGGAGGGGTACGAACGGGCGCCCAACCGTTCGCTTCTGCGATCGCTTGGGATGACCGACCGGGAGATGACACTTCCGTTTATCGGTATTGCCAATGCGTACAATACGATTGTGCCGGGTCATATCCATCTGCGGCAGCTCTCAGACCGGGTACGGGAAGGAATTGCTGCTGCGGGTGGCGTGCCGTTTGAATTCGGGGTTATCGGCATCTGCGATGGGATTGCCATGGGCCACGAGGGTATGCGGTACTCACTTCCTTCACGGGAGAACATTGCGGATTCCATCGAGCTCATGGCACAGGCCCACCGGTTTGACGGCCTCGTATGTGTCGGAACCTGCGACAAGATTGTGCCCGGCATGCTCATGGCGGCAGTCAGGACAAATATTCCCACGGTTGTGGTGACCGGTGGGGCGATGCTTCCCGGAAATATCGGAGGAAAAGATCTCTCGCTCATCGATGTGTTTGAAGGTGTCGGGAAAGTTGCCGCCGGGAGCATGAGTGAGGATTCCTTAAAAGATCTGGAGTGCTGCGCTATGCCCGGCTGCGGGAGCTGCCAGGGCCTTTATACCGCAAACACGATGGCATGTATGACCGAGACGATGGGGATGTCCCTGCCCGGCTGTGCTGCAATTCCTGCTGTTGACGCGGCAAAACTTCGGATCGCCCGGGAGAGCGGGGAGGTTGTAGTTTCGATAGTAAAAAAGAACGTCACGCCGCGCGATATTATTACCAAACAAAGCCTTGAAAATGCGATCCGCATGGACATGGCGCTTGGCGGTTCAACGAACACCGTGCTTCATCTCATGGCGATTGCAACGGAGGCCGGAGTCCCGCTCACACTTGCGGATTTCAACCGCATCGCTGACGAGATCCCGCATATCTGTTACATGCAGCCATCAGGTCCCCACTCAATGCAGACCCTGTACCGGGCCGGGGGGATCCCGGCAGTGATCAAACGCCTCGAAAAATACCTGGATGATGTCCCGACGGTTTCTGGTAAGACCATTCACCAGATCGCCCGTGAAGCAGCGATAAAGAACGAAGATGTCATCAAAAGCCCCGATGCACCGGTGAGCCCGGCCGGCGGTCTTAAGATCCTCTTTGGGTCGCTTGCACCTGACGGTGCGGTGGTAAAATGTGCGGCGGTTCCAAAAGAGATGTGGAAGCACACCGGTCCGGCACGCGTCTTCGATGGTGAAGAACCGGCAATGGCTGCGATTCTCTCCCGTCAGATCAGGGAGGGCGATATCGTGATCATCAGGAACGAAGGTCCCCGTGGAGCGCCAGGCATGCCGGAGATGCTCTCTGCAACATCGGCCCTGATGGGTGTGGGCTATAACAAAGTCGTTCTCATCACGGACGGGCGCTTCTCGGGCGGCACCCGGGGGCCCTGTGTCGGACATGTTGCCCCGGAAGCGGCGGTCGGCGGGCCGATCGCCTTTGTGCACGATGGCGACAGCATAGCAGTCGATCTCTTTACCAAAAAAATCGATCTCCTGATCGACCATAAAACACTTGAATCCCGGAAAGCCTCATGGAAACCGGTGACAAAACAGCTGACCGGCGTTCTTGCACGCTATGCTAAGACCGTGGAGCAGGCTAACCTCGGCGCAGTGCAGAGATAACTGCTGCGAGTCAATAATACTCCCCAGTTTTTCGACTCTTCGCTGAATTGTGCGGGTACATCCAGACCTCGTCAAATAAGTTGATGGGGGCTAACGCCAGAGGAAACGCCTATTACGATGACTCCGCCGCCCCCGGCGGGGCGCCC
>NZ_PMZU01000059.1 GCF_003170075.1 Methanoregula sp.
GCAGGGGGTACCCCCTGCCCTTCTCCGGGCCTAAGTGGGGGGTACCCTCCCCCATAGTTCCTGTGGTTGCGGGCCGGATTGGATCACTCAGTATCCCTCCGGGCGATCATGATGA
The DNA here is from genome assembly GCF_003170075.1 of Methanoregula sp. GTDB lineage: Archaea > Halobacteriota > Methanomicrobia > Methanomicrobiales > Methanospirillaceae > Methanoregula. The sequence continues at coordinate 116 of NZ_PMZU01000059.1, forward strand.
TAGGGGCTGATCGGATTGACACGGGCATATTGGTTTTAGCCGACAGGATGTGGAACGAGTTGGTTCTTCCCTCTGGCATTAAACGAAAATCCCCCCGCCGCTGCTGGTGATACAAAGAGGCCGCTTCGATCCGTCTCAAGAGTCCATGAAACAACAAAGTTAATGCGTTCCGTTCCCGCACTCATCCCTCTCGCACAATCCCGTGTGAACGATGCCCTGCCGGAATCGCGTTGGTCGCAGGATAGAGAGAGGGGGTCGCCCATGATCAACCGCCGGGGAGGTCATGGTGACCGGTATAAAAAAAACCGGGTCGCGATCTGGAGATCCCGGAAAATGGCCGGCTCCGCCATGCGATCCTGTTGGCAGACTTCGTACTCGATGGGGATGTTTATGGAGAGATCAAATGAAAAGAAGGTCGTTTGGTACGCGAGGATGTTGATAAGCGGACGAGGTGAAAGACAGGTGGGAAAAAAGGATTAAACAGGAAGGGTTTTTTTAAAACGTTTCAGGATATTAAAAATCCCGGTATGCCGTTTTACGAGACTCCACTTCGAGAACGTGGATGATCAAAATCTCATCGTGAATCGATACAAAAGCCCTCACACCCCTGTGGATTCTGACCGAGTATATCGGGTGCCTTGGATTTGATGACTTTATTTTTTTGATAAAGCGGTAGGGATCATTTCGGATTTCATGAATCTTCCGGATAACCTGCCGGGCAGTTTCCGGGGGAAGTCTGCCCAGGTCACGATCTGCCCGTGGAGTATATTCGACCCGGTATGGGCTCATTTAACACCATACTTCTTCATAATCTCTTTTTCCGGGATCAGTGTTCCCTCCCGGACTTCTTTGAGGGATTCTTCGAGACCCTGGAGGGTTTCTTCACTGAGGGGTTCATCATCGATTGCAAGAGTTACCAGGCGCTCAATGACATCGTTGTATGACTCTTTTGGATGGTGTTTCAGGGAGTTCAGCCGGGTTTTGAGGTCCTCCCGAATGTAAATTGAACTTGCTGCCTGCATAGTAGAACTACTATGCACCTATAGGTATTATACCTGATGGTTTGTTGGGGGAGGCATCATCATTATGAATGCCGCTTGCCAGTAATCATGAGAATCCAAAAGCAAACCAACGCCGGAATCGCCATTTAAACGGGAATGGGGCGAGCCCACGATCTATTTTGCAGTAAGTGATATCAAATGTGACGGGTGGCAAAATGGGAGATACCTGTAACCCATCATAAAAATGCGAGGGGAGGGATTTGAACCCGCGAACTTCTTCAAGAACAGATCTTGAGTCTGCCTCCGTTGGCCAAGCTTGGATACCCTCGCTCCTGTGTGGAATTATGTTGGCGACGGGAATAAATAAGGTACCTGATCGGGAGATCACATGAAATCCGCGAGACCCAGCTGCTCGTGTTTCTCCTCGCCAAACGTTGATTCAATGGCAAGATCGAGCACTTCAACCCGCTGCCGGGTGTAATCGGATACCTTGTATTTTTTCACCATCGTACGGGACACTTCGAGATATTTTTTGACCGATCCTTCGTGCACGGTCGGGATGATATTGCCGTTGCAGATGCCCTTTCCTTTGAATTTCGTGCATTTGCCGGCAAGCGGCATCCGGCGGTAACTCGCATTGCACTTGGTGCACCGGAACTTCTGCTTGGAGAACGCGGAGAGGTTCCCCATCAGGTCACGGATGAAATGCGTATTCAACACCCGTTCGGCCACATCGTCCGCATCGACGGCCCGGATCTTCTCGGCCAGATCGAGTTCCGCTTCAAGTTTCTCCGCCATGGTCTTGAGCTGCGTGTAGGTGGACTCTAACGGCCCTGACGATATGTCCGACGTGTCGTGCGTGAAGAAGAACCCTTCGAGCTGCTGCGGGGTCCCGATCCTCCGCTCGACCCGGTCGATGAGCGGCTCGATATCTTTTGCCTTTGCATAGGCGAGGCCGGCTTCGTAGAGTTCGAGCGGGTAACCCTTCCCGACATCCACATTCAGGGCCTCCTTGTCGATCTCCGCCGGATCGATCCGGCTCGTGAGCACTAACGGAGCATCCATCGTCCCGCCACGGTTCTGGGGCAAAAACGAGCGCGAGAAATTCAGGAGACCGTCCATGAGGAGCATGACGCAGTCTTCATCACCGTCGCACTGCCCGGTAAAAATGCCGTTTGCAACCATCGTGTGGTCGTCTGCGACCGTCAGGCAGTATACCCGGTCCTCAAGAGAGGTGACGGTTTCCACGTTCGCAATCCGGTCGGTGATCACGGCCCCGCCTTCGCAGGCCGGCACGGCATCCCCGGTCTTTACCTCCATCGCCTTGATCTTTTTTAAGTATTCAACATCCCATACCAGCATCGCGTGGTCGGGGGTGACCGTCAGTTGACGGTTGCGAGAGGTGGTAAACCGGATCAGGTTTTGCGGCGCCCGGTGGATGGAAACCGACGTGATCTTACGCAGGTGCATCACGCCCGATGTATCGACGGTACGGGTGTAATACGTGTGCACCGGATCGGAATAGTAGGTGCCCAGCCGGTCGAGCCCGGGCTGGCTGATATCGAAATTTTCCAGCACGAATTTCCGTATGGGCGTGCATGACCACGTTTTCCCGTCATACACTTCGATCTCGGTATCGCCGTAGAAACAGTTCCGGCGCTTTGCCGCGTGGAAGAACGGGTGGGCATACCCGACGTTTGCCCGGGTAAACCCGATGACCCGGGCGAGCACCCCGGCGCTCGTGTGCGGGGCAAGGCCGATGACCAGATGGCCGACCAGATCGTCCCGGGTCTTTATGTTGTAGAATGCAGGGAGGCCGTAGAGTTTTGTGAGTTCGTCATCGATGAACTGTGCGACCTTTATCATATAGACCGCACACGAATCCGCGAGGAGGAGGTCCTGTGGGCGCATCTCGATGACCTGCGTCCCGTTCTGGAGATCGTAGCCGTTGATGTCCTTAAGGTACCCGAGCGACCGGAGTTTTTCGACCGACACTTTCACCTCGTCCGGCCGGATGTGCGTGAGCGGGAGGTCGATCATGTCGAACCGGGTGGTGCCATCTTTAAAGACGTAGATGTCCTGCTGCGCCCGTAGGATCCCTTTTTCCATTGCCTCGACCGCTTTTTCCCGGGAGATTACACCTTTCACGCCTTTCACAAGCGCAATGCTGTCTTTTTTTATCCCGAGGCGCTCCATTGCCTCCGCATATTCCGCTTTCATGTTTAAGGCGATCCGCTGGCTGCACTTGGCCGGGACAGCGCAGTTCGGGCAGCGTTCCGTCACCATCTCATGCCCGCACTTCGGGCAGGTGTAGACCGGTGTCGTATGCGTTTTGCACTTCGGGCACCGGTTCAGGTACGTGATATCGCCGCAGCCAGGACAGCGCCGGCGGCCGACTTCGATCTCGATGACGCCGCCTTCTTTCTGGAAATCGATCTCGGTTGCATGGGCATCGACTTCCTCGGCATGGATCGAGGCTTCCTGGAAAGAGCGCCGGGCACCCCCGGATTCACCGAGCGGGAAGAGTGCGTGCGGCGGCGGGCTCATCTTTCGCGGCTTGGACTTGCCGGGCCGGCCCATTCGTCCGCCAATCCGGATCCCGGACCGGGACCGGAGCCTGAGGCCGCTTACGTGCATGACGAGCGCAAGCTGACCGGCACCGGCAGGTACCGTGTTCCACGTGTCGCGTTTTTTTAAGTGTTCGTCGAAGCCGAGGCAGGCGACAAATGCCCGGTATGTCCGGATCCGTATGGTCCCCCCGCTCACCTTGTGGGGGAGAAGCAGGATCTCGAGAGGGTCTTTTATTTTCGGGTCGAGGGGAATGACCAGCGTATCCTCTTCAATTTTCCCGGTGTTCGAAACAGTATCGGCAAGAAGCCGGATCTGGTCGACGCTGATATCATCCCAGTACCAGGTATACGCAGGGAACAGGTATCCCCCGGCGCTCGCAAGCGCGAGCGCTTCAGGTTCATCCTGCGGCGGTTTTGTTCCCGGTTTTTGTTCAAGCAGCCACCATTCCTCGCAGTAGCCGGCGGGAACCAGCGGATGGTTGTTTTCGAGGAAATCACCATATGCGATCAGGATCTCCCCGACATCAAGGATCCTCTCGACCTTTTTTGTCAGGGTCAACGCGGTCTTTTCATCGTCCACCCTGATAACTTCGCCGCCGATCAGCCGCACGGTCGGGCCTTCAATGGTATCGACGGGGACGACGCCGCATGCCTTGCCCGGGCGCTCCAGTTTCATCTGGGTACCGACGGCAAGAAACCCCCCCAGCAGGTACAGCGTCGCCGGGTTGAACCCGGCCGTCGCAAAACCGGTGTTGCGCGAACGGCCGTACCGGAGCCTGAATCCCCCTTTCCGCATCGGGTAAGAAAAGACCGGGCGCCCCCCGATGAGATCCCGGAGGTACTTGTCAAGCGGCCTGATGCCCGGGGCCTGATCTTCCTCCCCCGATTTTGCTGCGCCGGCGATGAGCTTGTCCAGCCAGTCCCAGCCGGTCATGCTCATCTTCTCGACCTTGCTCTTGAGCTTGCGGGCTTTTCCCGCGATACCCTCGGCAAGGACAAGCGCCATCCCGCCCCTCACGGCATTTGTCTCCACCCGGGGGAGGTTCCGGTGTCCCGAGACCTCCTCTTTCTCCGTTGCTTCGCCATCGATGCAGACCGGGCAGTTCTCCACAATCAGCCGGATCTCCGCCTCGCTTGGCAGGTACTGGAGGTTCATGATGGTATTGTACTGGCGGATCTCCTCGATGTACCGCTCGACTTCATCCTGGTGGGGGTGGTAGCGGCCGATCCCGAGTTTTGCCCGCACATAATCCCCAACAAGCACCGAGAGCGCCTGTGCCGTCCCGCCGGCGCTCCGGATAGGCCCGGCATAATAGATCATCAGGTACGTGGTGCCGTCGTCATTCTTGCCAAGGCCGACTTTCGCGATCCCTTCGGTCGGGGCCGAGACGACGCCTTCGGTTAAAAGTGCCATCGCCGTCCGTATGGAGTGGTCGAGGATCTCTTCAGTGTTCTTTTCCCCGAACATCTTTGCGACAAAATCATCGCCGATCCGGAGCGCCACTTCCTCACGGGACATCTGCGCTTCGAGTTCCCGGATCCGGGCCGCCACCCCTTTGATCCCAAGGAGCGCCTCGACCCGGTCAGCGAGGTCGCTTGCAATAGGGATCTCGACGGCCATGCTCGGGTCGATCCCGCGGAAACGCGCCTCCTGAGCACGTGCAATCGCACGGGATAGCCCGTCCATCAGGGTCTTCCCGTACGCTTCCATCTCAGGAGAGAGCTTGAGCATAGTGGTAGATTGGCGGGGGCAAAATTTATACTGTGGTATACCGTGGTTCTGCCGTCAGAAAAAGAGGATCTGATTGTGGGGGATCAGGGCTGTTTCTCTCCCCTGATCTCCTCGATCATGGATGGCAGGCCGGTCTCGCCCATCTGCCAGAGCGTGAGCGTGGCGCACGAGCGGAGGATCTCGTCGGCATCGGAAAGCCGCCGGGTGAGCGGGGCCACCGCGGGTTTCCCGATCCGGCAGAGCGCCCGGGACAGAAAGCCGCGCAGTTCCTTGTCCTCGCTCGCCATTGCGGAAATAAGCGGTTCCACCGCCGGTTCCCCCATCTCGCCGAGAGCTGCCGCAGCATAGCGCCGGAACTCGCGGTCAGGAGCCTCTTTCATCGCCGCAATGAGGGGCACAATCGCGGGCACACCCGTTTTTGTGAGGGCAATCGCACGGTACCAGCGGCTGTCATCATTTCCTGCAGCGGCAAGGGCACGGATCAGGGGCTGTACCGCCGCCTCTCCGGCCTCGGAGAGCGCGAGAACCGCATGATGGCGGTTATCTATCTCGGGGTCGTCAAGCTGGATGATTAATAAGGCAATACTCTCGTTGCCATCTTTCTGGATATCTGGAGTCATTGGAACACCGGTATAGTCAATATTAGAGTCCATCAGCTCATGTGTGTTGTTATCGGGATCGGCCCCACGGGGGGATGCCCGGTTCTTTCCTTATGGGTCAGGCAAGCCCGAGCCATGACGGGATAAAGAGAATGCAGAAGAACGCCGCCATCAGGATAAGTCCGAGAGGGACGCCGGTTTTTGCCCATTCACGGCTCGAGATCCCCATCTTCCCTGCCGCGATGATGTTAGGGATGTTCCCCGGGATCAGCATGCCGCCCGCAATCAACAGGCCCATGAGTGCGCTCGTGATCTGCTGGGATGAGAGCACCGGGTTGATCTCCGCTGCGGCGAGGGTCGCGTTGTCAAGCACTGCGGAGACGATATTGATCCAGTACAGCCCTGCAGAGGGGATCGAAACGATAAATTCAAGGATAAGCGGCTTGAAGCCCTCGCCAAGGAAAACAAGCGCCATGATAAAGAGGTAGACCTTCCCGGCCCGGATCAGGATCTCCTTGATCGTTTCGCGCTCGACACTGCACTCAAGTTTCTCATCGCCTTTATGGCTCCGGGAAAAGAGGAAGACACCGACAACCCCGAGGACGAGTATGGCAGGGATAATAAAGATCCCCAGCCGGTCGAAGAGGAACGTGAACCCGGCATGGTACGGGGCGCCCGAGAGCTTCGAGACCACGATCGTGGTGAGGGGCTCGCCGAGAGGGGTGAGACCGGCCCCGAGGCCGATGGAGAGGCAGGACACCACCGCGATCTCCACCTTCGCTTTTTTGACCACGGGGAGGGCATTCACTATCTCAACAAGGATGATCGCGGCAAGGATGGCGGAGATAATACTCGATACAAGACCGAGGACGACGATGAGCAGAAAAATGATCCATGAGAGGGAAAGGCGGTCGACCATCCCCACGATCGCAGACTGCAGCCGGTGGTAGAAAAAGTAGATCACAAGGCCGAATACGAGCACAATCTGGACGATACCAACCGGGATACCAAAGAGGCTCGTGACATGCAACGGGGAGAGGAGCGCTTCCTGTACGATGGCCTGGCTCCAGCCGGTCTGCTCGCCGGGAATAATGATCAGGCCGGAGAGCGTCAGGGCCACGACCCCGCAGGCAAACAGGAACACCTCGAGGTTGTGCTCGATACACTTCACCCGGAACGGGAGAATGAGGACGAGGATAAAAATGAGCCCCAGCCCGACGTTTGCAAGCATGTCCATGGAGAGCATCTTAAAAACACCCGGCAACAGGTATACAGCCGGTTCCTCAAGGGAAGAATGGGTGCCCAAAAGATTAATGGATTTCTTTTGTAAAAATAAGGAACAAAGTATATATCACCGTATGATGGTATAGACCAATTGATACCGGGGGACCGGCAATATGGCACATGACATCCTCGATACCGTCAGCACAATACGGGATGCAGCAGTAGGGAGATGCCGGAAACGGATAGAGGATGCGGCAAAAAAAGCAAAGGGGATCATCCACAGAAACCCGGCGGAAGAGGAAAACTCAGGGCTGTGCTGTGAACCGCAGTGCGGCGTTACCGCAGTGCTGAAGCGCAAACACGGGCTTTAAAGGAGGGTCATGATGGATTCTGAAAAATCGCTGCTCCAGCAGATCCGGGACAAGGAGCAGGAATTTGACATAAAGATCGAGACCACAAAGAGGGAGACCGAGGCTGAAATCGCGGCTGCATACCAGCAGGCTGATACGATTATCACGGAGGCCGGAAAGCGGAGGAAAGCAGCAGCGGAGGCGCTGCTGCACGAGGAAACGGAAACAACCGGTGCTGAAGTTGACCGTATAAAAAAAGAGGCAGCCGACAAGGTCGATGCTGCCCGGAAAAACGGGGAGAGACACCTCCCATCCGCAGTGGAAAAGATCACCGGGTATGTGACAAGCCTCTAGCCCGGGCCACGGTTCTTAAAAAAAAGGAGTCCTATGCTCCAGAAGATGAAACGGATCCAGGTCATCGGGCCAAAAAAGGAGTTCGGTGCAGTCGTCGACCTGCTCTATCACGAGGGGACGATCCATCTTGAAGATGCCTGCCAGTGTATCCCGAAAGAGGAGATCCACCTCATCCCGATGGAGAAGGAAAAAACTGCGGAAGTTGCGGATATAGAGGGGAGAATAACCGGGATCCTCTCGACACTCCCGGAAGCCCCGGCCGATCCGGCAATAGATGAACAGATCGCAAGCGAGCTGCAGGACAAAACCCGGGATGACCTGATCACCCAGGCACACGAGATGATCCGCGAACTGGAGTCGGTCACCCGGGAGCTGGCTTCAAGGGAAAGCGACCTGAAATTAAAGATCACGACCTGGGACAGGTACATAAAAATCCTCAACTTTATCCAGCCCATGGAGCACGAGATCCCGGTTCTTGAAAACTATGAAGTGACCATCCTGCTGATCCAGAAAGAGTTCAGTGAGGTCCTTGACCTGATCAGAAAGGAGCTCACCACCATTACCCACGACCAGTTCGAGATGAATTCGATGTCGGTGGATGCCGAGACGCTCGCCACGATCATGGTATTCAACAAGCGCTATTCCCAGGCGGTCCATTCCTTCGTCTTTTCCGTCAATGTCAACGAGGTCCGCCTCCCGCAGGAGTACATGGGGAAGCCGTTTTATGCGATGTTCGCCCAGATCGAGAGCGACAAGGCAGGGGCGGCAGAAGAGATCCGGCTGATTGACGAGAAACTTGCCGCCCTTTCCCACCGCTGGTACCACGAACTGACGTTTCTTAAAAAAACGTTTGAGGATATCAGTGAGGAACTTCTCTCATTCAACAAGTTCGGCCATTCCGAATATATGTTTGTCGTGATGGGCTGGATCCCGAAAAAATTCCTGAGGCGGATGAGAGATGCAGTAAAAAAGGCATTCGGGGACCGGGTGATCATCAGCGAGCTCGGGGTAGGGGCAAAAGAGATGGAGAAGGCACCCACCTTTTATGACAACCCCCGGTGGATCAAACCCTTCGAGACGATCATGCAGCTGGTCTCCCCTCCGGCATACCGGGAGGTCGACCCGTCTCCGGTGCTTGCGATCTTCTTCCCGTTTTTCTTCGGGCTCATGGTGGGAGACATCGGTTACGGGCTCGTCATTCTCGCCTTTGCCCTGATCGTGAAGAAAAAACTCGGGGCCAACGCCTTTGCAAAAAACATCTCGGAGATCCTGATCATCTCGTCCATCCCGACCATCATCTTCGGGTTTCTGTACGGGGAATTCTTCGGCGATTTTGGGGAAACGATGGGCTGGCTCCAGCCTGTTCACCTCTTAGGCATCACCTGGAACCGGGTGGATGCAATGATCCCCATGCTGCTCTTTGCCATTGCCGTGGGGGTCATCCATGTCTTTTTGGGCCTTGTGATCGGCATCCGCAACGCGATGATCCGGAAGAACAAAAAGCATGCTGCAGAAAAAGTGGGGATGCTGCTCGTGATCACGGCAATTATCCTCATCCTCACGCTTTACGTGGAGATGATCCCGTCATGGATGATGTATCCCATTGCAGGGATGGCAATCGTGGCAATCCTCCTGATCATCTATGGCGGTGGGGCGCTGGGCCCGATGGAGATCATGAGTTCAGTAGGGAACATTTTGTCCTATGCGAGGCTGATGGCGATCGGCATGGCATCCGTGATCCTCGCCATCGTGGCCAACCGGATCGGAGGAGCGATCGGGATCGCGATCATCGGCGTCATCGCCGCAGTACTCCTGCATACCCTGAATATTATCCTTGCCATGTTCAGCCCGTCCATTCACTCGATGAGGCTGCACCTGGTGGAGTTCTTCTCCAAGTTCTACGAAGGTGGGGGGGTAATATACAAGCCGTTTAAACGGGTCTGATTCGTGCAGGTGTATCCATATAGCAGGACGAACGGCTGGTGTTTCAGCCCATGCCCTGTGTCTTTTTCGCTGCCTTTTCCTTCTGGGCCTTTTTCTTGCGCTCGAGGATCCGCTTCACCTTTTTTAACCGGAACAGATCTTCCCGTTCCCGCTCCTCGATCGCGTTCTTGATGAACTTTGCCTGGCTCTTCAGCTCGGGGATCAGGACCTGTTCGAGGGCATTCACCCTGCGCCGGTTCCTCTGGATCTCCCCCCCCAGCCTCCGCATGGCAGTCTCGGTCTCCGCCAGCTCAATCAAGAGATCAAGCTCTGCCTCAAACCGCTCGGCAGTCTCATCGATCCGCCCGCTGGTGGCAATCACGCCATACCCCCTTTCGAGCATGCTTTTCGATACCCGTTTCTTCTCGATCACCGGTACCGGAACACCCATAATGTTTTTCCCGGTAATATCGACCGTTATTGCCCGGCGGGTGGCAAACGATGCGGACCGGATTGTGACCGGGTCATCGACTGCCTGTGCAACGAGGAGCGCCAGATCTGCCGAGCGGGAGATCGCATCCAGTTCGTCACGGGATGCGGAGACTGTGCTGAGGATCTTGAAAAATTCCTGGATGAGCGCGTCCATCTTTTCCCGGAGGAGGTCCCGGCCCTGCTCGGCAAGCTTGATCTGCGCTTTTGTTTTCATCAGCTCCATCCGGGTAGGCTTGACCTGTTCCATCGCTCACCGTCCCGGTTCCCTGTGGGCAGGATGGTACTTTGCAATATACTCTTTCTTGATCCGTTTCAGCTCATCCTCGGGAAGGATCGCAAAGAGGTCCCATGCAGTCGAGAGGGTCTTTTCAATGGAGCGATCCTCGTCACCCTGCGTGATAAACCGTTTTTCAATCTCATCGGCAAATTTCAGGTATTTCTTGTCCAGCTCCGTGAGCGCCTCTTCCCCGACAATGGCAACGAGCCTGCGCAGGTCTCTCCCATAGGCGTACGAGGCGTACAGCTGGTCGGCCACCCCCCGGTGATCTTCCCGGGTTTTCCCGGGGCCGATCCCGAGGTTCATGAGCCGGGAGAGGCAGGGGAGGGCGTCGACCGGCGGGTCAGCGCCCCTGCGGAAGAGATCCCGTGAGAGCACGATCTGGCCCTCGGTGATATACCCGGTCAGGTCCGGAACCGGGTGGGTGATATCGTCGTCCGGCATGGTCAGGATGGGAATCTGCGTGATGGACCCGCTCTTTCCCTTGAGCCGGCCGGCCCGCTCGTAAATGGATGCGAGGTCCGTGTACATGTACCCGGGATACCCACGCCGCCCGGGCACTTCTTCGCGTGCCGTCGAGATCTCGCGGAGCGCCTCGCAGTAGTTGATCATGTCCGTCAGGATCACAAGGACATGGAGGTTATGGGTGAACGCGAGATATTCCGCGACGGTCAGGCCGCAGCGGGGTGCCGCAATCCGTTCGACCGTGGGATCGTCGGCAAGGTTCATGAAGAAGACCACACGCTCCAGCGCCCCGGTGCTTTCGAAGTCCCGCATGAAAAAGGAGGCCTCCTTGTGTGTGATCCCCATGGCGACGAACACAACGGCAAACTGTTCCCCTTCCCCAAGGACTTTTGCCTGCCGGGCGATCTGGGCGGCGAGCTTGTTTGCCGGTAGCCCGGAGCCGGAGAAGATGGGCAGTTTCTGGCCACGGACAAGCGTATTCAGCCCGTCGATCGTGGACATGCCGGTCTGGATGAAATCCGCCGGTTTGTCCCGGGCCGAGGGATTGATCGGGGTTCCGGCGATATCCAGGATCGCATCCGGGATGATCTCCGGGCCGCCGTCGCGGGCCTTGCCGACACCGGAAAACACTCTGCCGAGCATATCGATAGAGACATTGATCCGCGCCGGCTCGCCGGTAAAACGGACCTTTGTCACCTCGGTATCAATTCCCCGGGTACCCTCGAAGACCTGGACCACGGCAAGGTCTTCCGAGATGTCAAGAACCTGCCCGGTCCGTTCCTCGCCATCTTTTAAGAAGATCCGGACCATCTCCCCGAAGGATGCCCCTTTCACGTTGCTGACAAAGACGAGGGGACCGGAGACATACGTGATCGTCCGGTAATCCCTCGTGAGAAGAGGCGCCTGCTTCATTTCTCCACCTCCAGGGCGGTAAGCCCGGTGCTGATCTCCCCGATCATCTTTTTGAGGTCGTCTGTGTTCCCGATATCCTTCATCCGCCCGATGCCTGTCCTGATCGGGAGACCCTGGATCTGCTTGAGCGTGACGCCGCGGTTCATCGCATCGTTCATCTGTGTATAATAGGTCATGATCACCTTGAGCATCAGGTACTGTTTCTCCATGGGGCAGAACGAGTCCGTGTCGCTGTAGGCACTCTGCTGGAGGAAATCTTCCCGGATCATCCGTGTCACTTCCAGGATCGCCTTTTCACTCTCCGGCAGCGCGTCCGGACCGACCAGCTGGACAATTTCCTGCAGCTCGACTTCTTTCTGGAGCAGGTACATGGTCTTTTCCCGGAGCTCGCGCCAGTCCTTTGCCACATGTTCCACGTACCAGTCCCCGATGCTGTCGAGGTAGAGCGAGTAACTCTTGATCCAGTTCACCGAGGGGAAATGACGGCGGTACGCGAGGCTGGTATCCAGTGCCCAGAAGGTCCCGACCACCCGGAGCGTGTTCTGGGTGATAGGCTCGGAGAAATCCCCGCCCGGGGGGGATACGGCACCTACAACAGTCACCGATCCTATCCGCTCACCGGTACATTCGCACTCGACCCTGCCCGCCCGTTCGTAAAAGGCGGAAAGCCGGGTAGCAAGGTACGCGGGATAGCCCTCCTCGCCGGGCATCTCCTCGAGGCGGCCGGACACTTCCCGCAGCGCTTCGCCCCATCGCGAGGTCGAATCCGCCATCAGGGCAACATCGTACCCCATGTCACGGAAATACTCGGCAATGGTGATGCCGGTATAAATCGAGGCCTCCCGGGCAGCCACCGGCATATTGGAGGTGTTGGCGATCAGGATGGTCCGTTCGATCAGCGGGAGGCCGGTCCGCGAGTCGACAAGCTCGGGAAACTCGGCAAGCACGTCCGTCATCTCATTGCCCCGCTCGCCGCAGCCGATATAGACGACAATCTGCGTATCCGACCACTTGGCAAGGGTCTGCTCGGACACGGTCTTGCCGGTCCCGAAGCCGCCCGGGATCATCGCCGTCCCGCCCTTGGTGACCGGGAAGATGCAGTCGAACACCCGCTGCCCGGTGACGAGGGGAAGGACCGGATCGAGCTTTTTCCGGATCGGCCGGGGGATCCTGACCGGCCAGACCTGCATCATGGACAGCCGGGTGCCATTGTCAAGGACGCAGACAGTTTCTTCTACGGTGAACGAGCCGCTCCGTATTTCCTTTACCGTACCGGAGACTCGGGGAGGGACGAGGATCCGGTGCTCGAAATGGAACTCCCGTACAATCCCAATCACGTCACCGCCGCTCACCTTGTCGCCTTCTTTTACTGAGGGCGAAAACTCCCATTTTCTCTCCCGTTCAAGCCCCGGGGCAGAGATCCCGCGGGCGATAAAATCCCCGCATTTCGCAAGGAGCACCGGCAAGGGGCGCTGCACGCCATCATAGATGGAGGAGAGGAGGCCCGGCCCGAGCTCGACCGAAAGAGGGGTCTCCGTATCCTCGACGTTCTCACCTACGGTGAGACCGGTCGTGTCCTCGTAGACCTGTATGACGGCCTCGTCACCCTCCAGCCGGATGATCTCCCCCCGGAGCGCCTCTTCCCCGACTTTCACTACGTCATACATCCTCGCCCCTTTCATACCGCGGGCGGTGATAACGGGGCCGGAGATCCTCGAAATGGTTCCCTGCATCATATTTTCATCTCCTCAGGACGATGTTGTATCCGATTGCCTTTCTTAAGAGCCGTTCGATATAGGACTGCCGGTCAACCTCTTTGGACTTCGACGGAATGGGGATGATGAGCGGGCGGGCCAGCCGTTCGATACGGGTCATCAGCTTCTCATCAAGGGAGAGCATGTACTCCTCGTTCACCGCGACAATCCCGATATCATCCTTGTACAGCAGAGGGGGTATCACTTTTTTTGCCTCCTCCAGATTTCCCACTTCCAGCACCTCGACACCCGCGAGCCGGAACCCCGATGCCCGGTCACTGTCGGTCACGACCACGAACTTATACATATATCAGTTCCTCCTTGAGCTGGTCAAGCGGAAAATCCGCTGTTTTGCACCGTGAGATGATCCGGATATTGGTGATCTCATTGTACTTGGCCCAGAAGTACCCGATCACCGAGCCAACGCTCAGGGGGTCCGAAAAAAAGGCATTTACACCTTTTCTGATCAGGTATTTCTCGAGCTGCTTTTCGAGAACGGAGATTTTCCCCATGACAACCGTCTCGGGAATATCCGCAAGGAACCGGTACGAGGTTTTTTCCAGCGCCCGGACCGCCTCGTTTACCGAGTGCAGGGTTAAGAGGTACTTCAAATCCTCAATGTCCAGTTCCTTTCCACCTTCAATCAGGAAATCAAGCACAAGGTCTTCCTTGACGTGATCCCGGATCATCCGCAGGATCGTCTTGATGTTCACTATATCAATCTCCGTCCCGAGGATATCGCGGATGAGCGCATTGTTGTAGGACCGTTTCCTGACTGTTTCAAGGGCATTCTCGTAATAATACCGGTCCAGTGCACATTCAAGGATCGCAAGATCCCCGGTTTCAGAGAACCGCGGGAAGTGTTCTGTCAGGGGGCGTGCATACACGATCTCCCAGGTGGCAAGCATGTCGATCACTGCCCGCACATCGGGTTGTTTGATCAGCTCGGTGAGGGTCGCCTCATCCATTTCCCCGGCAGGTACCAGGCAGTCGAGGATCTCCTCATTGGTGACATGGATGTTTTTTCCCCGGATGATGGTCGTGATGTTCTGGACATCCCACCGGTGCAGGAAGATCCGGATATACCGTTCCGCTTCGCTGTCCTTGACAAACTTCAGGATTTTGCGGAATGTGTGAGTGAAATTTTTCCTGAGGGCATATTCAATGCAGAGTACATCGGAGTACTGGACTTTGGCCGCGATAATATCATTCCGGTATGGCGTCTTTTCAAGGTCTGCAATCAGGGACTCCATGTCCGGCTGGAAAATCAGGTTTTCAAGGGTATGACGGTCCAGCAGGTAGCTTTTCATCCCCCGGATCCGTGCATTCACATACCCGTAATCCATCTCAACCACCGAACAGGATCGAGTAAATCTCGAGTTTTCGGTGTTCTTTTATCCGCTCAAGCCGCGATTCGACCGTGTTCGAGATCGTAACTGTTTCGTCCGGATTTGTGATGACGAGACCTCCCGCAGTCGTGAGATCCGGAATCATAACGGCAGGCAGGTTCATCCCGGCAAGCGTATCCCTGCAGAGACTTTCGTCCCGTTTGTCAACATGAACATGACATTTCCCGGTCCCAATCGCTCCTGACGCTTCCTGTGCCAGTTTCTTGAAAATTTCTGGATACGACGGATCGGTCCGAAGCGAGAAAAGGCGTTGTTCTGCCATGGTGATCGCCTGCGAGAAGATCGCCTCTTTTCTCATTATCAGCTGCTTCTTCTCCTCAACTCTGACAAGGTACATCAGCTTGTTCCGCTCAATCAAGGCGGCTTTTTTTGTCTCGTCAAGTGAGGTCTGCTGCAGGTCTGCTGCCCGGGCTTCTGCCGCTTCCACGATTGCCCGGACCGCGGCGCGTGCCCGGGTGCGGATCTCCTGCTCCCGTTCCCCGGCATTCTCCTCGACGGATTTTAACAGGTTCTCATAGGCCACAGTTTCACCCGTTCATTTCATGGAACTGCACATCAGTACAGTCTGAATGGAGTTGGCACCCGGTTGTTCCCGGTACGGGAGCCGACAGAAAAAACCTGTTGCTGAGGGGAACGCGCTTTGAGATCACCAACGATCTGCAGCATCCGGTTACTTGACCATCAGGATGATCATCGAAGCCACGACAAAGCCCAGGATGACCAGTGTCTCCGGAATTGCTTCCAGGACAATTATCGTTCCGGCCGTCTCAGGCTTCTCGGCAATCGCGCCGGCCCCGGCTGAACCGATCCGCGACTGCGCCCATCCGGTTCCAAATGCGCCTGCGGCAAAGGCAATGGCTGCCCCCAAAGGGATTTCCCATCCTTCCATGTGAATGACCTCCTCACTGATAGTATGCTAACAGGGTCTTCCATATATACATTTCGCAATGAATGGAGAAACGAGTCTTAAAAATATTCAAAATTTAAAAAATGGTTAAAAAACCGGTTTATTGTGAGCGGCCCAGGATCTGATCGAGCGACTGCAGCATGGCATCGGTCATGTAGCGT
>NZ_PMZU01000001.1 GCF_003170075.1 Methanoregula sp.
GAGATCTTCAAGGAAGGCATCCAGTTCAAGGCACACACCAAGCTCCAGATGAAACCCGACGGCAAGACTCCAAGCGGCTACTCCGAAGTCAACCTCGACACCATCGTCCCGGTCAAGGGCGGTGCCAAGGCAAGTCAGGCAAAGATCTCCGGCAGCAAGGATGACGAGACCTACCTGATCGTCGAAGCCACCAAGTACCCGAACAAGGAGAAGCTCATCCCCGCGATCGCCACGGCCCGCCCGGACCTCGTGAACCTGCTCATGCAGATGGACGCGCAGGGCAAGCTGTCCTACAAGGCATAATCACCCTGTCAACTTTTTTGCAACGGTGATGAACATGGCAAATATTGAAAAACCAAAGAGCATGACGGCTCGTGCATTGTACGAGATCCGTGAGATGTTGAAGCGCGAGTGCAACGACATCAAGAAAGAGGAGTGTGCTGCAGCCCATGTTGCAATCAACGACTACGAGCGTTCGGTTCGTGCAGACACGATAAAGCGGGTTGTCGCTGCGATCAAGGAGTCGGCACCGGGATACCGCCTTGTAACTACCAATGCTTGCAACATCGTGCAGTCTTCGTACAATATAAGCGGTCCCGTTTCGCTCCGTTTCGAGATTGTCTTCGAGCCGGCGTCGGTTAAGACTACCTCCAAGCACCAGCAGCTCCTGTTCAAGATCGGAGACGCCCGCAAGAAAGCACTGGAACAACTCGACCAGTGGTATCGTGACGGCCTCTACGACATTGCCAACCGCCGGGAAGTCAAACCCTTCGAGGTACCAAAGTAATGCCGCTCATTCTCACCTACGGAGAAGCGGGTAACGGGAAGTCCACGCAGCATGCCGCTGTCGCCAAGTACAGCGGCAAGAGATCGATCTATCTCTGCATGGAAGTCAAGGACGACAAGCTCCTGCAGTGGATGAATGTCCCGTATGCCCAAATCATCCAGTACAACGACATGTACGAGGAAGACGGTATCGCAACGCTTACCTGCCTCGAATCCGAGATCCGCAAGATCATCCGGGACAACCAGTACGATCTGGTAATTCTCGATGGCATCAGCGACATTCGGAAGTTTGCACAGAAAGAATGGATTTTCAGGGACAACCTGATCCGCGCGAAGGACGGCAAGGGTCCACGCTCTGGCATCTCCGGAGAGAACAAGGGTGCGTGGGCTGCAATCAACCAGCGTGTCATGGGCATCCTCGAACCCCTCATCAACTGGTCCAACATCAAGAAAACTACGGTGATGTTCACCGCCCAGATGAAAGACTCCTACATGAACGATCAGAAAGTCGGAAGGCAGATTGCGGCCGGCGACTGGATCGAGTTCGACGTCGATGTCAAGTGTAAACTCTATCGCACAGAAGACGGAACATACATGGCTCACTTCACCAAGGTGCCCGGATGGGCAACCGTTCTGGATGAAGATGTAGTCGTGGCAAAGGAGGGCTACTACGGCCTGCTGCTCGCCCGTGGCATCATCACGGTGGCATCATGAGCCGTAAACCTTTTTTGCATAGGAAATGCAATCTGGCATCTGTACTGCCGTTTGCAGGAACCACCAATTATCGCAGGTGATGAAATGTTTACAAACGAACAACTCAAATCGATGCGCGACGTTGCTGTTACAAGACTCGCCGAGCTCGAAGCAAAGATCACTGCCAGAAGGAATGAACTGGCGGGAATCGAAACGGAATACGGGCAGCTTCTCCAGTTCTGTATTGAAGAGAAGATCGAGCAGGATGGATCGTACCACCTCCTTAAGAAGACAAGTGCGAGGAGAACCGTTATCCCATCCAAGTTCGCGGAACTGTTCCCGGAGGCAAATAAGATCCTGCTGGCACGGTACCTCGCGTTCGTGAATTCCGAGCTCGATAAAGTCGCGGAGACGAAAGTGCTTCCGACAATCAACGTCGGAGATGCCAAAGAGGTTGTCGGGAATTCCCAGATCAATCAAGCATGTGAAATCTCGACATCATACCTGTACCATACCACGAGAAGGGAAGATATCGATATCGACCGGCGGTGAAGCCGCTGATAGCCATAGATTCACGCGAACAGAAGCAGGACTACATAGCAGGCCGTCTCAACGATCAAGGTATCGATACCAATATCGTTTGCCTCGCTCATGGTATGGATTACCTGATCGTTGGGACGCAGGACTCTGTTGGCATCCAGCGGAAGACCTTCCCGGAAGTTGCAACCCAGATGCAGGAGATCTACGATGACATACTGCCAGCGCTCATGGACCTGACAGAACACCCGGTCCTGCTCATAGAGGAAACGTACGCGATCGATAACTATTCCGGGATGATGATGCGCAGGGAGAACCGGTTCCTGAAGCCATGCCAGTTGTCGGCGCGGTCCTACTTCAATTTCCTTAATTCTGTTCGCAAGATGGGAGTTGAAGTCATCACAACGAAAGGTCTGGACGAATCAATCTGGTGGATGTACAGCACCCATTACTACGTGCACGATCAGCATTATCCTCACCAGAAGAAACGCTACGGCGCTGACATGCAGGCGCTCGGGATGCTCTGCTGCATCAATGGCATCGGGCATACCCGGGCATCGCAGATCCTGCAGGAGCATTCTCTACAGGATCTCATCACAATGGCAAACGTCGACATTATCAAAAAGAAGATCATGACGATAAACCAGACAGTGATGTTTCGCAATGTGATACAGGCGAACGTGAAGGCGGTGAAGAAGTGAACGCCCAGATGTTTCACCCTACCGAATTGCCATGCGAGATGAAATGTTTTTCATTTACCGATGACAAGTGTCCATTCAAAGCCATGTGCCAGTACCGGTGGGCGGTACTCGACAGTCTGGGACGGAAGAAACGGGTTGCGTGGAAACGCTGGGACGAGCGGCATCCAAGCGATCCGTCGAATGAGATCTGCCATCTCAAATATTCCGACATCGTTGATCTCTTCAAGGTGTACCTGAAAGCTGGATTCATTTGCTGGTACTGTCTGGAGCCCATGGTCATCTCCCATGGGTTCGGGAACACGAGCCGGCCGCATGTTCATCACGTGAATGATTTCAGTCTTGAACACAAGATCTCCCTTGCCGATGGGGGAACGAACGAGTTTTCAAACCTCGCACTCTGTTGTATCGAATGCAATTCCATACGGCAGGAACACAATCTTCCTGCGACGGAAACAACCATTGCGCGACGGATGCGAGAACGCCGAAATATGAACACACTGACCATAGGTGATATCTGTGCCATCAAGGAAAGAACTCGAAGCGCGGGCTCGTGCGATGATGATTATCACGGGACAGGCGCACGGAAAGTTGTCTGAAAAATATAAGAAGACGCCAAGTCAGATCAAGAGCGAACGCTGTCGGAAGAAGCTCCTGCGAGGCGGAAAAGAAAATAAGGATGCTGACATCCCGAACGACTGCACGATGTGTACCGAAGCCAATTCCTGCACGATCGGATTGCTGGCATGTACAAAGTACCAGTCGGTTGTATCGAGATGCAAGACATGCGGGGCCAAGGTGCGGCATCCAATAATTCCGGATCATATCTGGTTCTGGTGCCCGCAGCACGTTCCGGTTTCGCACGAATCCAACCAGAACCAGCAAGCACAATCACTAAATACAACAAGCACAAACATATAGGTAACAAGAATTCTATACGAGGTTTTCCTTTTCATGGCAGAAGATACGTTTGAGATCCCGAAGTGCCCACAGTGCGGGCGAAAGAATATCCGGCACCGCGTTACGACAAGAGATTCCGTATGCAACCTCTGCGGGCACGAATGGGCCGACGAACCAGCCAAGGTCACTAGCGTCGCGACGGGTCAAGAGTAATCTTTTTTTTTTCTATTTTTTCTTGTTACAACATACATTAATATACTACTACTTACTACATTGTATGTATGGAAACGCGGGACAGGCTTCGCAGCACAAAAGAAGCTGCCACGATCCTTGGAGTATGCGAGGAAACAGTTCGCCGCTACATCCGCGAGAAGAAACTGAAAGCCTCGAAGATCGGGAACTACCGCATCAGCGATGCCGATCTCGCAGCATTCATTGCGGCCGGGAAACTCGAACAAGCTGGACCTGCAGCCTGATTGCGATGGGTAAAGCATATGGTACCTGCGCGAGGACGGGGTGCACAGAACAACTCTCATATCTTACACAGGCAAACTCGAAACCATTATACTGTGCACGGTGTGAAAAAGAAATTCGGGCCCGGTTGAAAAAGGAAGATCCAAATATGTCTGACGATTCGTTGTTCTGGGCCACGCATGCAGAAATTACCAGCAGACCAAAGAATAGCAGGCAGGAAAAACTGGTGAAGAAAGATGGCTGACAACAGACTATGCCCGGTTATAAAAGGGGTGTGCATATACGGAGAATGCAGGGCGTGGATTCCAGCAGTCAGATGTGAATGTCTAGGCTCGTGTAATAAACCACTGGCCATCGGGAAGTCTTCCAAGTTTTCCAAACCGGCACGATGTCAAGGACTAAACAACACCGGGCGGTGCGAATTGCCAGCGTATTGTAAACTTATTGATCGGTGATGACATGAGAAATCGATATCGAAGAGCGCAGGGAAGGAGAACCGATAATCGGATCCTTGCAACAATTACAACAGCGAAGCTAACATCTGAAGCGATTGCAAACGTAGTACAGCTTGATCACAGGTATGTTTCGCACAGGATCACAGCACTTGTACGCGAAGGCAAAATTGTTATGTACCGCGATCTGCGCAATGGTGACGCCCGGAGAGTCTTATACCGGAAGCATCCATCGGTGGAGCTAGAACTCACATCATCGCAAGAGGTTACAGCATGACCGATACAATTCCCGATCGCAACAGTGCCTTATATTCGTTTTTCTGCCTTGCGCGAAATGTCGTGATATCACAGGGATACGATGGCGAGATCGAATGGTGCCAGAACCGGGATTTCAGCAGAATAACTGCAGACGAATTCCTGACGCAGTATAGGTTTGCGGTCTTTTCATCTTCCGGTCTTAATTACAAGGTTGCAAAGAAGATCGAGGCAGCATTCGATACAGCAAACAAAGCTGGCCCGAATGCATTCGAAACGATTCCCAACAGAAGGATGCGAGAAGCAATCGTGTTCATGTATCCGAGGTATCGGGAAGTGTTCCGGGATCTGAAGCTCCTGAAGACCGATGCAGAGAAGATTACTTTCTTACAAGGGCTCAAGCAGATCGGTCCAAAGGAAAGCAGGCATCTCGCTCGCAATCTTGGTATCGATTGTTGTAAACCGGATCGCCACATGGACCGTNNCCCGGACGCGATGTGCACGACGATACAGAAGTTCGAAGATGAACGCCTCGGGGTCATCGATGTGATCCTATGGAGATATTGTACGCTGACAGGAGAGTATGAATGAAAGCGTTTCGGCATACCGTAGAAACGATCATGTGTCTCTTTGGAGACGGATTTGGATTCATGCACAAGTGCAACCATAGGGGCACGAAACGATTCTGGTGTGAAAATAACCTGTGTGAAAACCTCTGTCCGTTGAATTTCCAACCTGCACACATCGAGGTACCTATATGAATATTGAACCTTGGCCGGCGGGACGGCTTTTTCTTTCTGGAACGAAACTCCAAGATCCCATGCTGACAGAAGATCACCAGAGAGAACTCGTCGCATACATCTGGAAGATGAAGCCGGGGTTGATACGCGAAGTCGTTTGCGTGAAATGCCCGGGGGTGAACAATGGCAACACGTCTCCTTAAGGACATTCAGGATGAACTCCTACTGTATGCGCAGGATGGTCGCAGCGACGTGGAGTTCCGGGTTGCTATTGCAGCAGACCAGTTCGGATCATTCGCGCGACACATCACGCACGATCAGAAACTGAATCCCGGATGCCGTCCACATGGAACCAAGGAATCGGAGATGGATGCTGCAGGTCACCTGCTCGTTCAGATGATGACACTGGTTGCCCTGCGAGGAATAGATCTGGAGAAGGCGATCGGAACTGCTCTCATCAACCTGCGCGAGAAGGACTTCCAGAGCCGCGAATCCACTGTTATGAAACCCGGAATCGTTGCAAGTAGTGGCGCGACAATGGGGATTGCATGGGTTGTCAAAGATGATTCCCGGATGGTATTTCCAGCAGACGATGATGCATTCAGAAAATACATTCTCGTTGCATCACATCCGGAACCGGATGCCCGGCTCTCAAAATTTGTTGGCATCATTACCGACCACGGTGGACTTGGTTGCCATGCCGCTATCATCGCAAGAGAACTTGGCATCCCATGTATCGTAGGAACTGGGTGCGCTACGCGGACAATCGCACATGGACAGTATCTCCACATGAGCAATACCGGAGAAAATCCATCGATTGAAATCATAACAATTGCGGTGACGTGAAACATGAAGATCGTTGCAGAAACCTGTGCGGACGCCCACGAGGCTGCGTTCGACGCAATCGTGAACAGCCATTCGGAACTCGACATTCGGACCCACGTCGACAAGAAGGAATTCACGCTGGAGTTCCTGTCACAAGAGCAAGGCGATGATTTCCTTCATATCAAGATCCTGCACCCGGAACAGGAACCGCAGGTGTCGCCCGGGTCGAACTTCGGGCCGCTGTTTACGGAGGCATACAAGAAGCAGTTCCTGACGCTGACGTCACCGAGGGCCGATGGAAAACAGGCGGTGTATACGTACTGGAATAGAAGCAAGGACTATCCACACTACGACGACGCGAGTGATGAAACATATGATGCCACCGATGGAGATGTAACGGGAGAATGGGTTGGAGATGGTGATGGCAGAGGATATGATCAGGTGTCTGTTCTCATCGACAAGCTCGCCCGGGATCCCAACAATCGCCGCGGGGTCATCGTAACATGGAATCCCCTTCTTGATGCAGAATCTCTCGAACCTCCTTGCATGGATTTCATCCAGTTCATCATACGGGATAACTACCTGCACATGCGTGTTGTGTTTCGCTCACAGGATATCCTGCTCGGGCTCCCGGAGAATATGCCCGGATGCGCTGCATTTTTCCGTTACGTACTGCAAGGATTGTGGATAAAACAACCAAGCGTTCGTGACAGGGACATGATAAGAATGGGCACTCTCACTATCATCTCGCTCACCCCTCATATTTATAAGAAGCGCGACGGGAACGACTTCGACAAGATGCGCCAGCATATCTTCGCAAAGAAAACCCTCGGCCAGTGGAAGGTCATCATCAAGGAATGAAAACGATGCCTGCTGGTTTCTGTCCTGTCTGTAATAATCGTCGCGGTTACGATATCGATTCCATGGAGTCGTACGTATGTGATGTCTGCGGAGCCCTGTTCATCCTATCGCCATTCGGTCCCATCCTGCAGTACGTGGATGCCCGCGATCGCTTCCCGGAATTTGATATGGATCTTCAGGTGGATGCATGGGAAGGAAAGTTGATTTCGCGTTCTCCGATCCCGGCAGATACGCGATATACCAACCCGGAGATCGTAAGTGCGATTGAAAACTGGCAGGATGAACATCCCGTCCTCGATGGCGTCCTGTGTCTTCGCCAGAAGCACATCTACATCGGGAAGCCGATATAGGGAACCGGAATGACACAAACACATGATCTCAAGACGCACCCGGAACCATTCCAGTCTGTCGTCATAAAAGAGAAGATCTTTGAATACCGCTGGAATGATAGGAACTTCCAAGTAGGTGATCTTCTCCATCTGAACGAGTACGACCCGATTGCCATCATGCATACCGGCCGTGTTGCCATCGTGAAGGTTCTTTATATCCTGTATGGTGGAAAGTTTGGCGCCCCAGATGGATACTGNNGCATCAGGCACCAGTGGAATTCATCCTTGCAGTATTCGGGCGAGTACCGAACGTGGCGGCTTCAGGAAGCCTGCAGGCAGTTGATGGAATGAAGAAACCCGAGTACCCGATCGTCTGGCATCCGTCATTCTTTGCGGTGTGGGGTGCATTCGTTCTTGCCGCGGGATACTTCGGAGATCTGCTCTATGTAGCGTACGTTCTCACGGTCCTGCTGGTTCTCATCTCGCATGAACATGCGCATGCATCAGCCTGCATCAGGAATGGAGTCAAGATCGAAAGTATTGAGTTCACGTACTGGGGTGGACTTGTCAGTGCAGCATGGGAACACGACATCGCGGCGTACGACATCATTGTTGCTGGTGTGAAAGATACAACCATCTACGCTGCAGGATTCACAGCACTCCTGCTTTTCATGCAGAACTACGGACACTACTTCGCACAGGGACTCCGTTTCATCACGATTCAGGAATCGGATTACCTCTGGTGGGTTGCCCAGTTCACCATCCTCATGGTTATATCGAATGTCATCCCGGGAACATACCACCACAAAGTCTACGGGCCTATCAGGACAGACGGTTGGCACGCATGGCACTACAGGGAGATCCGGGATGAGCTCTGGAATGATGGCAAGGTTCTCTCCCAGATCCGATAACTATTTATTCTCACACTTCTTATTCTTATTATGCACATCAAGTGTGATCGACCATCGTGCCAACACGAATGGGGTTACAAGGGCAAAAGTAAGCATCTCGTGACTTGCCCGATGTGCAGGAAACAAGTCAAGCTTACATCGCCCGGCTGTGAAAAGCCGAAAGAATGAGAGTGATCCGGATTGAAGACTATACCGCTGACCAAAGGGTATGAGGCGATGGTTGACGACAAGGATTACGAGACTGTTGCTGGTTATAAATGATACGCCTCCACGTCGTTCGGGATAACGTATGCGAAACATATGCTCCCGACGATGCCGGGTGAAAAGCGAAAAGATGAACGCATGCACCAGTTGATCATGGGTACAAGATCGACGGAATATGTTGATCATATCGATGGCAACGGTCTTAATAACCAGCGGAACAACCTGCGCGTTGTAACTCACCGGGAAAATTGCATGAATAGACATCCTAGGAAACTTGGAAAGAAATCAAGCAAGTATCCGGGAGTTACATGGAATAAACGATCCCAAAAATGGAACACCCAAGCGCAGGTATATGGAAAGCATGTACACATCGGAACCTACGAGACGGAAGAAGATGCTCACGTGGGTTACATGGAGTACGTTGCGCAATTTCCAGAATCTCCGAGAAAGCAAAGATCTACAACACAGTGTACGTCGCAAGAGACGAAAGAGGAGATCGAGAATTATGTATAAAAACAACAACGAAGCGGTATCCCCAGTAATTGGGGTGATATTAATGGTTGCCATTACGGTCATACTTGCTGCGGTCATCGCCGCGTTCGTGTTCGGCATGGCAGGAAACATCCAGAAGAGCCACGTGGTTGCGGCGACTGCGCAACGGACATCCAGTACTACCGTAACTGTTACCTACCAGGGCGGTCAGGATGCAGGAACACTTCAGTCTATCCAGTGGCAAGTCGGTGGCTCAGCCGCTTCGCCGGGGACGCCTCCTGGTGCAGTAGGAACTGGTGGAATAATGATTGCTAACGCCACCTCCGGCACGGTAAATGTTGGGTCAAGTGGAGTAATAACAACTGGAGCCCCTCCTGTTCACGTTACTGCTATTGGAAAATTCGCGGATGGAACTTCTCAGGTCATCTACGATTCCAACCTCTAATCTTTTTTTAATTGTACCCTTCGTTTGCTGTTTTATTTTTGTCCGGCCCGTCATTCCCCAGCGTGCCTCTTGCCATGCATCATGATCCCTGCACGGGCTGCAAAGAATTAATCCAATAAATTTCATGGGTCTCTCCTCTCCTCAGAAAAACGGGCAGATTCTCTCAAAAACATCGCTCATGCAGGATCCCTGTCGTTTCTTCTCTTCTCCAGTTGCACGACTCCTGACAAAAAGGCTCGTGTCCGGGTCTCGTGGCAGCCCGTGACATTTTCTGTCTGTGGTGATCGAAGAAATCCCTAGTTACCCGAAATATCCGGGCCCGTAGATGGGTTTTCTGCTGAAAAATGATGGGTGATGAGGCATGCGATCCAGACTCAAATAAAAGGTTTCTGGTCAAAAGAACAGTAAAGATAGGATTAAATAGTTGACGAAGTATTGTATATCCTAATCCCAAGACGGGGTATGCAATGACGGAAGACAAACGGAAAACACAGCTGCTGGAACTTTTCAGCACCATGTCCGGCAAGACAAAGATTGTCGAGCCGATGAAAAACATTCATGGCACCCTCAGGGACAGCGATGCAATTGAACGCGAGGTCGCGCTGGTGATGCGGGAGATCATCGAGCAGGGGATCTTCAAGACTTCGCTCAAGCCGATCCAGCTCGCCAAGCTCGTTACCTCCTTTTATGCGGGAAAGAACGACACCGAGATCGCACGCGAGCTCGGTGATGAGAAACTCAGTAAGACGGTTGCCCGGGCACGTGTCCGGCTCAAACTCTTCCGGGAACTTGACTTCAGGATGCCATTTGACAAGGTAAAGATGGAAGATCTGGTCGAATCGGGAAAGACGATGAAGGAAGTTTCCGATGAACTCGGTGTCAGCCCGTCAACCCTGCGCGAATACCGGCATGTCATCGAGGAACAGGAAGACCCGACCATCGATCCGTATATCCGCCGTATCCGGGACGTGATGGAAGACCGCGATCTTTCCGAGCAGATGACCCGGAGCGCCACAGCCGACAATCTGGGTGATTCAATCGATATCACCGAAGCAGAACTGATCGATGTGGTGTAACGGGTGTTTCCCCCTCACCCCGAAATTCCTTTTTAAAAAAAAGATGCGGCTGGTTTCGCACCGTGCTTATCACAATCCCATTCCGGCCCATGAAGGATCTGGCAATGGATGCCGTGTGGTTCTTTTCTGTTACAAGGTCACAGGGGGATTCTCTGTCTTCCGGGAAGGCCGGAGCTCCCGGATGATCAGGTAGAGCACGTCAACAAGATACCCGAACACCGGCAGGATCGCCAGAATGACCCAGACTGATGTAAGCATTTTCTGTTCTTTTGCGTCCCGGTAGATGAGATACGCGATGAGCAGTTGTACTGCCCAGAGTACGATCATCAGGGCGAGCCCTGCAAATGAGTGCGCATGATACATAAATGGCGGCATTGTAAAGTATAAGTTACTTCCTGTTATATGCTTTTACCTGTTGACAATGAACCGGATCATTGTAAGCAACCAACTAAAATTATTGTCTGGTTCCTGTAGTAAAAATCACATTACCAGAGGGTATGTGAGAGGCCCCGGACCTCTTTACACCTAAGACAACCTGAATGGGCTGTAACGTTGGTTCCGGCAGGATACCAGCCAACTGCCCGGAACTATCAGCCAGAACGGGAACCCCCTGATTTTTTTTCAGATATGCGCTTCACCGCCCCTTTCTTAAAAAGCAAAAGGAACAGGCTTTGCGCCACAATGGACCGCTCCAGCTCACCAATATCCACACTCTCATTGGTCCCGTGGATGCGCGAACATGAGGCGTCCTCGGCACCCCAGAGGATGAACTCAGCGTGTGGCACGGCGTTATGGAGCACATGCAGCAGGGGGATCGAACCTCCGGTCCCCTTTTCCAGGACCGGTTTTCCAAAAGCGGTTTCCAGTGCCCGGCGGGCTGCCACCACCCCATGACCCCCGGCCGGGCAGATGAACCCAGAAGAAGCACTCACTTCCCGCACTTCGACATGGACGTTCCAGGGTGCGGCGGCACGCAGGTGATCCATGAGGATATGCAGCTCGCGATCGGGATCCGCATCCGGGGCAATACGCATGCTGATCTTTGCGGCCGCCCGGGGGATCAGGATATTTGCGGAAGCGCTGATGGAAGGGGCATCAATCCCGATCACGGTGATGGAAGGTTTCGACCAGATACGTGCGCCGAGCGGCCCGGTGCCGATGAGATCCACACCCTCCAGCAATCCTGCACTCTCCCGGTAGATCTCCTCCGGGTACTCCATGGTTGCAGGGAGACCGGACCGGAGACCCTGCACTGCCACGTCTCCTTGAGCATCATGGAGCGTGGCAAGCATCCGTATCAGGGCGACCAGGGCGTCGGGTGCCGCTCCCCCGAACGTCCCCGAGTGAACCGGACTCTCAAGAGTACGAACTTCGACGATACAGGAAACCTCGCCCCGCAGGGATGTTGTGAGCGCAGGGTCGCCCACGGTAAGGTTGCCATTATCGGCTACAATAAACGCGTCGCACCGGAAGAGCTCCGGATGTGCGGCGACAAACGCGTCGAGATGGCTGGTCGTCTCCTCCTCTCCCTCGATAAGCACCTTCACACCCACAGGAGGTTTTCCGCGAAAGACCCTGATGGAGGCCGCGGTGATCATGATGCCTGACTTGTCATCGGTGGCTCCCCGCCCATAGATGCGGCCGTCCTTTTCTACCGGCGTCCAGGGATCCGTCTCCCACCCGTCTTCTTTGTGTGCCGGCTGGACATCGTAATGGGCGTACATCATGACGGTCGGTGCACCGGGAGGGGGGGAGATCTCGCCGTACACTGCCGGGTATCCCCCGGGGATGTCGATGAGGCGGACGTCATGCAGCCCGTACTCTTTGAGCAGCGCAGCCGTTGCATCCGCCATCGCATTGACAGGTTCAGAGGGATAGCCGGGAAAGGCTACCGAAGGATACCGGATAAGACTTTTGAGTTGTTCCACGACATCGGGCATCAGTGCCCGGGTTCTCGATCGGATCTCGTCGAAGGTTACCTCAGTTCCCATGCATATATCTCCGGATATACTCGTTCCTGAAGGGGCTTATACTATCTTTTGTTGCTAAATCTCCGGTCGTTTTAAGAAGAGAGATGGATTCCACGCTTCCCGCGTACTATCCGGAAATGAGGGGGCCCTCCAAGAGAGACCCCCGGCTCTGGAGAAATCCGCAGAAAATTCCCTCAATAATTCTATGGGCTTGGTGCACGCTGCCTTTTGCTCCCCGCACACTCGAGGCATCCCTCCTGGAGCGATACCTCTCTCGAAAAAGATACTCATATTATCGCGAAAGCAGCAGTGGCAGTCCAGGCAGGACAGGTACTATCCCTTTCATTGGCAGGGTGGCTGGGATAATCATGAGATACAATACCTGCCACAATTATTTTCCCTGTACAAGGACTCAGGAGATATCATGGACAGGAAAAAAATCCGGTTTCTTCCCGGGATACTTATAATCCTTGTTCTCCTTTTGGCAGGATGCACCGGTATACGGCCCGCAGAAAATACCACGGAGCGGCCGACAGTTTCCCCGGTTGTCATCCCCACGACACCGGCGCCACTCCCCGTTACTGAGATCGTCACCCCTCATACGCAGCCACCAGAAACAACTCCAGCGATTACACCTGTACCGGAACCGGTTGTCACGCTGACAACAAAACCCATCCCTCCCCCAACCATATCTTCAATTTATGTCTATGGTGCCAATTTTCACGTCTTTCCGCTATCCTTTGACAGCACGGGTGTTGTCACCAAAGGAAACATCACGTTATCCGGGTTGATCGATTCCCTCTCTTCCTATCCCTTAAAAGTCGTTATGAGGGGAGAAATGTACGGTGCCCACTCCCTCCCCGACACGCCAAAAGCAACGGCCTACGACACGGTATTAATCTCTCCCCATGGTACTTCAGGATTTACGCTCGAGATGGATGACTATGTATTTAACGACTGGCCCGGTTATGCAGTCGAGCCCGACACCTGGAACCTGACGATAATGAACGTCTCGGTGGCATCACCATAAACGGGGGAAACGATCCTTCAGGACGAATACCGGTTTTCACGAGGAACCTCCGCCTCGCTGACACGGTCCCCACAACAGGCACCGGGTGCAACTCCACGCTAAGCTTTCATAGTTCCGGAGTGAACCCGGTCGATTCACATCTGAATCTCCAGAGAGCAAAAAATCCTGCGATATTTATACATCTCTTTATCGTATCACCCACCAATGAGGCATTATCCTTATGCAAACGACTGAAAAAAAGATACGAATAATCCGTGACAAGTTGAGCAGGATCGGCATCGGAGAAAAGTGCCTCGACGATAAAGCCATCCTCCTGTCGTACAGCATCAACTCATGTGGCAACCTGTGTTCGGTTCCGAAAATTCAGTAGGATCTTTTTCAAATCTAAAAAAGTATTCAAAAATTATTGTTTTAGAAATCCGTCATAACCCTGAACTGGTCGATCTCTTCCCGGTTGAGCTGGTCAAGGAACTCATCGGTTGCATGCCCGATGTCCTTGCTCGCGGTGATACCGCGGCCGACCACGAGGATATCTGCGCCTGCCTTGAGGGCGTCTTTCACGACTTCGACACGGATGCCGCCGGCAGTTGCGCAGAGGAGTTTCCCGCCCGCTGCCTTCTTCATTGCCGGGATGTCGCCCCATGCGTGGGCGGTCTCCTCGGTATCGATCGCACGGTGGAGCTCGACGATGTCAGGCTTCACTTTGAGCTTTTCGATGAGCTTTGCCGGGTTCTGCACGTTGAGCATATCGATGATCGAGTAGATGCCGACTTTGCGGGCTTCCAGGATCGCCTTCTCGATCGTGGAGGTTGGGGCAAGGCCCGAGACGACGACTGCATCTGCGGTCGCATCTGCCGCCATCCGGGCTTCGAGATTGCCGGTATCGAGGATCTTCATATCCGCGATGATGAATGCGTTCGGGCGCAGCTTGCGGATCTCTGAAAGGACACCAAGGCCGAACTTCTTGATGAGCGGCGTTCCTGCCTCGATGAGCACATGGTCGTTCTGCGGGACTTCCTTTAAGACCTGCGCGACCCTGCCCATGTCCACGAGGTCCATCGCGACCTGCAGGTATGGCGGGTCCCAGAGGCGCTGCACCTTGAATCCCATGATGCCGTGCGCTGCACGATCCTTCTCGTACACGAGCGTCTTTACGTCCGGGAACTTGTCGAGCGCCCGGCGGATGGCAAGCTTCGTCGCACCGTAGTTGTACCGGTAGATCCGGTTGTAATCCCTTGCATCCGGGTGGACAAACGCAGATGCAAGAATAACGATATCCTCGATATCGAGATTGTCAAACACGCCTTCTTCGAGGCTGTCCGCGACCGCCTTTGCAACCGCTGCCTGCACCGGGCCAAACATCTCGTTGACCTGCTCCATGCCCTTTAACGTCACCTTCGGGATAACGACCGTTGCGGGCTTGGTGAGCAGGTTCGGGCGGACGACCGCTAACAGGGGGGTGTGTCCCACCGATAACTGGGATACCGCGTTTGCAAACGCGCTCCCGACCGGGCCTTCCTTATTCCCGAGCAGCAGGTCGATATGCGCGAGTTCCGCGCCCTCGCCTATGAGTGCTTCTCCGACAAGATACATGTGAATCTTTTATCTCCGGTTAGATATGTGACCGCCAACCATGATAAGATTACGCGGGGTGCTCCTTCCGTTTAAACCAGCAGCTGCCCCGAGAACACCCGCACCGCATGCCCGCCCAGAATCACCCGGTCGCCGTTCAGCGTAACCCGGACGGTTCCGCCCCTTAAAGAGCACTGGAACCCGAAAAGTTCGGTTTTATGGAGTTTTTCTCCCCAGTACGGCCCGAGGCAGCAGTGGGCGGAACCGGTGACCGGATCTTCCGGCACGCCAAGTGCCGGGGCAAAGAACCGGGAAACAAAATCGAATGCCGGAAGGTCGGAGGGAGCGGTGACAATAATGCCCCGTGCGGGAACGGCAGCGAGGGCGGCCATGTCGGGCTCGCAGTCGCATACGTCCGCAGCGGCAGGAAGCTCCACGAGCAGGTCAAAACGGTTCCGCCCGACAAAGACGGGCGTTGCCCCCAGCGCCCGGTCGAGCCCCGGGACCGGTTCTGTTTCCCCCGCCGGCTCTGCAGGAAAATCAAGATATATCCATTCGCCGTCCCGGCGGGCGGTCAGTGTCCCGGACAGGGTCTCAAAGGATACCGGAGAACCCGGCTGCTCCCGGCCGGTCTCCCAGAGCACAAATGCGGCAGCGAGTGTCGCGTGGCCGCAGAGTTCCACCTCCTGTGCAGGAGTAAACCACCGCAGGTTCCAGCTGCCGGAACCGGGATGGAGAAACGCCGTCTCCGAATGGTTCAGTTCAGCGGCGACCTGCTGCATCCAACTGGGATCGGCAGGTTCGTCCAGGATGCAAACCCCGGCAGGGTTCCCCCGGAAGGGGTGGCCGGTAAAAGCATCGACAACGTGCAGTTCGTGACCCATAAGACTGGATAGGTATGCCGGTCAATAAAACATACGGGAGTGCAGGCCGCCTCATGAAACGCTAAAGTACACTATCGAGCTATCCATAAAACGGGTTTACAGAAAATTTTAGGAGGGCTCCCCGTCTCAGGGCCCCTCACGGGGCACGGCGGGGCCAGGGAATTATTCGTGACAATTCAGACAGGGTTCCTGTTGGCCGGCATCCGATCCGTTCCAAAGTATCTTTCGTCCCTTGCCCGTCGCGGGGGCTTCCTGCCGGGGGCGGCGGGAGCCATCGCTCCAGAGAGGGAGACCCACGCCCAGCCTGAACAATATTTTTTGGGATTAATGTCAGGATCCCATCCGCTATTCCATCGCACTGCGCCCCGTCCCCCTCGGGGGACAAAGTGGCGCAAGAGGGGGGCAGGTTATCAACAGGATAAAACCGGATATTCACAAATGAGGGGAAAACAGAACCCAAACGCTCCGCTCCAGGAAAAAACAGCCTTATGAGAAAACGTGGGGTTGGTGAGATTTGAACTCACGATCGACGGGTCTCTCCGACATGCNNAGAACGCAAAGACCGCTGGAGCCCGTCGCCATTCCGGGCTTGGCCACAACCCCGCCCGTCATGCTAGCTGTGAATATGCCACAGCTGACTATACAAGATCGTGCTGACGAAATTTAATTGTTTTCCCTCACCGATCGTTTTTCCTCATGCAAAGCACGCCGGCGGCCGGGACAACCTGCTATGTGCCTGGCATCCCGCCCTGTCAAGGACAAAAACTTACCTGAATCTCCGGCCATAAAATCAGCAGTCATATATCCTGTGGTTACTCCATATTTTACGATGGATAAGGGCAGTTATACGTGCGGGACATCGGAATTCCCCCTGCTGGGAATGACGATGGGTGAGATGATCGAACATATCGCGTCAAAGTACCCTGAAACCGAGGCGGTTGTCTCCGTCCACCAGAACATCCGCTGGACATACCGGGAGTTTCTGGCAAAGGCAAACGAGATCGGCCGGGCGCTCATGGGCCTTGGCGTGGAAAGGGGCGACCGGGTGGGCATCTGGGCGATGAACTATGCCGAGTGGATCGCGGTGCAGTTCGCCACCGCAAAGATCGGGGCGGTCATGGTGAACATCAACCCCGCCTACCGCACATACGAACTCGAATATGCCCTCAAGCAGTCGGAAGTCCAGACCCTCATCCTTCAGGGGCGGTTCAAGACCTCCGATTACGTGGGGATGTTTTACGAGACCTGCCCTGAAGCCTACGAGCAGAAGCCCGGGCGGATCTCCTCGGAGAAGTTTCCGTTCCTCAAGAACGTAATCTTCATGGGCGACATCCCGTATAACGGCATGTTTACGTGGGACGAATTTTTAAAAAAGGCTGAAGACATCGACATGGACGAGCTCACAGAAAGGGGCGAAGCCCTCTCCTTTGACGACCCCATCAACATCCAGTACACGAGCGGTACGACGGGCTTTCCCAAGGGCGTCGTCCTCACCCACCACAGCGTGCTCAACAACGGCTATATCATCGGAGAAGGCATGAACTTTTCCGAGAAAGACCGGCTCTGCATCCCCGTCCCGTTCTACCACTGTTTCGGCATGGTCCTTTCCAACATGGCCGCCGCCACCCACGGGACGACCATGGTCCTGCCCTCCCCCACGTTCGATGCCGAGGCAGTCTTAAAGACCATCGAGATGGAACGCTGCACCGCGGTCCACGGCGTCCCCACGATGTTTATCGCTGAGCTCGCCCTGCCCGACTTCTCAAAGTACAACCTCACGTCCCTGCGGACAGGCATCATGGCCGGTTCGCCCTGCCCGATAGAAGTGATGAAGCAGGTCAATACCAAAATGAACATGAGCGAGATTGTGATCGTGTACGGCCAGACGGAGACGAGTCCCGGCGTTACAATGACCACGACAAAAGACCCGGTCGAGCGCCGCGTCACCACCATCGGGCGGGCATTCCCCCATACCGAGCTCAAGATCATCGACCCCAAGACCGGCAAGATCGTCCCGATGGGAGAGATCGGGGAGATCTGCGCCCGTGGCTACTGCGTGATGAAATGCTATTACAACAACCCGTCGGCCACGCACGCGACCCTCGACAAGGATCACTGGAACCACACGGGCGACCTCGCCACGATGGACGAGGAAGGCTACTTCAAGATTGTCGGCCGGTTAAAAGACATGGTGATCCGGGGCGGTGAGAACATCTACCCCCGGGAGATCGAGGAGTACCTGCACCACCATGAGAAGATCTCAGATGTGTACGTGGTCGGCGTACCGGATATCAAGTACGGCGAGGAACTCTGCGCCTGGGTGAAAGTAAAGGCAGGCCAGACGCTCGCCGAGGATGAAGTGAAGGACTTCTGCAAAGGAAAGATCGCCCACTATAAGATCCCCCGGTATGTCATGTTCGTGGACGATTTCCCCATCAATATCTCCGGCAAGATCCAGAAGTACCTGATGCGGGAGGAGTCCATAAAGAAACTCGGGCTTGAGGCCGCAGAAAATATCAAGACTGCGTAAAGGGAACGATCGGGATTTTCACTCTTTTTTTGCCCGTTCACCGATTGGATTGGGATATTTCTGATCAGTTGAGAAATGAGAGTGCTGGTAAATCCGTAGCGATGGCTCCCGCCTCCCCCGAAGGGACGCCCCCGCGGCGGGCTGGAGACGGGGAACAATAAGAGACAGATCGATATTCAATCAGAAAACGAAAATTTTCTCTAAATGCTGCAAACAACCCCCTTGCCCCGCCGTGCCCCGGAGGGGCCCTGATGCGGGGAGTCATCGCAACCACTACGAGTTGTTTCACCGGTTTTTCATACCAGGTATGTAATCTTTTTATGCCGTATCCTTATCTCAGGGAAAAGAGGATTTTAACCCTCCACCACCCTCTCCCCCCTCTGCTTTCCCCGGGCAAGCGACGCAAAGATCCCGATCACGCACAGGACCGTGAAAAGGATAAACGCCCAGTGCAGGCTTGTCGTGAACTGCGGGTAATACTGCGGGGTTATCTCCACCTGACCGATCACGATGGCAAAGAGCATCATCGCAATACCCATCGAGAGCATCTGCCCCAGGAGGCGCATTGTCGAGTTGATACCTGATGCGACGCCGTAATACCTCTTCTCCACGGCGCTCATGATCGCGTTGATATTTGGGGACGAGAAAATCCCAAACCCGATACCGAGGATCATGAGGACCACAAGGATGTACCAGAGCGGCGTCGTTTCATTTAAAAAGATGAACAGGAAAAGGCCGAGCGCGGTAAGTCCCATCCCTATAGACGAGAGGACCTGGGAATCGTACCGGTCGGAGAGCTTGCCGGCAAACGGCGATACAATCATCTGGAAAAACGGGGCCGTAATGAGGATAATCCCGGCATATTCCGCCGAGAACCCCTTGGTGTACTGGAGGTCGAGACTGAGCAGGAATGCGACCGCATACGTGGCGGAATAGTTAATGAGCGCAGCGATATTCGAGAAGGCGAAGATCCGGCTCCTGAAAAAGAGCTGCATGTTCAGGACCGGGAATGCCTGCCGCTGTTCAAACCAGACAAACACGCCGATCAAAACAATCCCGGCAAGCACGAGAATGCCACCGGTGACGTCCGGGAGCACGGAGAAGCCGACCATGAGCGAGATCAGTGCGATACTGTAAAGCAGCGAACCGGAGAGATCAAATTTCTCGCCGATGCACTCCGCCCACTCGCCCCTGAGTTTCCAGCGGATAAGGATCGCGGCGGTGATCGCGATAGGGACATTGATGTAGAAAATGCTTCGCCAGCCGAAGAGATCGGTCAGGACGCCTCCGAAAAACGGACCCAAGGAAAGCCCGAGGTACACGGAGGTGATGTACAGCCCCAGCGCTTTTCCCCGCTCTCCCGGGGGAAAAACTGCTGTCAGGATGGCAATCGCCGTGCCGAAGATCATGGCGGCGCCGATCCCCTGGATAACCCGGACCGCGATCATCTGCTGCTCGGTCACGACAAGGGTCATAACCAGAGACGCTGCGCCAAACAGGCAGATGCCCCAGAGAAAGATCTTTTTTCTCCCGTAGATGTCTGCGATCTTCCCGAACGGGACGAGGAACAGGGCGGAGGCAAGGAGATACGCGGTTGCCACCCATGAGAGCGCGATTGCATCCATGTGGAACGCGGTGCCGATCGTGGGCAGGGCGATATTTACTGCCGAACCGTCAAACGGTGTGAGAAAACCGGCCAGGATCGCGATTAAGAGGACGATTCGTTTTTCCGTCGCAGTGACCGGAAGAGCCGGCGTGTGACAGATTGCGGGAACCTGATTTAAGTCGTCACTGGTAGCAGGGGTATTCGTTGGCATCATACACACTCGGTGAAAGACAAAGGGGGGACACGTTTTTAGGGGGATGTACAGCGGGGGGTCCGGCTGGGCGGCAGCACCCGTTTTACGGATTGCCGTATGCACAGGGGTCTTTATGACACGCCCGCCAGGAGTGCCCCGTTACAACACGCCGAACCATGCGATATACGACATGATCACCATGACGGCAACGAGCACGATCAGGATCCTGTACCCGCATTTGTCGCAGATCCCAAGACGCGACGGATGACAGTCGTGGCAGTACTCGGATCTGCAGATCCGGCAGGTCTTCTGGTGGGTATGGCCCGGTTGGTTATCGCAACACGTCATAATTCATCTGTTTTTTTGTAAAATGGTAAAGATGTATCGGATTAGGTTTTTCGGCCGCCCTTCCTGACTGGGTACTGACGGATCAAGTCACCGATGAGGCCGGAGACCCGGTCTTGTGCTTCATGTGTCGCGGCCTCGTCACGTTCAACAGAGAGCGTGAGGATATCCCCCTCGCAACACCCGGCCGGGAGCAGGGCGAGTGGGAGGTTCAACCGGAGATTTTCCTCTTCCGGGAAAACAAGGACGGCAAACATCTCCCCGATACGATCGATGACAGCCTTCATGGGATAGGGATCCGTTCACACGGGGGTCTGCGCCCGTTTTACGAGGCCGGTTGCAGCCTGTGCAGCGTTTTTGAGGATCTCAGCCTCGCCCGGGACCTCGCGTTCGAGCATCAGGATCCGGCCGTCGCAGATCGTGGTCTCCACGGCGGCCCCGCTGCAGGCATAAACAAGGTTGGAAGCGGCGTTATGGAGCGGCGTGTTGCAGGGAGTGCGGATTGTTACAAGGATAATATCGGCAGGCGCACCCGTGGCAAGGGTGCCGGTACCGAAGCCCAGCGCCTTTGCCCCGTTCTTTGTCGCCATTGCAAGCGCTGCCGGTGCCGGGAGCACCGTCGGATCGTTCCAGAAAAACTTCTGGAGGAGGGCGGCGATCTTCATCTCTTCGAACATGTCGAGGTTGTTGTTCGATGCGCACCCGTCCGTCCCGAGACAGACATTCGCGCCGGCTCTTGCAAGCTGCGGGTAGGGCAGCGCCCGGTGGGTGGCAAGTTTCATGTTGCTTGCGGGGTTGTGGGAGATGCTCACACCCCGTTTTGCCAGCAGTGCACATTCCGCGTCGTCCAGCCAGCAGCCGTGTGCCGCGATGGTACGGGAAGTCAGGATGCCACACTTGTCCAGCAGGGCAGCCGGCCGTTTCCCGTGCTGTGAAATACAATCGTTTACCTCTTTTTCGGTCTCGGAGAGGTGGATATGGATGCCTATCTGCTGGTCGCGGGCAAACTCCGCGCACCACTTCAGCCCTTCGGGCGAGACCGTATAAGGGGCGTGCGGGCCGGCGGCAGCGTGGATCCGGGGGTTGTTCATCGCTTTGATATGGGCGACCAGCGCTTCTGTGGCCCGGCACTCATGTTCGCGTTTTTCTGCGTCGCCAAGATCGATGAACCCATAGCAGAGCATGGCGCGGATGCCGGCCTCGTCCACCGCTCTGGCGGCTGACTCCATCTGGAAGTACATGTCGTTAAAGGCAGTCGTGCCGGTCCGGATCATCTCAAGGCAGGCGAGTTTCGTGCCCCAGTAGACGTCATCGGTGGTCAGGTGGGCTTCGAGCGGCCAGATCTTCTGGCTAAGCCAGTCCTGCAGGACCATATCGTCCGCATAGCCCCGTAAGAGCGTCATCGCTGCATGCGTGTGCGTGTTTGTGAGCCCCGGCAGCGCGAGGGCGCCGTCACCATCGATTACAAACTCAGCTTCGCCCCGGTGCCGTTTGCGGATTTCAGGCCCGATATCGGTGATGGTCTCCGCTGCGTCGATGAAGATGTCCACCGGCGTATTGTCTGCGACCACGTTGGTGATGAGCACCGACTTATTCTTTCCAAAGATATCCACAGTTTCAGTCTTTGTCGTTGTCATTTTAGAGGATTCCCCTGTTTATCCCATCTGTCGGATGATCGATCCGACAATCTCTTCGGTCCGGTGCCGGTACGTCTTTGAGGTGGAGAGGATGTTGTCATAGGTAAGTATGTCCGTCCCGAGGCCATTTGCATAATTATCAATCGTGCAGAGCGCGGCAAAATCCATGCCGAGTTCGCAGGCAAGCGTCGCTTCCGAGGCGATCGTCATCCCCACGACATCCGCAATCCGTGAGAGGGCCGCCACTTCGGCGATCGTCTCGATCCTCGGCCCCCGGGTCTGCACGTAGACACCCCCCAGCCGGGCTTCAGGAACCACCGAGGAGAGTTTCTCCGCGAGCGCCCGCGGGAGTTCCGGCCTGACATGCTCGATCTTATGGTCATGGATGGAGGGGATATCAGTCATGCTGATATAATCGGTCGGGATGAGGAGGGTGCCGGGTGGGATCTCCTTTTTGAGCGAGCCCGATGAGCCGAACGCAACAATCCGGTCGACACCGGCGATCGCCATCGCCGCGAGGTTAGCCCGGTAATTGATCTGGTGCGGCGGCCGGCCGTGCTGGTGGCGCATCAGCATCACGATGTCGCCGCGGAGGAGGTCGGCGCTGCCAAAAGGCGTGGCGACATTCTCCGGTTTTAAGTCCGGCAGGGTCGAAAAGAGCAGGCTTGTCCCGCCGATGATGCCAAGCATCAGGCACCCCCCCCTGCACCTCTGCAGGAAGTCCTGCAGGTAAATGAACGCCTCTCCATGAATCTTCGGACAAAGGTTGTGTGCACCGGCACTAATACCTAGCGCACATGAGGCGTACAGGAATGTGTTTTTTCAACCATTACATGTAAAAGCGTCCCGGCACCAATAACATTCTATGGGTATGTTCGATACCGTCAGTGACGAGACGATTAAAAGAGGGGAATGCACGGACATCTACTTTGTCCGTACCGAGGAGATCCTTGAAAAAGAGCGGGTAAACCCGCTCGTATCCATGGAGGTGACCGCGGCGGCGCTCCCGGATACATGGGGGATCTTCTGCGGTTTGTCCGACGTGCTCGCACTCCTCGAACGCGTCCCGGTGACGGTCGATGCCATGCAGGAGGGCACGCTCTTTTACCCGGGCGAACCTGTCCTCCGCATAACCGGGCGGTACCGGGATTTCTGCCGGTACGAGACCGCGATCCTCGGGTTCCTCTGCCATGCATCCGGGATCGCATCGGCGACCGCCCATATCATGTGCGAAGCGAAAGGCAAGCCCGTTTATTCTTTTGGTTCCCGCCGGCAGCACCCGTCAATTGCCATGATGATCGAGCGGGCCGCGTGGATCGGCGGCGCGGATGGCGTCTCCAATACCTGCGCCCCTTCGGGCATGCCGGTCGTCGGCACGATGCCGCACGCGATGGTGATGTGCTTTCCAACACCGAAAGATGCGTGGCGCGCCTTTGACCGCGATGCCCCGGCCGATGTCCCCCGCATCATGCTCTGCGACACCTACTGCGACGAGAAGGCAGAGTCCCTCCATGCGGCCGGATGCGGCGCGACGGCAGTCCGGCTTGACACGCCCCGGTCCCGGCGCGGGAACATGCGTGCGATCATCGAGGAGGTCCGCTGGGAACTGGACTCGCACGGGTATTCCCGGGTGAAGATTTTCCTCTCGGGCGGGGTGACCCGGGAGGACGTGATCGCGTACCGGGACTGCGTCGATGCATTCGGAATCGGGGGAGCGATCGCAAACGCGCCTGTCGTCGACTTTGCCATGGATATCGTGGAGATCGAGGGAAAGCCCAAAGCCAAACGGGGGAAGCGGAGCGGGATAAAGCAGGTCTACGAACTCGTGTGCGAAAAACACCGTACCCTTCCCGTGGGGCAGACCCCTCCCGCGAACGC
Organism: Methanoregula sp.; assembly: GCF_003170075.1. GTDB lineage: Archaea > Halobacteriota > Methanomicrobia > Methanomicrobiales > Methanospirillaceae > Methanoregula. Next base: position 24,324 of record NZ_PMZU01000001.1, read on the forward strand.
TGCTCCGCTGATCCGGCAGTATATTGTAGACGGCCGGATCGTAAAGCAGTCCGATATGCAGGAGGCGCGAAAAAGAGTGCTTGCGTGGATAAGGAGAGCCACTGATGCTGCCAAAGATAAAAATAATAAAAAAGGCAGCCCGCAGAAAAAGCAGTCCGGCAAATCATCTGCGTGAACGTTACCCCGCACCGGTGAAAACAGATCCAGTCTCCGCTGATGCCGGCGATCCGGAACGATCCCGCGTGTCGGCATTCAGGCCGCTTGTACCACCCAATTCTTTTAACCTATGCCGTGCAACAATGTTAGAGCGGGCCGGTAGATCAGTGGTAGATCGCTTCCTTGGCATGGAAGAGGCCGCGGGTTCAATTCCCGCCCGGTCCATTCGGTTATTCCTGTTTTTGCACATATTTTTATACTCACGGACAGACGGTATGTCCTGAGAGCATGCGCATCCGTGACCTGATCCTCCCCGAAGACAAGATCTTTTTTACCCTTTTTAAAGATATGGCGGGAAAGATTGCCGAAGCAGCGACGACATTAAACGAGATCACCCACGAGCTTCCCGAAGGAACGGAAAAATCCCACAAGGTGCGCCAGCTTGAGCACCTTGGGGATGAAGTGACCCGGCATATCTATGAACACCTCAACGAATCGCTGATCACGCCACTTGAACCGGACGAGATCGCCCGGCTTGCCCCGGCTTTTGACGACGTACTGGACAAACTCGACTGGGTGACCCACCAACTTGCGACCTACGAGATCCCGCAATCAAATGATGTCCTCAAGGAATATTCCTACCTGATCCTGATGACCAGCCATGAGATTTCCGATGCGCTGGACGCCCTTGCCACTTTAAACCATCCCGATGATGTAAGGAGTCATGTAACGGAGATTAGCCGGCTCTACAACCTGTCGGGCGAACTGCTCTCACGGGCCGTGCTCGACCTTTTCAAGACGCAGGACCTGCTGATGATCATCAAGCTCAAGGATATCTACGAGAGCATGGCAAAGGTGATGGAGAAGTGCAACGATGTGGGCCATGCCTTGTCTGATATATCGATGAGCCACACATGACCGGTATCGATCCCGTCGTTCTGTTTGGCGTCATCTTAGCGCTTGCGATGAACTTCATCAACGGGCTCAACGATGCCGCCCATGCCATTGCTACTGTAGTAGCGACAAAAGTCCTTTCGCCGGTAAAGGCAGTCTTCCTTACTGCGATCTGCAACATGATAGGGCCGTTTATCTTTACGACGGCCGTCGCAATGACCATCGGGACATCGGTTATCCACAGCAGTGCCCTGACCCCCCGGACAATCATTATTGCAATACTGGTGTCGACAGTGCTGGTCCTGGTGGCAACCCGTGCCGGCATCCCGATCTCCAGCAGTCATGCCCTGATAGGGGGCCTAATCGGGGCATGTGTTGCTGCAGCAGGATTCGCTGCCGTTATCTATCCTGCCATGGATACCGTCTCACAGACCATAATGTACGGGATTGCAGGAGCCGTGATCGGGGCACTGGTTGTCGGGAGTATCGCAAAAGCACTTGACGGTGATGTCCGGCTTTCCCTCCTTATCGGTGCCATCTGCGGTGCAGCAACCGCAATCCCCCTCCTCATGATCCTTGGAGTGCTCACGATCACGGGGTTGTTTGCCATCATTCTTTTCATATTCATATCCCCGATCCTTGGCGTTGTTACCGCATTCCTCTTTGACCTTCTCATCTCCCACCTCTTCCGGTACTCGCGCCAGGACAGGATGAAACGGATCTTTTCCCCGCTTCAGATTGTTGCCTGTCTTTTCCAGGCAGCGGGGCACGGGGCAAACGATGGGCAGCACGCAGTTGGGATCATCACCGCACTCCTGCTTTCAGCAGGCATCCTCTCCACCTTTGACATCCCCCTGTGGGTAATCCTTACCTCTGCCATCGCTATCGGTCTTGGGACCTGCTTTGGCGGATGGAAGGTGGTGGACAAGATGGCAAAGAAGATTACAAAGATCCGCCCGTACCAGGGGTTCTGCGCGGCAACCGCAGGGAGCGCGACACTTTCCATGGTAACGACATACGGGGTGCCGGTCTCCTCTACCCATGTGATTAGCGGGGCAATTATCGGCGTGGGGGTAACCCGGGGCAAAAATGCAGTCCAGTGGAAGGTCGTACGCGAGATGATGACCGCGTGGGTGGTCACGATCCCGCTCGCGGCGATCTGCGCTTTCGTCGGGTACCTCCTGTTTGCAATGGTGACTTTGGTTCCCTTGTAGTTACTGCCTGCTCAAACCAGATTTCGTTATATTTTTCAGGTTGCTGCGCTGATTACCAGTAGGTTTAGAGTATGGGTCTCCGGGAATTGCTGATACCGCAGGATAAGATCTTCTTCGAGATGTTCGAACGCCAGGCCGCAACCGTACGGGAAGCGGCGTACCTGCTGGTGGCGTTGAGCGAGGACTTCACTAATGTCAGGGACAAGAGACATGCAATCGAACTGCTCGAGCACCAGGGCGACCAGATCACCCATGGCATCTACGAGCAGCTCAACCGCACCTTTATCACCCCCCTTGACCCGGAGGAGATCTCGCGGCTTGCATCAACGCTTGACGATGTACTGGACTATATCGACGGATCATCAGAGAAGATGTATTATTACGGCATCGAGAACACCGATTCCCACATGGTGGAACTCTCAAAGCTGATCCATCTCTCCACTATTGAGATCGAAGGTGCAGTCAAGGGCATCCGCTCGATCAAGGATCCGCGGTATATCGAGGAGCGCTGCATCGAGGTGAACCGGCTGGAGAACCTTGCCGACGATGTGCTCGCCCACGCGGTGACCGATCTCTTCAAGACCAATGACGCGATCACGATCATCAAGCTCAAGGATATCTACGAGCATCTTGAAACGGCGACCGACTATTGTGAAGACGTGGCAAACATACTCTCCGATATCGCCATCCGGCACTCGTGAGGTGATGCTGTTGAAACAATGGTGTAGTGGAGGGCTCCCATGATCGTGGCGCCGCTGATCCTTATCGTCGCGATCATTTTCATAGCGCTCATTTTCGATTTCACGAACGGTTTCCATGATTCAGCCAATTCGATCTCGACCGTGGTATCCACAAAGGTGCTCTCCCCCCGGAACGCCGTGCTGTTCGCGGCTTTTTTCAATTTTCTTGCGGCATTCAGTTTTGGGGTGGCGGTGGCAGACACCATCAGCAATATCGTGGAACTTAATATCGTTGCGACCACGGTGATCCCGTATATCATTCTCGGTGCGCTGACCGGTGCCATCAGCTGGAACCTGATCACCTGGTTCTTTGGCCTCCCGACATCGTCGTCCCATGCACTGATCGGGGGTCTCACCGGCGCCGGCATCTCTGCGGCAGGACTTGCCGCCATTAAATGGTCGACTGTTGGTCAGGTCGCGCTTTTTATGGTACTCTCGCCGCTGATCGGTCTTACCTGTGGCTTTCTGTTTATGGCGGCGATCCTCTGGCTCACCCGCAAATCCAACAAACCGACGACAGAAGTGCATTTTAAGCGGCTTCAGCTCTGCTCTGCGGCAGCGTACAGCTTCAGCCACGGGACAAACGATGCCCAGAAGACGATGGGGATCATCGTCCCGCTCCTCTTTTCCATCGGGTACTTCAGCGCGGATGTCAATACCAGCCACCTGCCGGTACCCCTCTGGGTGATCATCATCTGCTACACGACGATTGCTCTCGGGACCCTTTCCGGCGGGTGGCGGATCGTCAGGACCATGGGGTACAAGATCACGAAGCTCCGTCCTGTGCAGGGTTTTGCTGCGGAAACGGCCGGGGCTGCAACGATTCTCGGCGCATCTGCGGTAGGTATACCGGTGAGTACGACACACGTGATCTGCTCGTCCATTATGGGTGTCGGTTCCACCATGGGCACGAGTACGGTAAAATGGGGCGTGGCACGAAGCATCATGATCGCCTGGATCCTCACAATCCCTGTCAGTGCCCTGATCGGGTTTGCCTCGTTCCAGGTGATCCGGCTCTTTGTCGGGTACTAAATTCATCCGGCATAAAGGAATGGAATATCATTTTTTGTGTTTTTTAATTTTCCGTGTGTGTCCGGTAATACCGGCAGAACGTGCGGATCCTGCATGACGGGCACTGTGGTTTTTTTGCCGTGCAGCACGCCCTTCCGTGGGCGATGAACACATCCGTGAGATCGCCCCACTCCTTTTTAGGAAACAAGGCCATGAGATCGTGTTCGATCTCGGTAACATCGTCCGTGTCCGAGAACCCGATCCTCTGTGCCAGCCTGCGCACATGGGTGTCCACGGCGATCCCATGGTTTTTCCCAAAGCCGTGGTACAGCACGATATTTGCGGTCTTCCTGCCGACGCCGGGAATCGAGAGCAGTTCTTCCATGGTATCCGGCACCTCCCCGCCAAAATCGGAGATCAGGACTTTCGCGGCCGCGATGATGTGCTGTGCCTTCGCGTGGTAGAATCCGAGGCTGTGGATGATGGACTCGATATCGGAGGTCACCGCACGGCTGAGGGCCTCCGGGGTCGGGTAAGCGGAAAAGAGCGGCTCCTTAACCAGGATCACGGCCCGGTCGGTTGTCTGTGCGGAGAGGATGGTGAGGATAAGCACTTCAAACGGCGTACCCCGGCAGACCGTTGTCGGAGACTCGCGGGCATGCGGGTACTGTTTCCTGAGAATGGAATAGATCCGGGCCGCATCCTGTTTTTTCATAAATGATGGGGTAGGGCGGATTCGAAC
>NZ_PMZU01000067.1:0-49547 GCF_003170075.1 Methanoregula sp.
TTCTGCTTGCTCTTCGGTGGATATATCATAAATTTGGATTGAAAATTTTAAGTTGACTCAATTTTATAGAGAAATTTTCTTGCCCTATCTCTCATTGCCATGCGTGTTCTAATACTTCCAACCGCTAGAATCGCGCTATAGCCTTCCCAAACAAAAGTCAAAGAGTATAACATCACCGGCTTTTAATTAGGATATAATGCCAGATGATCCCGCCCGTGCCAGTGGCTTCCTTACGGTCTCGTTAATCCCGTTGACCGGTTCAAGATGGCAGGATAGTATTTTCCATGTTTTCCCATCGCTGTCTCGTACTTCGATTAGTTCCCCGCGTCTAGCTGTAACTTGGCCGACCCCGGAGAACATGCGCCCCGCGTCGGGTCTAAGCTGACGGACTTTCAGGCCGGGCACGATGGTGAACGGGTCGGTCAATAAAGTATGCTTCTTGGCGTTGCTGCCGGTGGTCTTTGCCCCGGCATGAGGTATCGCCGGGTCTGATTGCTTTACTGCATCAGATTTTGCCGGGGCCTGTGGTGTCGGATCCGTGGGCGGGGCATCCGGTTTTACGATCCCGTTTTCGATGAGTTCAGGATACGTGCATTTGTGCTGTCGGCAAAGGTTGTACGCTTTTCGATACTCCTGATTTTGTGAGCCGTCGGGGTTTTGGTTTTTGTACGGGATACCAAGATGCGGTTGGAATCCCTTTTTTCCCGGAATTGTGGGGGGGGCGCTCTTTTCTCTCTTCGTTTTGGGGGCATTTCCCGGTGCCGGTGCGGCGATCTGTTCCTTCTTACCCACGGCCTGTGATGTCGTCTTGACCGTGGCTTTCTCTGCCGGCACGGTCGGGATCTCTGGTGTTGGTGCGTCGCAATGCGGGCCAAACAACCCGACGATAATTTTTAAATCGCTCTCCGTAACATTTGAAAAAGTAATATCCATGCCCGATCAACCCGCAAAACTATTTTCGCTCTCTGCTTTTTCGAGGTTTATTTTCATCCATTGATGGGCCCCAATTTTTCTGGTGGAGGGGTGTCGTGAAATATGCGTGCTAATCTCTACAGAGGTCGGTAATAATTTTCGGCATTTTGAGAAAATTGATATGGCAATATCTTCGTCGGAGAATACTGTGCCCGTTGGTAACTGCGAGATATAGCCAGCTATACGTTCACTGTCAGACAACCGGGTCATGCGGGCGCACCCTCCAACCGTTGCCTCATACGTTCAAGATACTGAGAAAAGCCCTGGACCCTGCCGAGAGAATCAATGACAACTTCGTTCCTGGCTACCAACTGTTGAATCCATGAGCGGGATACGCGGACAATTACTTTTTGCTGCTCTGACATGTGCGAGCGTGGGACATGTCTATCTTAAAATTTTGCATACGAAAGTTTAAAACACCGAGTTAAAATAGGATAGTCGGAGGTGAGAAAGCATGCCATACGACAAAATCGTTCCCCTCGTAGGCGTTCCGGCAGTGGCCCTCATTGAGAACAGCCATTTCGAGCACGACCCGATCGGGACCGCGACGCTCGGCCGTGTATCGACCGCTATGATCAGGCAGCATAACCGAAGCCAGCGCGGCCAGTAAAATCCCTCAAACCTTTTTTTTCAATGCCTCTTTCGAGGCGTGCCTGAGTTACAGCGTCGTGCTTTTTTCTGATTCGTGATGCCCCCGCACAAGAGTACTTGTGCTGTCTGAACGGTGTTATACGCCTGCCGTATTTCAGACGGAGGCGGGGGCGGGATATTTTCTCGGAAAACAACTTGCTGAGGTTGGGGGGGTTGGGCTTGCTGAGCTTGTCTGGCTTGGTTCTCTTGGAGGCAATGGATCTGGTGGAGTACTGGCGGATCTGGAATTGTTGCTATCTCGTGGGATTGTTGGTGCCGTGATTGCTCTAGTTGGTATTCGAATTGCGCTTGCATCTCCCGCAAACTCGGTCTTTGCTGCATGCTATCTGAAACGTTGTTTGAGAATTGAATGTTTGCAAACTGATTGCTGTTGTGGTATATTCAAGTTCAAATCTTGTATGCAGCCGAAAACCTGGACGTCCCTGCCTCCCGCACTACCAAAATTTCGCGTGTTCTTTGGATGGAGGGGGGGGAGGGAAAAATACAAAATTTTAAAACACGCTTCCCTCACATTCGGATATGTCGGAGTACACAGACAACAACATCAGCCCATTGATCGGATCAAAAGCGTTTTTCCAAACCTTTATTATGGACGATGCCACCTCATCCACGGGGTCGGGGGGAGTACAAACTGCAATTTTGGGGAGTTTTGGGCAGGGAAAATCAACCTTGATGGCCTGGATGGCTGAATATTCTCGGTATATGCGGGTCGGCTCAAAAGAAAGTTACATTTCTCGTCTGGTTCACCACGGGAATATTTTGAAATACGAGACAAGCCCAACAACCGTGCTCTGGCGATGCCGAGACTTAGATCTATGGCCGGTGCTGATCCCTGCAAACTGGAATGAACGAATCCCTGACATGCCGGCAAAAGAGCTGGCGTTGTTTGTCAACGAAAATGATATCGATGACATTTGCTTTTTCTGCTACGACCGAGACCACAAGCCGATCCCTGTACCCAATCTGCCGGCGATCCAGACGTACACGACGGCCGACGACCTCATCGGAAAGATACACGAGGGTAGCATCAATATTGTTTTGGAACCTCAGAAGTACCGTCTGTCACCTCGGCTTTGCGGGTTACTCGCCGAAGCGAGAAACGAATTTGATGCTGGGGTCAAACCAGACGAGCGGAAAGACGATTTAGTAGATATCCCAAAACGAGGGCGGGGGCGACCTCTCAAAATCAAAGAGCCGAAAGATTATAGCCAGCATGCAATCAAATCGGGGTGCTTCTGGTTCGATGTGACCGCCGCAACGATGGCAATTTTTGGAAACAAACCGATAATGATGATCTGGGACGAGGCAGACGATTTTCTCTCGGCTGCAAGTTCCGACGCTCATTGGTGGTTAATCAACATCAATTCGGAATTACAGCGGGATTTCAGAAAAGCCAATATATCGACGGTGGTTTCCTCTCATGGTTTTGCACTGCTGCATGATTCTGCATACAAAAGGGCAACGCATCGAATTTTGTTGCCCGGCGTGAAAGCCAGTAAAAACACTATGGTCAGGTACACCCAAATTATCAGCCGATTGCCAAAAGGTCATTTTATCATTGAGATTCAGAACAAGGAATTTGGGGTTTGCAAGTTTGGACGGATTCCCTATGTAATCCAATCGAAAATCGACGGTATGAAAAATAGTTTCAGGGCGTTGGATGGAGATCAGAAAGCCCGAATATACGCGGAATACGAAAAACAATGGAACGGGGAACAGGCCACGGTTAGCAAGTTACCGACGGTGATTGAGGTTTGAGGGAACATGAACGATGATGTCTTAATCGAGCAGGAAGAAATCCTGGTTGATTTTGTAGATATGAGGGAAATCGAAGATCATAAAATTATTTTCATGTTTGTTGGTGGAATGGCAACCGCTGATGATTTTTTTGCATTTGATACCGCCCGGGCAGAATTGATCAAAAGTGGAAAATATCGGTGAAATAGAATAGGATACCCACATAGGATACATACCACTCACATACCCCACTATGTTACCTCTCTCTCCTCTATACTCACATACTCACATACCTATGTGGAGGTATGCAAGGGTCTCTTTTACAAAAGTGTTTAACTTTTTGTAAAAGTGTTTAACTTTTTTTGTTTGCTTGCATTTTTCCAAAAAAGGTATGTGAGTATGTGAGCACGTCGGAGAATGGTATGTTATGCCCTATGTAAAGAGTATGCGGGTATGTTAGCCGGTCATTTTCCCGTCCCCACGTAGGTATTAAACGTGCGTTCATTCTGATTGACCCCCCCCACCGGAAAATCAAAATTGTTTTGGGAGGTGTAAATGGTTGACTCAAATGATCAGGCGCGGACTTGTTGGGGCAAGCACCCGGTACGTCAAGGAAACGTGCCACCCCGACTCGTCCCGAACTAATTGTGTATTAGTCAAGAGTATATTTTTCGATGGCCACGGTTCTCCTTTTTCGATCCTCATGGGAATTTTACCGATGCACTCCAAAAAAAGAAAGTTTTCCCCGGCGTGGGTTTGCTTTCCCTGCGGGATAAGCTCGTGTCTAAAATTTGAATCCGCCAATACAGAGCGCGCTTCCCACAAGCGATCAAGGGCGGCAAGTTGTTCCGCTGACGGCATCAAAGTGGCGCTAACGGATATGTGCGAATCTGTTTGATACCCCGGTACGTGGCTTGTTTTGAAACCGGGCATCTATATCCCCTCCTCACTTTGGCATCCATCCGGCTCCATGCAGATATCGAAACTATATGGGACGATCTGGTGGTATCCCGGGCGAGTTTTGAAAATTCCCCTAAAAACAGTGCTCACGTCGGAGAATGTATAGTCATGTAGGGTCTCCGGGAAACTAACCCTACGCGCGTGTGTGTGGAAAAGTTTACCGGGAACTATACATAACCCTACATTCTGGATCATGGTCGGGCTCATGATGGCACCTGCATTTGCCCGGCTCTGAGCTGGATGTCGCGGTACACGATCCCGGAGGTTTTCCGCTTCTTGGAGAAACGAGAACTCATATCCCGTCCAAACGTGGTGCTGTTTTTGACCGTCCCGTACCGGGATTTTGTATATGACACGTACTCATCGTATAGTGCAGTTCCGAGTACCTCGGCGCCTTTCCGCTCTTCTATACAGTCGTGTACAAACCCGGCATACTCATCATCGGCACACCGGTATTCATTCAGGACGATCTTTGCCGTCTCGCAGAGATCTATGGTGTCCTTCTTTCGGTAATTCTCCCACCCCTGAATGAACCAATTCAGGATCCCGGCTAAGACCGCATCGAACTTATCTTCGATATGCGAATCGCGTTCCTCTGGCCGGAAATAGTAATCGAACGGGAGCAACACCAGCCGGTCCCAGAATGCCACGGAATGATCGTTCACGGTGGGAAGTGGGTTGGTTGATAGCGTCACGACTCCGGAAACGGCGAACTCCTCAATATTGTTTGAATACAGGTTGCGGGCCGATATAAGATCCTTTCCCGATGCAGCCTTCAGGAAACCGCTATCCAGAACAGTTGTGTCTTTCTGGTGCTGGTCGGAAGGCTTGTTCGGCTCCTGTGCAATAATGAGCCGGGTATTTCGCATTTTAAGCCGTTCGGGGCTTGTTGTTTTGTTCCCGGTCTCCATGAGCGTGAGCGGGTTGACGTTGACGGAATACCCTCCAAGAATGCGGGAAAAGGTGCGGAATGTGACGGACTTGCCGTTCCTGCCGGCACCGTATGCGATAACGATCTTTTCTAGTGGGTTCCCCCCGTCAAGGCAATACCCTAAAACGGTCTGAATGGTCTTTGACAGATCCGGATCTTCAGAGGCGATCTTGTGTGCATGATTGATCCAGATTTCCGGTACCGGCTCATCGGGGCGATATTCACATCCGCCTATAAAGGAGCACAAATCTTCTTTCCGGTGCTCCCGGAAGGTGATCCCATTTGGGGTAAACTCGATCGTACCGTTCTGTAAATTCAGGATGTGCGGGTTGCTATCAAAATCTTCCGATCGTTTTGTGAGCTGGATCGCTGCAAGTGCGACGATGTTATCGATCCCCCGCCGGGTATTGAGTTTTTCAACGTCACCAAGGTATTCAGCGCGATCGCTTTTCCGTTCGATGTCTCCAAGATCAGCATACAGGGATTTAACAAAGGTCCGGCACCGGTTCTTTATGAGGCTTCTGTCGTCGATTTTCCACACCCTACCGTTCCAGTAGTGCCACCGGTTTGTACTAGCGTTAAAAACGCACTCCCCGGAGATCTTTTCAACAAAACGATCAGAGGCTGCCAGTTCCGTTAAGCCGACACCGGGCAGGGCCGCCTGTTCTGCCGCTGCGCGTTCCTGCCGCTTTTTCTTGTCCTGCTGCATTGCATCATACAGTTGATGCACGGCAGGATCCCGGACGGCCCGTATGAGTGCTTCACGGACAAGGTTCTCGCCCATCAGGTCGAATCCTTTGGGTAGACGTTGGAGTTTATCGAGTGCGGCACATATCTCAATGTGATTCATGGAGGCGATCTTTGCGTCAGGATAATCCGGGTGCTGCCATGCATCCGGAGTACCTGTTGGTGTTGGGGGGACCGGGAGAACTGGAGGTCCTGCAGGTACCGGCGCCTCCATCATCTCTCGCCGTTTTAGAATCCTGTCAAATTCCGGATCGCATGTTTTCCCGTCGGTCTTTGGATCTGCGAGAGTTGCCCCGGTCGGTATGATTTCGCTCATACCCGCTGACCTCCAGATGCTAGTTTATTAAGGAGATACTGCCTTGCCTGGACTGCATTATCGATCCGGGTTTGAGCTTCCGATAAATTCCCGCTATCAAAAAAAACGGTAATCTCCCCTCCTTTTGACGGCGTGCCTATGCAAATATGATCGGGGAAAAGGGTCCGGGTTGTGATTATTTCCGGCATTAGTCCGCCTCCGGGGAGTATTCTCGAATGATATTTTCCGTAACCCCGCCGTAACCCTTGATTATTTCGAGAATTTCAGGGAGCGCGCTGTTCATATCCGCGTCCGGACCGGCAAAGACCAGGGATACTGTCAAATTATGCATTTGTAACCCCCGGCACCACCTGCGAAAGAACACCGGAACATTCGGCATAGAGCCGGCGCTGTTGATCGTGGCTCATCCTCTCAATTTCGTGAGAAAGGTATTTGAGTTGCCCCGGGGTTTTCGGTAGGCCATGTACCCGGATGTGCTTAATTATCCTCCAGCACCGGGCCCAGCTCATTGGGGCGATCATGGATCATTCCTCCGTGACGGCTGTCTTTTTCCCGGTTTTTTCCCTTTTTCTAGTTCGATATATTTCAATCGATAATATTCAGACTCGTGACGGCAGTATTCATACTCGGAACAGATGGCTCCGAGGCACGATGGATGATCACCGGAAAGTCCGGGGATTTGTGAGAGCAAAGCCCGGATGCATACTCTGCCGGGACCAAACGGGATAGTTTTCTCGGCGGTCATAATGACACCGCCGGAACGAGGCACCAAAGCCCGGCGCGAAGCGTCATACGAGCATTGCTGGGATACAGTCGCGCAACCTGCCGCAACGCCTTCACTGGATTGGCTCGATATCTTCGATTGCCCAAAAGATCTCTGACGTCGAGTTCTGATATCACAGTTCTGTCCTCATCTGCTGCGAGTTTGAGAACGACATCAATCGCAACCCCAATGTCGGTGAATCGCAGAGATCGAAGATTCCGGCCGGGCATCGGAAATTTTAAAACTGGATAGCCAGAAATGCTTTTGCCAACTTCGTGCGGCAATGCGTTTTGGCAGTTCGCTTCCCGGCTGGCAACCGGGGGCAATTTTTTCTCAAGCATTGACGATACCCCCACTCCCGAACCTTGTGCTCACCGTCGTAATCTTAGCCGATCCAGTCCACCCGGCTGATGGGATCCGATCCATTCGGACAAACTCCGTCGGTTCTTCGTCGCCGTCGTCACCGAATAAAATCCTCAATAAACAATCGACCGCGACAATGATCCCGATTGCACCCTGCATAGCGGAGTCGTCCGTCTCGGCAATCTTTTTGAATTTGCGGAACCCATCTGGGAAAACGGACAATCTACAGTTTCGATCCCGGAAGCCCCCATTCATGATGGCACCTCATCGGCTTTTCGTTCAACAACTTCACTCAGTTTGTAGTTGTGCCATTTCCGGCACTTGCAGGAAGGACACAATTTTGGCATCCCCTCTATTCGAGGTATCCACTCAAATCCACATTTTTTACAGCGATATTTTTGAATCATGATCTGTTTCATATATTCACCTCTGTGAAAGTTTCATATTGCAATGCAAATATGCCAAAAGAACGATCAAACGGTCTTTCAAAGGCTTGTAGAAAAAAAGATATGAGAAATTCGGGCCGGCTCTTCAGGAACCGTAAAAGGCGATATTTAAATGTCCTCTGGCGAAGGATTTAGTTGCCAGAATCATCATGCTCGTGCCCAGTCATCTCCACTATTTCTAACTGTGGTTTATCATAAGATATAAGCATTTCTGTTCCTAAAACCTCAAATATAGTTATATAACTCAATCGGGACTTGATTCTTGCCCCGTTCCAAAAAAAGTTAGTTATATAAGTGGTATTAAAGGATATCTCGCGCACCAAAAAGAGAACTATTTTTGACCCCCCGCATTTTCAAGGATCACATCGGCGACGAGGGATTTGAGCGCCTCCCTAGTAAGACCCGCCCGGATAATACCCATCGCACCGTCGCTGCCCTCAGATGAATCCAAGAGGTTCCGCCCCTGTTCGACCGCTGCCAATCTCTCCTGAAGTTCCTGGATGGTCTGTTCCTGTTTGGAGATTAGATCGGCCTGTACTCGGATATCGTGCTTAACCCTACCAGAGTCCTTGATCGTCAAAGCCTGCTGGCATAGTTGGTACTTTTCGGCGAGTGCTCTTTCTGTTGTATTCTTATACGTATTGCCATATTGATCGACGTGGCCTAGGAATAGTTCTGCATAGTCTGGCCCGATAACCGATGCCACACGATCACGGTTCCAAGCCCGGAGCCGATGTACTGTCAATTCATTGCGTCCCGTGCTACTATCCCTCCCGAACAACCCGGCCTTTTTCAATCCCCGATGCCACGCCCGATAAATTACCGTCAGCGCAAACGGAAAGATCCTGTCGTCTTTTCCCTCCTTTCTTTTTATCTTCATTGAGTTACCGCGTTCCCCGGCCTGCCGTATGTATTCCTCCCGGACTTTGAACCAAGCCCGAAGGCTCTCATACGCTTCGTCTGTGATAAAAACGGTTCTGGGTTCTGCCGTCTTTGTTTTCCTGATAAAAATGCTGACTGGTCGCGTATCATCATGGATATCTGATATATTGGTGGTAAGTATTTCCCCGACCCGCGCACCGGATGACGCCAAGACTAATGTCAATGCCTGCAACCTGATATCAAGAAACGGCAATAGAGCCTGTAGTTTCTCATAATCGAAAAACTCGAACCTCGTTTGTGGCCGTACCTTCCGGGGCATTACGCGGCGGATATTCCCCTTTTCCTTTTCCGATAGGGACACGTCGTTTTGTTTGAGCCATTCCCGAGCGCCGGCCACACGAAGCGAGATACTTTTTGGGGGCATCTCCGCATCTTGCATCGCCTTGATATAAACGATAATATCCTTTGATGGGTTCCGCTTCTCGGATAAGTACCGCCGGGATAATTCGTCATATTCCTCAAATTCCTGTTCTGTGCATTTCCTCCCGGCCCGGTGTTTCCCATAGACCGCCGAGAGTAACCCGATAATCCCAACCCGGTACGCGTTGCCGGTCCCTCTGGTTCTACAGCCGGCCACGAACTCTTTAAGAGAAACAACGTCCTGATCTTCTACCATGATTTCACCCGTGATTGATGATAGTTATAGAGGGGGTGCTATTTATTCTTAACCCTGATAATGTGCCAATTCAGATTAAGAAATTTGGTTTTATCGCACATATGCCGGACGAACCCGGTTCCCTCGAACGAGCTGCCGGTATCATCAAAAAATATGAGGGCAATATCAACCGTATCCAGTACGATCGCAGGATCGATCCCTGCACGGTCTTTTATGAAGTGACGGCATCAGAAGACGCCTATTTGAGAATCACGGGCGATCTCGCGGCAATCGGATACCTCCAGACTTCACTAAAGCCACTGAGTTTCCTTAAGTTCTCCGTGCACCTCCCCCATACAGCCGGTTCCCTCTCCCAGTTCCTGAAATATACGACAGATTCCGGTGCAAATATAGGGTTTGTTGATTTCGACGATGCCGGAAGGCACCTGGATCGAGTGACGATCAGCCTGAACCTTGAAAACCCGGCTGCCGTCGACAGGCTGCTCGACCAGCTGAAATCACGTTACCAGCTTGAGATCCTCGAATACGACACCACAGGAAAACATCTTGACGATACGATCTTCTATGTACGGTTTGCCCAGGAGATCCGGGAACTGATCGGCGAATCCGAGAATTCATTTTTGCTCTCGTTTTTGGCCGATACCAACCACATTGCACAGGAACTGATGAACCGGGGGAACAATCCCCGCCAGGTCTTTGACAGCGTGCTTTTGACCGGCCGAACCCTGCGTGCCACAACAGGCAGAAATTTCTACGCCGACGTCCAGAAGATCCACGTAACCCCCCGGGTCGATCTTTTCTGTTTCCAGATGCCCTGCGGCGGCAGCATCTATATCCTCGCCACCCCGGATGAGGCCCTGATGATCGATACCGGCTATGGCATCTATCACAACGATGTGATGGCGATGTTTTCGCACTACGGGCTTGGCGACGAGCGCCGGTTCAGTCAGCTGATCATCTCCCATGCGGATGCGGATCACTGCGGCGCCGGGGGATTTTTCCCGGCGGGAGCGCTCATGCATGCGGGAACCCGGGATATCATTAAAACGAACAACCGGGCATACGGTTCGCGAAGCGAGCATTCCGTCCTTGAAGCGTTCTACACGAAGATGATCAACCTCTTTTCGCAGTTCAATCCTTCAAAGGAGATTACCTGTCTTCCGCGGGCCGGTGCGGCAACCCGCAGTATATTTCCGGTTCTTGGGAACGTCAAAATTGGCGATCTTGAACTCGAAGTGCTTGAAGGACTGGGCGGCCATACCTATGGGCAGATCTACCTGTATTCAGCGTCGGAAGGGCTGCTTTTTACTGCAGATGCAGTCATTAATTTTTCCAGCCTCACACCGGAACGAGCCACCTATAACTCGCTTGCTGATTTTCTTGTTACTTCAGTAAACGTCGACAGCGAACTCGCACGCAAAGAGCGCAAGGCACTTCTCGGACTTGCGGCAGAAACAGATCAAAACCTTGCCCCGCAGCAGAAACGCTGCCGTTGCTGCGGCGGACATGGTGCAGTCTCTGTGCTGGAGAACAGAAAACTGGTGCCATATGGCGAGATCATGCGGTACAGCATGTCAGACGCTTAAAAACAAAAATACTCCTTTTGAAGGTATTATTCACTGGTATCATTACCCATTTTTACCCATCCGCTCATGGCAACCTGACAGGTACGAAATTCTCATCTACTATGGGATAACATCATTCTTACGAGTAGGATGGAAAATCACAGGGTTCAGGAAATGATGCAGTTGATGGCATCAAAGATCCGGGCGATCGCGACTTCAATCTCGGACAAGGATGTCGATGCATTCATTGACGAGATCCTGCATGCCCGGCGCATTTATGTGATGGGTGCAGGACGATCAGGGCTTGTCGCAAAAGGGTTTGCCATGCGTCTGATGCATCTCGGCCTCCAGTCGTACGTTGTTGGCGAGACGATCACGCCGGCGCTCCAGAAAGGTGATCTTATTGTGATCTTTTCGGGATCCGGCAGGACCAAGACCGTTGCCGATATTGCCGAGACCGGTAAGGATATCGGGGCGCATATCGGTCTGATCACCGCCAACGCGGACTCGCGGATTGGGAAAATCGCCGATTGCAAAGTGATTATAGAGCACCAGCGCGACAATGTCGATGACGATGCGGCAGAGTTCGAGATCCGGCAGGTCCTTGGCGATCATAAGTCGTTTGCTCCACTCGGAACGCTCTTTGAAACGACCTCGATGATCTTCGCCGATGCCGTGATTTCACGGCTTATGGAGATCACCAAGACCGATGAGTCCGCGCTCAAGAACCGGCATGCAAATATTGAGTGAAATCTGAAGAGGTGGGACACAATTGACAGAACGGTTCTCGCCCCGGGTCAGGGAAATCGAGATCTCGGGGATACGAAAGATTTTTGAAGCTGCAGGTCCGGATTCGATAAACCTGGGCCTTGGCCAGCCGGATTTTGACACGCCGCAGCACATCAAGGACGCGGCCATAGCGGCCATCCGTGCGGGAAAGACGGGGTATACTGCAAACACGGGGATTCCCGAACTCCGGAATGCAATCAGTGTCAAATTCAAAAAAGAGAACGAGGTGACGTATACTCCCGACCAGATAGTCGTCACTGCCGGTGCGAGCGAGGCGCTCCATATTGTGATGCAGGCGCTCGTGAGTGAAGGCGATCGCGTTCTCTGTGCTGACCCGGGTTTTGTCTCCTATGCAGCACTTGCAACGCTTGCCGGGGGCCGGCCGGTCGGTGTCCCGCTGGATGAGACCCTTCATATCAATCTTGATAAGGCACAGGAACTCATGAAGGGAGCCCGTCTCTTTGTCCTCAACTCCCCGGCAAATCCGACCGGTGCTGTGGAGAGCAGGGAATCTATCAGGGCGCTGGTCGAATATGCCAATGACGCAGGTGTCACCATTGTCAGCGATGAAGTGTACGAGCATTTCATCTACGGCAAGAAGCATTGGAGTGCTGCCCGGTTTGGCGATAACGTGATCACGGTGAACGCGGCAAGCAAGACCTATGCAATGACCGGCTGGAGACTCGGGTACCTTGCGACATCTCCTGAGATTGTGGGCCAGTGCCTCAAGGTGCACCAGTACTGTCAGGCCTGCGCGACATCGATATCGCAGTATGCGGCTCTTGCCGCATACACCGGTGACCAGTCGCCGGTTGCGCAGATGCGTACCGAATACCAGGCACGGCGGGACCTGCTGGTTAAGGGACTTTCCGATCTGGGGTTTTCGCTTCCGGTTCCCGAGGGTGCATTTTACGCATTTGTCCCGATGAAGCCGGCGCTTGTCCAGAAGATCATCGATAGGGGAGTAATTCTCACGCCGGGTTCGGCGTTCGGGGCAAACGCGCCGGACTACGCCCGTCTGAGTTATGCATCGTCCCGGGATAATCTCAAGCGAGCTCTTGATAGGATCAAAAAAGCAAAATGTGAATAATATGGTCAAGGAACTTTTACGGAAATTGTCCAATGCTCATGGGGTATCGGGCAGCGAAGGCAGCGTATTTGCGGTAATAAAAAAGGAACTCAAAGGATATGTCGATGAGATCACCGAGGATTCCATGGGAAACCTCATTGCTGTCAAGCACGGGAACAAGTTAAAAGTGATGCTTGCGGCCCACATGGACGAGATTGGGCTCATGGTAAAGTACATCGATGACAAGGGTTTTCTCCGGTTTATCACGCTTGGCGGCTGGTATGCGCCGACCCTCTATAACCAGCGCGTCATCGTCCACGGGACAAAAGGCGACCGGATCGGTGTTATCGGCGGCAAACCCCCGCACATGATGGACGACGAGGAGCGCAAAAAAGGCGTTAAGGTCGATGAGATGTTCATCGATGTCGGGGCACAAAACCGGGATGAGGTAGCGGAACTCGGTATCGAGATCGGAACGCCCATCACGATCGACCGGGAGTTCGCCGAGCTTTCCAACAACCGGGTAACCGGCAAGGCCTTCGATAACCGCGCCGGTGTTGCAATGCTGATAAAGACCATGCAGAAGATGAAGTCCCCCTTCACGGTCTACGCGGTCTTTACGGTACAGGAAGAAGTCGGCCTCAAGGGGGCAAAGACCAGCGCATTTACCATCAATCCTGACTGGGCTGTCGCTACCGATGTCACGATCCCCGGTGATCACCCGGGCATTGAGATGCGCGATGCGGCAATCGAGATGGGAAAAGGACCGGTCATTACGATTGTCGACAGCAGCGGGAGAGGCCTGATTGCAAACCGCAAGGTTGTCCAGTGGCTGAAAAATGCTGCCGAGTCTCATGACATCCCTGTGCAGTTTGAGGTTGGTACCGGAGGAACGACCGATGCAACTTCCATTCACCTCACCCGGGGCGGTATCCCGAGCACCACGATCAGCCCGCCAGCCCGGTATATCCATTCACCGGTCGAGGTGCTGGACATCCGGGATATTGAAGGCGGCGTGAACCTGCTGGTTGCTGCGCTTAAGGTAAAACCGGCAGTGTAAATGTTTTGGATTTTTTGGCTCTGTTGAAACCCTAAGCTACCGGTAGAGCTAAGAACAAGGAGCTCCCGGTAAAAGTTATGGGAAACCCAAACAAGGAGCAGCACTTCTTCTCAGATCAGAAGTATATTTGTTTTCTGACCTCGTGCCAGAATGCGGTCAGGCTGACCGGAGTACCGGAATATTCCTCACGCTATTCGAGAAGGGATTTCACTCAGCATCAATTACTCACGTTACTTTTATTCAAAGGATATCTCGGAGCCCGGTATTGGGATTTTGTGAACCTTCTTGAAGATAATGAACATTGTCCAGGAACAATTGCAACTCAAGGAGATCCTTCATTATTCTACTCTCTGTACATTTTCAAAACGAGTTCCTGCAAACGGTTTAAACCAGTTATTCCGACAAGCGTGTTCATTCATGACGGAATGGAAGAACGTTACGTCGGTTGTTGCAATTGATTCGTCAGGTTTCACGCCAGATTCTGCCAGTACCTGGTACTCGTTCAGAACCGGGAAGACCCGTCACGATTATCTCAAAACAACAATCTCCGTCAATACAACCGATAAATCCCTGCTATCGTTTCATGTCACACATAGTCGATGCCACGATTCACAAATCGCTCACATCGTACTTCGTGCATCGTATCGGGTGAAAAAATCAACCTGCTACGTCATGGATAAAGCATACGATTCTGACCGTACTCATCAGTTGATCCATGAGGATCTGGAATTTCAATCAATGACCCCTGTCCGTGACTGGCATGCCTCATGTGTTTCTGGCAAATACCGATAAATCATGGCCAGCTCATTCGATGTAAAAACCTGCAGCCATAGGACTATGGCCGAAACTGTTTTTTTGATCCTGACAAGGTTGTTTGGAGAGACCATCTGTTCTCGATCTTACCGACAGCAGGTTGAGAAAATCACATTGAAATGTATCATTTTTTTCATCGATCGTTTCCTCAAAAACCAACGGGTGTTCAATGTTTTATGAGGATTTCAACAGAGCCAAGAAAACTAAAATTTTCTATAACACTAAAAAGAAAAATTCAGGTTTTACCGGAGTCGTTTTGATCATTTGATCCTGTGTATCCCGGTTCGGTGCACTGATGTTTCCAATTGTCGACCGGTAGATCCCGTCTCATTTTTGGCCAGAGCCGGGCAAAGGAGGCTGTCAGGACAAAGAACCCGATGGTGACAAGCACGATCGCTCCCCCAGATGCGAGGTTGTAGGAGAACGAGAGCTGAAGACCGATGATGACCGAGGCAATCGCAATGGCCAGTGCCGCAAAAATCGTACGCCTGAATGGCAGCCTGAGCTGGATTGCCGCAATTGCAGGGATAACCATGAGACTTGAGACTAAAAGGACGCCGACCAGCCGGGTGGCAACAACAACAGTGAGGCCGACGAGAACCGTAAAAAGGATCTCAAGTGCACTCACCGGCATCCCGGCGACCCGTGCAAAATCCGGGTCAAGGGTGATTCCCACCCATTCCTTCCAGAGCAGGCAAAGCACCACAAGGACAATCACGCCGAGCCCGGCGGCAAGGTACACATCGTTGTCGTTAATTCCGAGAATTGTCCCGAAAAGGTAGGAAAGAAGGTCTGCCGGGGCTGACTGCGCCATGCTGATAAGGACAATGCCGATGGCAAGCCCTCCTGAGAACAGGATTGCAATCGCCGCATCGGATGCAACCCGGAGCCGGCCCAGTGCGTGAATCCCGAGAGCCCCTGCAATAACCGAGGCCACAGCAGTATAGAGCGGATAGATGCCGGTCCAGAACCCGAGCGCAATGCCGCCAAAGGCCACGTGGCCAAGGCCATCGGAGATAAGCGACAACCTGCGCAGGACAATAAAAACACCAAGGCTCGCGCAGGTCACCGCGACAATCAGCCCGCCGATAAACGCTCGCATGCCGAATTTAAACATCAAAAATTCAAGCACCATTCACGTCACCCCTTACTGGTTTCCGGCCTGAACCATCAGGTTCCAGAGTCCTTGTGAACCAAGAGCCTGTGCCGGGCCGTCATACAGGACCCTGTGGTGCAAAAAGACAATGCGTTCCATCATCCGGCTTAACTCGGTCAGATCGTGGAGGATGATAAGAACGGTGATCTTATGCGTGTCGTGCAGGTGGGAGAGCAGCGCGTAGAATTCCTGCTTGCTCTTCGCATCGACACCGTTTGTCGGCTCATCAAGGGCAAGGATGTGGGGATTTCCGACCAGGGCGCGTGCAATCAGCACCCGCTGTTGCTGACCCGCCGACAAATCCGAGAAAAGTTCTCCGGCGATGCGGCCAAGCCCTGCTTCTGCAATAGCCTTATCAACTGCCGTTAAATTCTCAACGGTTGGTCTCCTGAAAAGGCCGATTTGCCCGTATATGCCCATCTCGATGACTTCCCGCACGGTCACCGGGAACTGCTGCTGGCGCAGCACCGGCTGCTGGGGAACATACCCGATGCAGGGCCGGCACGGTGACATGCCCTCGCAGTCGTCCATATGGCAGGTAAATTCAACGGTACCTGTTTGGGGTTCAAGCAGGCCGACCAGTATCTTGAGCAGGGTTGTCTTGCCCGCACCATTCGGGCCGGCAATACCGATAAACTCCTCCTGCCGGACAACGAGCGTGATATCTTCGAGCACCTGTTCTGCGCCGTACGCAAAACTGACATTGTTGACAGTCAGGCATACCGGCCGGTCCGGGGGAGCATCTACTGGCATTTCAGGGCCTGCCTCATCTGCTGGAGATTATTTTCCATGATGGTTACATAATCGTTATCCCCGGCGTTAAGCGGGCCGGTCGGCAGTATCTCCATGGTGGTGTAAGGGTAGAGGGGCAGGTCAAGTTCGGAAGCAATGGACTGGCTCAGTGCCTGGACTTCACCGGTCTCTGCAATCACACCCTGGACGTTTGCTGCCTTTGATTCATCGAGAATCGCCGCCATCTGCTGTACAGAAGGCTCTGCATCCGGGCTTAAGCCGGTGATCGAGAGGGCGGTCAGGTTGTATGCGGCTGCCTGGTAATTCAGGAATGAGTGGGATGTAAGGAATGTCCGGGTCGTGCAGTTTGAAAGTCCGTTCGTATACTTGGCATCCAGTTTCCGGAGGCGCGCCTCAAATGCATCACCATTCTTCTGGTAAGATGTGGCATTGGCCGGGTCTGCCGCTGCAAGCTGTTGTGCAATATAGGGAACATAATACTCAGCAAGCTGCGGCGAGAGCCAGAGATGGGGATCCTGATCCGGGTGAGGGAAGTCTGCATGCTCGCTTTTCATCTGTGCAAGTACTGAAGCCGGAATCGCGTCGATAAAAGGAGCACGGATAATGTCCGGGTTGGTCGAACTGGCGAGTTTTTCAGCCCAGGGTTCCATAAACGGGCCGTCATAAAACAGTATTTTTCCTTTCGCAAGTGCCATTGCATCGTTTGGCGTTGGTTCGTATTCGTGGGGCTCTGCACCCGGGGGAAGGATCTGGGTTACTGAAGCATAGTCTCCGGCAACAGGGAGAACGAGCAGGGTGATAGGCCGAAATGAAGTGATGACCTGGAGTTTTCCGTTTGATCCGGCTGAGTGCGATTGCGCAGAAGGGATGCTGGCATTTTTGATAAGGACCAGGTATCCTCCTACGATAACCAGTATGATTACGATTGCAAAAGCACAGATCAGGATAATTTTTCTTTTTTCTGGGAATGGGGGCATTCTTAACCTTCTTATTGGGAATGGGTTCTGGCGAATCCGGGAGGGAATATCGTCGGGTGATCATATAATAATTATGAAAAATTTGGATAAGCCCCAATATTTTTCGCGTGCCTTTTTCCCTGGAGTTCTGGCATACCATGTCGTGCGTTATACAGCGTCTCTCCTCTCACGTTGTGCTGAAATCATCAGGATCCTGGTGAACGGCAAATGCATTACTGCGTCGGTTTCTGATTCAGGCAACCATCATTATGCGTGATCTCGCCGCAGATCCCCTGGCCGGGATGTCCCATCGCGGCACAGATCCGGTCGATGGCCTCCTTTGACACCATGCTCTCGAAGCGTGAGGCCTCCGCACATGCCTGCTCGTGCGAGAACCCGTAATGGGTAAGCATCAGGCTCAGGATCCGGTGACGCTTGATGAGGTACTCTGCGTACCGATTTCCCGTGACCGTGAGGCTGATTCCGCGGTACGGCTCGTGTGTGACAAAGCCCGTTTCGGAGAGTTCCTGGATCGTCTTTGTGATCGTAGAGGGGTCAACAGAAAACTCACGTGCGATATCGGTCGTCCGCACCCTCCCGCCTTTCCCCCACAGGTATTTCAGGTACTCTGCCTTACGCGGGGATATCTCATAGCCATTGCCGATCTCCATGATAATTGGTTTAATGCGTTTTTAAAAATAAAGTTTGGGTTGTCCCCAATATTTTGATCCGGATATTTGTTCGCGTGCGCATGAAAAACGCTGACAGGTTAAAGAATCCCTTTGAGAGATCGCTTGAACAGGCCGGCAGAATCTGCACGGCTCACTTTGGAACGCGAATTGTATCTGTCCTACTGTGGGGCGATCGCAGGGACTATAAAAACGAGGATTGGTTATGGTTTTTTCTCGACCAGCTCGACTTCGATGCCGCCGATCTTGCATGCAAAGATGTTATAAAGGAAGGCCATGATCGCACCGCAAATGAAGGCCATGATCCCAAAGATAATGGGAAAGACGATAATGGAAAGCAACCCGAGGGTCGTGGCGCCTGGCATACTGAATGTGGCCCCGATGGCGGTACCCAGGATGGCAAACAGCACGCCATAGATAAGGCCGAACACAATACCGAACAGTGCATGAATCTTCGCCCATGAAATAATTTCAACGCTCTTAATGACGGTCATATAAACACCTTGTGAACCGGTGTGCGGGTATGGGTAAAAAGTCTTTTGAAGTGTAATCTGTGCGAAGTCTCCGGCTTTGGTGTGCCGGGGCTGGCCGCGGTTACGAAAACCAGGAAACAACTACTATTCATGTTTTACTATTCATGGTTTTAAAGCCGCTTTTTCAATGTATACAAATTGATTTTTAGAAACGGAACGGGATTTTATGGCCGGACAACAGGAACCCATGCAGAACCAAGTGAATATACCCTGGTGGAGTAACAGGAATACATCATCAAGAAAGGGCCTATAAAAATAGTATTCATAAATAGTGATGTACAAATATATACCAGAAAGGGTATATGCCGCCGTTTCACACGCGTATATATCGTCATGCGGCGCCAAAAATAATGAAGGATCAACGAGGGAGCGACAACAATCCATGAGCAGGAGAGATGCTGAAGCACTGATGCGGCAGGGCATTGAACTCTATGATCTTGGCAGATTCCAGGAAGCTGTGGTCATGTTTGACCGGGCGCTCACCCTCTTCCCGAAATTACCCAAAGCCCATTACTTCAAAGGTATCGCACTGTATGACCTCGGTAAATACGATGCAGCGGTCGAATCCTACGACAATGCGCTGACGCTTGACCCATCCGATATTAATGCGTGGTACAACAAGGCCGCGACTCTTGCACAGGTCGGCAGGAACCGGGAGGCACTCGCTACCTGCGAACGGCTGATCGCTCTCAAGTACGACAACTCCGAGGCTTGGATCCTCAAGGGAATCGCCCTCTATGAACTTGGGCAGTATCAGGACGCCATATCGGCATACGATCATGCGCTTACCATCGATCCCAGCCATGCAAAGGTCTATTATAACAAAGGCATCGCACTTGCCGATCTCAGCCGGCATGAGGAAGCCATTGTCGCGTACGGGATGGCGATCGAGATTGTCCCCGAATATTCAAAGGCTTTTTACAATATGGGGATCTCCCTCTACGAGATCGGAAGATATGACGAAGCCCTCGGCGCCTTTGAAAAGGCACACACTCTTGATCCCTCCGATGCGTGGGTCTGGTATTATCGTTCATTTATTCTCGCAAAACAGGAACGGTATGCCGAAGCGGCCGAAGCGGCCGGGACATTTCTTAATACCGAACCCGACCACGCGGACATCTGGGTGATAAAGGGGATCGCCCAGTACAAGGAAGGAAAATTTGCCGATGCTGTAGTATCGCTGGACAACGCAATTTCGCAGAACCCCCTCGTTGCGGATGCCTGGCTCTATAAGGGTTTCTCCCAGTTTGAGCTGGCACGGTACGAGGATGCCACGTATGCTCTGGACAAAGCAGCGGAGATGAACCCGACAAATACAAGGATCTTCTTTTTCCGGGGCAAGGCATATCAGCACCTGAGCCGGTTCCGCGAGGCCGTGGCGGATTTTGACCGGGCAATCGCTGCCGAGCCGGATACTATTGATGCGGTGTACAGTCGGGGTGTCTCCTGCATCTACCTGAGCCGGTACGAGGAGGCACTTGAGGCATTTACCCGTATTCTCGCCACACAGGGGAATCATGCCGGTGCCTCCTACTTTAAGGGAATTGTCCTTTCACGGCTCGGGAGGCAGACAGAGGCGATCGAGTCCTTTGAGCATACCCTCTCTGTCGATCCCGGGTGTGCCTCGGCCGCATACCAGATCGGCATATCTTATGCAAGCCTCGGACGCTTCAGCGAAGCCGTCTCTGCCTATGACCGGGCGCTTAAGATCCGGCCAGATTATTCGGACGCCGTATACCACAAGGGTTTTGCCCTGGCCAAACTGGGAAACAGCGAGGATGCCATCCGGGAATTTGACAAGGCCTTAAAGGATAATCCGGGCAATGCACAGGCATACCACCAGAAAGGCCAGCTTCTGGCAAAGACCGGCAGATATGAGGAAGCCCTGGACTCGCTCAACAAGAGTATCGCCCTCAAGCCAGACAATGCTCAGGCTTGGTACGACAAAGGTAGTGCCCTTTTAAAAGCTGAACAGTTACAGCCCGCGATCGAGGCGTTTGATCAGGCAATCGGGATCTACCCCAACTACGTCAAAGCATATTTCAACAAGGGCCTGGCCCTCGTAAAAGAGGGGGAACTGGACGAGGCACTCCGTGCATTTGACCAGGCCGTAGCGATCGATCCCACCCATACACTTGCATTTTATCACCGGGGTGCAACGCTCTTCAAAAAAGAGCGGTATGCCGATGCCGTTGCTGCCTACGATGCCGTGCTCGCCCTCGCCCCGAAGAATACGACCGCCCTCTATGAAAAAGGGATCGCTCTCACGCATCTTGGGCGGTTCAAGGATGCTGTCACCGCATTTGAAGCGGCAGTCGAGCAGAATCCAGGTCTTGCCGATGCCTGGCTCTATAAGGGGATCTGCCATGTCCACCTTGGTGCCTCTGATGATGCGATTTCGTCGTTTGACAAGGTAATTGGCCTTAATCCAAAGAATACGGAGGCCATGGTCCGCAAGGGGATGGTACTGGTCACCCTGGGCCGGTACGACGAGGCGATCACCATCTTTAACCGCGCCCTTGAGGGCACCCCACGGGATGTCTGGGCTTGGTACTACAAAGGCATCTCTCTAGCCGAACTTTCCCGGTTTGAAGAGGCAATCAGGTCGTACGAGCGGGTGCTTGAGATCAACCACCGGTGCACCCGTGCATTCTACGAGAAGGGCAATGCCCTTGCCCGCCTCGGCAAACCGCTAGAAGCGATTATCTCGTACGATCAGGCACTGGAGATCGAGCCCGATAATCAAAAAACCCTTTACCAGAAGGGGATCGCCCTTGCGCAGCGCGAACGGTACGATGACGCGATCAGGACCTTTGAGCGGATGCTGGTGCTTGAACCGGATAACCCGCACGCGCTCTATTATCTCGGTATCGCATATGCCGGCCGGGAACGGTACGATGAGGCAATAGGGGCGTTTGAACGATCCCTCAAACATGACCCGGCCAATGCCCTTACCCATCATTATTTGGGGATCTCGCTTGGCCAGTGCGAGAGGTACGACGATGCAATCCGGGCATTTTCCGATGCACTAGCTCTTGACGCCTCCAATGCTTCGACATACTATTACCAGGGTATCGCGTATCTTCAGTCCCGGAAGTATGAGGAGGCCCTCGCGGCACTCACCACATCAGTGTCGATGAATCCCTCACTTGTCGGGGCGTTCACGTACCAGGGCATCGCTCTTGCCCGGCTCGGACGACACGACGAAGCAATTTTGGCGCTGAACCGCAGCCTCGCTGCGAATCCATCTCATATGGAGGCGCTGGTCTGCCGCGGCGAATCGCTCATGGTGCTCCAGCGATATGCGGAAGCGGTGGAAACCTTTGATCGCATCCTTTCCTTAAACCCGAATCTTGTCGATATCTGGATGCAGAAAGGAGCCGCACTCGACAAGCTCGTAAAAAAGCAGGATGCACTTGCCGCGTATACCAAGGTGCTGGAGATAGATCCGAACAATGCAGATGGCTGGGTGAAAAAAGGCATTCTGCTTTCGGATCTGGGCAAGATTTCCGAAGCGGTTACGGCATTCAATAAAGCCCTTGACCTCAATCCCGCGCTTGTCGATATCTGGATGCGGAAAGGAGACGCCCTCAATGTCCTCGGGCGGACAGAGGATGCAGCGGATGCATATGTACAGGCTCTCAACCTGAATCCCGATCAGGAAGATGGCTGGATCAAAGATGGCAGGGCTCTCTTTGACCTGGGGAGGTATCAGGATGCCATCGATGCCTTCGAC
Source organism: Methanoregula sp. (assembly GCF_003170075.1). Lineage (GTDB taxonomy): Archaea > Halobacteriota > Methanomicrobia > Methanomicrobiales > Methanospirillaceae > Methanoregula. Next base: position 22,564 of record NZ_PMZU01000067.1, read on the forward strand.
AACGCGATCGCCTTAAACCAGCGGAGTACCGGGGCTTTCCTTTACAAGGGACTCGCCCTTGAAAAGATCAATCGGATAAAAGAAGCGATCCAGGTCTTTGAGGTTCTTCTGGAGATCGACCCCCACAACAGCGACGCCCAGTACCATATGGGTCTTGCCCTTGCAAACTCCGGCCGGCAAAAAGAGGCATTAGTCTCCTTTGAAGCAGCGATCAAAGAACGGGAATCCTTTGCCCCTGCGTGGTACAATAAAGGAAAGAGTCTCCTCGGTCTCGGACAGTACCAGGAAGCTATTACTGCGTTTGACCGGGCGCTTGAGATAGAACCCGGTTACACCGAGGCCTTTTACTACCGGGGATTTGCGCTCTCAAAACTCGGGCGATATAAGGAGGCCATCGACGCACTCGACAGAAATCTTGTAAAGGACACCACAAATTCTCCCGGATATTACTTCAAAGGTATTGCCCTTTCAAAGTTGGGGAGGTACCAGGAAGCGCTTGACGCGTTTGACCGGGCTTTGATCTATGACCCGGAAAATGCACTGGTCTATTACCAGAAAGGACGGGCGTTAGATGGCCTAGACCGGCACCAGGATGCCGTTACCGCGTTTGAGAAAACTCTTGCGCTCAAACCAAAATACACTGAGGCACGGATGCGTAAGGGCATCTCACTCTATAATCTTGGCAGGTTTGCCGAAGCGCTCAGGGATTTCGACCGGACCATTACAGAGAACCCCCACAACTTCCATGCATGGTACCAGAAGGGCCGTGCGCTCTTTGACTTAAGCAACTACAACGAAGCCATCGACGCTTACGACCACGCGCTGGATGTGGAGTCCAACTACCCGGACGCCCATTACCACAAGGGACTCGCTCTCTACGAACTGGGGAGATATGAGGAAGCAATTCTCTCCTTTGACCAGGCACTTGAGAACGATCCTCATCTTGACAGTGCCCTTTTCCATCGTGGTGCCTCGCTCCTGAAACTTGAACGCTACCGCGAGGCAACACAGGCTTTCAATCAGACACTCGTCCTCCTCCCCAAGTACGCTCCCGCTCATCATTTCAGGGGTGTCGCACTCGCCGCACAGGGCCTGTACCAGGATTCCATAGATGCGTATGACCGTGCACTTGAATGCGATCCAAAAAGCGCAGAATCTGCGCTCAACAAGGCTATGTCACTGCACAATCTGGGGCAGGAGGAGGATGCGCTTGCTGCCGCAGGCAAGGCTATAGAGATCCGGTCAGATTTTGCCGAAGCATGGAGATATAAGGGACTTATCCTGTTCCATATGGGAAGGTACCCGGAGGTTCTTGAAGCGCTGGACCAGGCTCTTGCCTGCGATCCGGGAAATGCGCAGCTCTATTACCAGAAAGGCCGGGCCTTCGATGGCCTTGCCCGACATGAGGAAGCGATCCTTGCGTATGATACTGCGCTCTCCACCCAGCCCGACTGCATTCAGGCGCGGATGCACAAAGGAGAGGCGCTCTCAACGCTGGGCAGGTTCCGCGATGCAGTCGGGGAATTCAAAAAAGTCCTTGGGACACATCCCGATAATGCCGATGCGTGGTTCCAGAGAGGCCGTGCACTCTTTGACCTTGGAGATTATACTGAAGTTATCGATGCCTGTGACCATGCGCTCAAACTAAAAGCATCCTATACCGAAGCACACCAGTATAAAGGTCTCGCGCTGTATGAACTGGGCCGGTATGAGGATGCAATCAAGTCCTTTGATAAGGCAATAAGCATCGATTCACGTCTCGACCGAGCCTTGTACCATCGTGGGGCAGCGCTTTTAAAACTCGAACGTTACCGCGATGCGATTGAGGCGTTTGACCGGGCATTAGTTCTCGTACCAAACTATGCCACCGCTCATCATCTCAAGGGTGTCGCACTTGCAGCACAGGGATTGTACCAGGAATCTATTCTCTCTTTTGAGAGAGCACTCCAGTTCGATCCAAAGAGTGCAGAATCTGCGCTTAACAAGGCCATATCGCTGCATAATCTGGGTCAGGAGGAGGATGCCATCCAGGCTTCGGAAATAGCCATAGAGATCCGGCCGGATTTTGCCGAGGCATGGTATTACAAAGGTGTTGCCCTCTCAACTCTTGGGCGATATGCAGATGCAGTGCCGGCCTTCTCCCGGTCACTTGAAATTGACAGTACCGATACACATGCCTGGTTCGACATGGGGCTTGACCTGATCCAGCTCTCGCGTAACGAGGAGGCCGTAGCAGCCTTTGACCATGTTCTTGGCCTGCTTGCAGATTATCCTCAAGCACACTATCATAAAGGGCGGGCCCTTGCTGCGATGGGTAAAAACGAAGATGCTGTTGTCGCATTTGATCACGCACTGGAGATCACCCCCAAGGATGCGCCCCTTCTTTCAGCTAAAGGTCTGGCCCTTGAAGCATTAAAACACTTCAAGGAGGCTGCCGCCGTTTTTGAATCTGCTTGTGCGGAAGATCCCGGGTCTGCAGATAATTTCTATCACCTTGGCCTTGCATATGTCGAACTGCAACGGGATGAAAAAGCGGTCAGTGCCTTTGCAAAAACCCTCAAGATCAGCCCGGACAATACCGATGCGCTGGAGCAGGCGGGACTTGCGCTCGCCCGACTGGAAAAATACGAGGATGCGATCGATGTCTTTGACCGGTGCATCAGGCAGGGCCGGGAAAGCGCCCGTATCCAGTACGAGAAAGGCTGCGCGTATTACGCCCTCAAAAAATATGAGGAAGCGATCCCTTCCTTTGACCGTGCGATCGAACTGGACAGCAACCATATCGGTGCACTGGTCAAAAAAGGGCAGGCGCTCTCTGAACTTCACCGCTACGATGATGCCCTTACCTTCTTTGACCGGGTAATAGCGCTCGATCCTGAAAATGCAATTGCCCATTTTGCCATGGGGACTGCGTTCACGCGGCTTTCCCGGTACGAGGATGCCGTGATCGCGCTCGATCGCGCCCTTGAATATGACGGCGGCAATGCCCGGATACATGCGTGCAAGGGATACGCCCTCTACCGACTCAACCGTTTCAAGGAAGCCGCCGAATCATTTGCAAAGGCGCAAAAACGCCAGTCTAAAGATGCCTTTACCCTGCTTTACCGGGGAAAATCCCTCCTGCACAACGAGCAGTGGGAGGAGGGCATTGCAGCGTTTGACAAGCTGCTGGCCCTTGACGGGAAGAACGCGGCTGCCTGGTACTATAAAGGCATCGCGTACTCCCACCTTGCGCTTCACGATGAAGCGCAGGATGCATTCGAACAGGCGCTTGCAATCGACGAAAATTGTGCGGCAGGATGGTACCAGAAAGGACTGGTGCTCTTTGAACGGGAACGCTTTGACGAGTCGCTGCCGGCGTTCGAGCGCGCACTGGTGATCGCCCCCGGTGTTCAGGACTACGCATTCAGGAAGGCGCTTGCCCTCTTTATGCTGGAGCGGTACCAGGAGTCCTCCAATATCTTTGATCTGGCACTAACGCTGGGCCCGGAGACGTCCGTCATCCAGTATTACCGGGGCCGGGCACTCATGGAGATCAAAGATTTTCCAAAGGCACTCGATGCGCTCAACCAGGCGCTCGCCCTCGACCCGGAGAACTCATTTATCTGGCTTGCAAAAGGTGAAGTCCTGTTCCACGAAAATGATGGCGCTGCAGCGGTATCTGCCTTTGACCAGGCTCTTTTGCTTGACCCGAAATCCGTTGAGGCCGCATTCTATAAAGGTGAATCCCTCGCGTTGCAGGGCAATGACGAAGAGGCAGTCCATGCGTACGATCTCGCCCTTGGCCTCGATCCATCATACCCCGAAGCCGCTTACAGGAAAGGGCTGGTGTTGTTCCGGCTGAAGAATTATGCCGGGGCTGTTGAGGCCTGCGATCAGGCAATCCAGTTTGTGCCCGAACACGCACACGCGCACTACGAGAGGGGACTGGCTCTTTTTGCTCTCGGGAAATATGAAAAAGCGATACGATCCTTTAAGCATGCCCTTGAACATGACCCCTCATTAAAGGATGCGCTTTTCCAGTCCGGGCTGGCGTATGCCGCTATGAGCAGGTACACGCAGGCAGTCACCTCATTTGACAAACTGCTGGAACTTGAACCGCAGAACGCGGAGGCGCTGTACCACAAGGGGCGCATGCTCGCAAAACTCAGGAAAACCGATGAGTCACTGAGCGTGCTCGATGCATCCCTCAACATCGAGAACAACGTTGCCGATGTCTGGCTTCTCAAGGGGAGTGTGCTTCTTGATCTGGAGAAACTGGAGAGTGCACTGGAAGCCTTCGATCGTGCCCTTGCCCTGACCCCGGATAACATTACTGCCTGTTACCGTAAGGGAAAGACCTTTGTCGGGCTTCGCAATTATCCGGATGCGATTCGCTGCTTTGACCGGGTCATTGCTGCCGATCCCGGCTGCGCACCGGCCTGGTTCCGGAAAGGCAGTTCTCTCTTATCAGGTGGTGATCTCAAAGGCGCAATAGAGGCACTTACAAAAGCCCTCGAACTTAAACCCGATAATGCAAACGGGTGGTATGACCGGGCCGTTGCACTCGCAGGTCTTGAGAGGTTCGAAGAGGCAATCCCCTCCTATGACCGGGCGCTTGCCCTGAATCCGAAGTACGCCAGCGCTTATTACGATAAGGGTACTGCGCTTGCCCGTCTCGGCCGTGACCGGCAGGCAATCGACGCCTTCGAAATGGCCTCTTCGATCGATCCGAACTTCTCTTTTGCTTATTTCGAAAAGGGGCTGGCACTTGCTCGGCTCTCAAAAAACAAGGATGCGATAGCTGCCTTTGATGCAGCGATCGCCATCAATGCATCCAGTGCGCCGGCATTCCTGAACAAGGGGCACGCCCTTGTAAATCTCAAAAAATTCGGCGAAGCCGTTGTTGCATTTGATTCTGCCATCAAATTGGATCCGTCAGACTACAATGCATGGTTTGCAAAGGGCTGTGCTCATTCCCAACTCAGGCAGTACGATGACGCGGTTGCTGCCTTTGATCGTGCACTTAGCATCGACAAAAACCAGTACCTGGCATATCACGAAAAAGGTGTGGCGCTTGCGCGACTCGGCCAGTACGAGGATGCAGTCACAGCACTCTCTGAGGCCATCTCTCTTGATGACAAGAAACCGGAGACCCATTATGAGAAAGGCTGTGCGCTGTTCGAGTTGGGGCACGACAAGGAGGCTGTCACCGCGTTTGGCCGGGTTCTTGAGCTGGACGCCACGTTTGCTGATGCTGCCTATATTTTGGGTCTTGCTCTGGAACACCTCGGCCGATACGCTGACGCGATAACGGCATTTGATGGTATGCTCTCCCATGCACCGGATCATTTCGGGACCTGGTACCACCGTGGCCTTGCGTCGGCGCAGATCGGAAAAGACGATGATGCAGTACAGGCCTTTGAGAAAGCCCGCCAGATCGAGCCTCACGACATTCCTCTGCTATTCTCTGAAGGAAAGGCATGGTACCGTCTGGAACAGTATGAGGATGCGCTCCATCTCTTTGACATTGCACTTGGGAAGGAACCGGGCAATGGCGAGATCCTTTTTGAGAAAGGAAAGACCCTTGCCATTCTGGATCGGCATGACGAAGCACAGGAAATCTTCCGTCTTGCCTTTACCCAGCTCGCTGACAACTACGAACCTGCTTATCTCCGGGCCCAGTCGCTGGTCGTGCTCGAACGGTACGAGGAAGCCGACATGGCCTTTGACGCTGCGCTGTCGCTTAACCCCGATAACCCTGATATCTTGTTCAAAAAAGGCGGAGCGCTTATGCATACCGGCCATTACGAGGCGGCAATCGCGGCGTATGACCGGGCAATTGCACTCCGGCCTGATGATCCCGGGGTGCATCTGGAGCGGGGCCGGGCTTTTGCTGCCCTCAAGAAGTACGAAGACGCCATCGGTTCGTTTGACCGGGTGCTTGAGATTAAGCCATCGGATCCAACTGCCAGTTTCGAACGTGGGAGAGCGCTCTTTTATATCGAAAAATACGAAGAAGCGCTTGCGGCGGTTGATGTTGGTCTTGATGGCGATCCGAAAAACACTGATGCCCTGTATTTCCGTGCAGCTTCACTTGCTGCTCTGGAACACTACACAGAGGCCGCAGAATCGTTCGAGCGCCTGCTGGTGTACACCCCGGAGGATGCCGAAACCTGGTACGAGCAGGGTTGCGTTCTTGCCCGGCTCCGGCACTTCGAGGACGCCATCGCAGCATTCGACCGTGCCCTCAACTTAAATCCGGAGCATTTCGAAGCACAGTTCCAGAAAGCCCGCTCGTTTGACCTGCTGGGACAGTACAGCGAGGCAATTGAGAGTTATTCAGAGGCCCTCGCCATCCGGCCTTTGGATACAAAGACGCTCTGTTACAAGGGGGTCGCGCTTTCACGGAGCGGGCGTTCTGAAGATGCAGTAAAAGCATTTGACGCCGCGCTGGAGATTGATCCGGTCTTTGCCGATGCACTCTTTGAGAAAGGCAGGGCACTTGTTACGCTGGGTATGTTCCGCGAGGCGGTCAAGACCTTTGACAAGACACTGCTTATCGACAAGAATTATACCGGGGTCTATTTCTATAAAGGACTTGCTCTTGCAGATCTGGGAAGGCATGACGATGCGATCCTCGCGTTTAACAAGGCCATTGATCTCGATGCCGGTAACACTGATGCATTCTATCACAAAGGAATCTCCCTTGCTGCAACCGGTAAACTCGATGACGCGATTGAGGCATTTGATCATGTGATCCAGTCCACTCCGGATTCAGTCCCCGGATGGCTCCACCGGGGGATGGTGCTCTACGATCTCGGGAAATACAACGACGCCATCGAATCATATGGAAAAACGCTGGAAATTGATCCGGCCAATGCAGATGCGTGGTACCTGAAGGGCCGTGCAATCCAGGCTCTCAACAACTTTGGTGATGCGGTTGAGGCATTCAACAGGGCGCTCGAAACAAAGCCCGATTTCACGGACGCGCATTACTACAAGGGCCGGACGCTCTTTGAACTGGGCAAGTACAACGAGGCTGTTCTCTCATATGACAACGCCATTGCCCTTCGCCCTAAGCACGATGAAGCGCTGTACTACAAAGGAATGGCGCTCCTGCGACTCCTGAGGCCCGAGGATGCGGCCACCACCTTCGATCTTGCGCTCCGGCTCCGCCCGAACTACGCGTATATCTGGACCGGTAAAGGGATGGCCCTTGCTGCCCTTGACCGTCACGAGGACGCGATCACCTGTTATTCCAAAGCCATCGGCCTTGACAAGAAGGATGCCCGTGCGTATTACCAGTCCGGGCTCTCGCTTTCAGCCTTGAGCCGGTACCAGGATGCGATAAAAAACTTCGATGCGGCGCTTGTACAGCACCCGAAATATGCCCCGGCATTCTATGCAAAAGGGCGGGCCTTGTGCGGAGTCGCCATGTACCAGGAAGCGATCAACGCATTCGACCGGGCCCTCTCCGAACATGCCGACTATCCCGAAGCGTGGCTCCACCGGGGGATCGCAGAGGCAAACCTGGACCGGTACGAGGATGCACTGGACTGCTATAACCACGCCCTTGCAATCAACGCCTCATACGCTCCGGCGCTTCTCAATCTGGGCCGGGCATTTATTCACCTGGGCAGGACCGGCGAAGCTCTGGATGCGTTTGAAAAAGTCCTTGCCCTCCAGCCGGAATCAGCGGAGGCGTATTATTACAAGGGGCTTGCCCACGTAAAGAAAGAGCAGGACGATGAGGCGGTTGATGCGTTCAACCATGCGATCGCCATCAACCGGCAGTATGCAGAAGCGTACCATTACAAAGGTGTTGTGCTTGCCCGCCACGAGCAGTATGAGGAAGCGGTAGCCTCGTTTGATGCAGCATTGCGGATCAAAAGTGATTATCCTGATGCCCTGTACGAGAAGGGTAGATCCCTGTTCCATCTGGGGAAATACAAGGATGCTATTGCGGTCTTTGACCAGGCATTGTCTGCCAACCCGGGATATGCCGACGCAATCTTCCAGAAAGGGCGGGCCTATATTGAACTCCGGAATACCGACGGGGCAATCAGGGCATTCGACCGGGCGCTGGAGATAAATCCGTCCTGCTATCAGGCACACTACTGGAAAGCCCGTACCTTAAATGACGAGGGCAGTTATGATGAAGCCATCACGGAGTACGACCGTGCCATTGCCATAAAACCGGATTCTGCCGAACTTTACCGGGATCGCGGCCTTGCCTATGCAGCGATTGAACAGTACCGCGATGCCATCAAGTCATACGACCGGGCACTGGAACTCGATCCCCATGGCGCCGACTCTTTCTCCCACAAGGGAGCATCCTTGGCCGAGCTTGGCATGTACCGTGATGCGCTCGAATCGTTTGAGAAAGCACTGGAAAAGAACCCAGAACTTGCAACCGCCTGGTTTGGCAAAGGAAACGCTCTCTACGATATCGGGAAGTTTTCTGAAGCAAGAGATGCGTATGACGAAGGTCTCAAACTGGACCCGGAGAATGCAGTCGGCTGGACCCGGAGGGGAATGTCCTTTGCCGGCCTGAAGAACCATAAGGCCGCGATTGAATCCTATGACCGGGCCATTGCAATCGATCCCTCGTTCTCGATTGCATACTTTACCAAGGGGAGTGCCTTTGAGGCGCTCGGGCAGTTTGAGGATGCAGCAGAGTCATACCGTGCGATGATCTCTCTCCAGCCGGATTTTGTCGATGCATGGATCCATCAGGGTCGTGCCCTGAAGGAACTTGAGAAATTTCAGGAAGCCCTGACCTCGTTCAAACGTGCACTGGAGATCGATCCCTCTCGTAAAGAGGTCTGGAATGATATCGGGGCGACGCTGGACAAACTGGGCAAGCATGAGGAAGCAAAGATCTGCTACGATAAGGCGCAGTAAGGATTTGAGCTGTTAGTCACTTCTTATACTGTCTGGAAAAGCCCGTAAAAACGTCCGATTGATATCCCTGAAATTTTAGGACTGTATGTCCATCAATTTGCCAAAATATGCCCAAATTGAACCCCATATACTGCCCCTCACAGCCTCATATCCACGTTCTGGCGCCTCTTTTTCCCGGATCGTGTTGTAGGCAATTTGACCTGCGATCTGCCAAAAGAATCGCATTATAGGGTCCGTTTTAATTTGTCCGTTTCCCGAAAGAAACCCAATTTGGGAGTGTTTGGAATCGGAGCCCGATTCGGGCTTCTTTTGAGATATGAAAAGGGGAATCGGGGCGCGGATTGGGCCCGGATTTGATGGATTGGTCGGGTTACATTTCGCCCGAAGTTAACATCCCCACCGTGGAACGAGGATTTAAATTCGGGAATCTGAAGTACTAAAAACATCATGCCCCGCTGTGCCTCGGAGAGGCCCTGATGCGGGGAACCCTCCCACAGTTGGTTTTATTGATTTTCATGGTATGGTTCGGGGTTAATGGGGATGTTTTGTTTCTCCAGCGCCCTGTTTTTATTTCGATCCTTGTGCGGGACTTTGCGAAAAAATAAGAAAATTTTTGGCTTATCAGTATTTCTTCCTGACCGCGACAACCCAGAGCGCAGCACAGATAAGTGCAATTGCAGCCAGAACGATCTCCACATCATATTTTATATAAAACGGTGTCTCGGTTGCCGCCAGTTTTTCTGCAATGTCAAGGTTGGCCTGGAGATTAGGATAGTTGGGGTCCAGTTCCTCTACCTTCTGGAATGCGACGACGCCCTCGTTGCACCTGCCCATACCGCAAAGAGCGTACGCCTTGTTAAACCATGCATCCGCATTGTCCGGTTCGACACTGATGGCTTTTTCAAAGGAATCCAGTTGTTCGTTATAATACAGACTTGCGTTGGTCTTGTCATTGAGCTGGTTCTGATAATAAGCACCGATCGTATAGAGGATCTGCCCGTGGTTTATCCATTCGTTTGCAGACGATGCATTCAGCGCCAGCGCCTGGTTCGAATTAGCAAGGGCCATGTTCAGGGTGGCGAGGGGATCGGCGGTGTACTGGTTTGCACGGTTGAGAGCATCCGCCTTGCCGTCCCAGGCCGCGGCATAGTTGGGATCGAGGGCGATTGCCTGATCATAAGCCTGGAAGGCTTCTGTGTAATTTTTCTGGTCTGTCAGGTTACGCCCGAGTGCGGTCCATCCTGCAGCATCGGTTGGAGCCGCTGCTGCGGCTGGTGTAAGGACAAAGATGCTCAGCACAAGGAGGAGCATCACGAAAATGATGGCACTGGATCTCATATCACGCAATATATGAAGCACGGTTCCCTCATAAGAATTACTCCATCAACACGGAAAAATTATCCCTGTTTCCGGAGTACAAGGATATGACGTGTGAGGCTCTTGTGCACCCTCTGGGTATGGTGCTGGAGCACGGTCATGTGTTGTGCTGCAATACTGGAGATATCCTGGTGAGTGACCACGATTGCACGGCGACCGATCATCAGGACACGGTTGATCTCGTCGAGAGCATCGTGATATAGGTGCTCCATGGTGTCGGCTTTTTTTATGCAGACCGACTGACCGTAGGGAAAATCTGTCACGACCTCATCCACGGTCTGGTCTTTTATCGGAAGCCGGGTCGTGTCGCCAAGGAGGAGCACACTTTGCTTCACATTCTCTTTACTTCCCCGGATCATCATCGGATCAAAGTCAATTCCCACCGCATGGAGCCCGAGCATCTCCGCCTCGATCAGGATCCCCCCGGTCCCACAGAACGGGTCAAGCAAGGTAGTCCCGGCCTCCGCAAGAGAGAGATTGACAAGAGTCCGTGCCATCCGTGGCATCATGACCCCGGGATGAAAAAATTCGCGTTTGCCCGGGTTACGCTCGTTATATGCCCCACGATCGATCCTGAACAGAACTTTCCCGAAATAACACCGGTCCTTTGAAAGGATCGCCCGGTACTCCTCGATTGGGTTGATGAGCTGGACCGGCCCGGTGATCATGGTTCCGATCAATCGTTCAAACTCCCGCTGGGAGCAGGGGTTTTTCTCCTGGCAGCCATCATGGACCAGTTTGGCCCGGCCGGAGAATGGCTGATTGGTGGTTATGGAGAGATCTGTAAGTAGGTGCCGGAACGAGGTAATTTCCGGGGCGCATTCACCCAGGTACTCAAGCACTACATGGGTCATTGCGAGACGCAGGGCCGCGGCCGGTACCGGGCATTCCGCGACGGCAACCTGCGGCCGCGTATCAATCACTGATGCAACGCATTCAATCTCCGCACACGGCAGGGTCGGGTTCTCACCGGACAGCTCAAAAAGGAGCTTCATCTTTTATATATGGGACACATCCCCACAAATACCTGCGCGAATTACCAGACAAAAATTATACCTCACGTGGGATCTGATTGTGAAAAAATTATTCTTTTTAACTCTCTTTGCGGCATTGTAATTGTCGGATGCGTGTCAGCAGCAACTCCCGCAGATAACCAGACTGTGAACGAGACAGCCACCACCGCCCCACAGCTTATCGGCGGGGATATGGGAACCTACCTTGTCAAGGCAAATGCCGATGGGGCAAATGTTACCTTTGATTCGGATTTCAAGGGTATCACGAAGGAGGGTCAGCTGAAAGTCGAAGTCTGTACGACCGGAATGCCGTACCGTGTCATCACCGTTGAAAAGTCCGGGTATGCTGTCTACACGGCAAACATAACATCAGTCCCGGCGAAAAACGAGACAGTTGAGATCCCGGTGACCCTCATCCCGCTCGCAGCGGCAAACACGACGGCCCAGCAGGCAAATGCGACCGCCACGGAAGCAGCAGGTTCCCCGGCCAATGTTACTGCCGACGTAACAACTACCGTGGCAACCGCAACTGCAACCTCACCGGCGCCGACCCAGTCAGGCAGTCTGCCGTTTGCCGCCTTTGACATCATCGGTACCCTTGCGATCCGGTCAAGGCGCTAAAAAGTAATATTTCTTTTTTTTGCAGCGGATCCGTTTGCTGTTTTTGAGGATTGGATAGGATATCCGGATCCTATACGGCGTTGACGGTTACGGACTCTTTTCTAAAAAATATGTGCATGAAAAAAGTAAAAATGGCTCTGTAGAATCTGGTATAAATCTAGACGTTCACAACAGAACCATGAATACAGAGAAAAATGAGTGAGTGTTCCCCGCATCAGGGCCCCTCCGGGGCACGGCAGAGCAATAAGTTAGTTTTGCATTTTTTCAGTTATCGATCCACCGCGGGGGCGTCTCTTCGGGGGGCGGCACTTATCGTGTTTAAGGGAGTGGCAACTCTCCAGAGCGTAAAATAAAAAGTTTGGATGCATCCAGAGAAATAAAAACAGGGGGCTTACACCCTGCGCCGGACTACCATGCCGCACCCGGCTAGCGCGAGAACGGCGATCACCGCTCCCGCATCCGGTGCGTCTGCTTTCTTTGTTGGTGGTGCAGCGAAGTCCAGATCCTCAGAAAGCATTGTGGTCTCACCGGATTTTACCGTGATGTTCTTTGTGAGGGTAAGATATCCGTCTGCCTCCAGCATGACCTCATGCTGGCCCGGTGTTATTCCGGGAAACGTTCCGGGGCTCTCCCCGGCATAGATCGTATCGATATACACATGTACGTGTTCTGGGGATGAATTGACCTCAATTGCGCCAAGCGGTGACACAGTTGTAGTCTGTGCAACCTGTGCTTTTGCCGGATCGATCACTGTGTGCTTCAGGCTGGGAAGTACTGAAGAATCTGTGAGCTGGCATGAATATCCATCAGGGAAGGTAACTGTTGTGACTTTCGGAGAGAAATCAGCGGAGATCACTGAGCTTACGGCAGAGTTCTCAAGGGCGATCTGAGCTTTCTTGAAGTCCATAGATGTGGTCTGGTACTCCGTCCCGGTCGGTACATCGTTCATCACGGCAAAATTTTTCAGGTAGAGATCTGCACCAGACTTGTCAAACGAGAGGATCTCAGGAGGATCCGAGCTTGTTGTCAGTCCTTTTACCAGCTGTTCCCGGAGTGTGGATTCGGGGATGACATTCTCAATCACACCCTCAAGGGTATATTTGAACGTGGCAGTGGCATCGCCGTTTTTTGCGACCGTGATACTGAGGGAATCTGCCGTGAATGCCTGGACCGGGGCAACAAGGAGAAGCACGAGGCAGATGATACCACACAGGGAGGCCAGATGCAGAGTTTTTTCGGGAAACATCATGGTGATCACGTAGCACACATACTGTTGTCAGTATACCAGATTAGGACTTTTTTTGACGATATAGGTTGACATCCTTCGCTCCTATTATCGGGCAGGAACAAAAGAGGCGGTGCCTCATGTTGATATAGGCAGTTTGCGCAATATCTGTACCATTCATGATAGAAACGATCATTGGTCTTATTTTTCATCTTGACCAGAACCTGTCCGCCGTCGTCCAGAGTTACGGCATATGGACCTACCTCATACTGTTCTGTATCATCTTTTTTGAGACCGGCTTTGTCATAATGCCGTTTTTACCCGGGGATTCGCTGCTCTTTGTCTCCGGGGCGGCAGCGGCAAGCGGGATTATGAACCTTGAGATCCTGATCGCAGCAGTTATCCTAGGAGCAGTGACCGGTGACACGGTCAATTACTGGCTGGGAAACTACCTCGGGTTGCATATCTTCCAGAAGCGGTTCCCGAACTTCATAAAAAAAGTATATATCGACAAGACCAACGGTTTCTACGATAAGTACGGCGGTGCGACCATCTTTGTTGCCCGGTTCGTGCCCCTCGTGCGGACGTTCGCACCGTTCCTTGCCGGCGTCGGGGCGATGAAGTATCGCAGATTCCTCTTGTATAATGTACTCGGGGCCGTCTCGTGGACGCTTGTGGTGGTTCTTAGCGGGTATTATCTTGGCACGTTTTCTATTGTCAAAGAGAACATGAGCCTGCTGATCCTCCTTGTCCTTGCGGTGACGGCGGGAACGATCCTCCTTATCCTTGCCGGGCTCATTCAGGCCTACCGGCAGAAGAAGAGACCGGAAGGGCAGTAATTTTTTAGGCAGACATTTTCCCGCTCCTGAAAATATAAAATTGTGAGAGTGCTAATGCCCATAAAGAGATACCTCCGCAACGCTTGTTCATACATGAATTTTGGATGGAATTTCCCCCTTATTTTACCGGGATCAACCGCACTCGCCCAGCGAGGGCCCGGAGGCGCCCGAGCGGCCCATCGGGGGTGGCTTCTCGTTATGAGGTGGAATAAACGTATTGAAATAAGTAAAGAGTGTTTCTCCCTCTGGGCCACTTGAGAAGCCCGACAGGGCAAGGAAATTATTTTAGGACGTTACATAAAAGAATTTTCTGACCTTATTTCTTACACGTAACCGTCATGCCCTTATTATCAACTTTTGTTGCGATGGCAATCTCTAATCCAATTGGCTTGAGGATCTTCTGGATCTCCTTACGGTCCTTTTCCGTCACAATCGAAATTGACGGCCCGACGGAGCTCATACCGACAAATTCAAGACCGGCCTCCCGGAGCATACTCATGTACTGGTAGATCCGGTAGCTGTGGTGTTCGATCTCTGCCCGTTTCGATCCCCTGAACTCGATCTCCCAGACAACATTCCCGATCTTTTTCAAGTCCCCGCGTTCGAGCGCCGGGATAAAATCCATCATGAAGAGGTACGCCTTGAGTTCCCGGTCCCGGTAGTCGAGGGTCCGTGCCCGGTTCATGAGCAGGTCGAACTCTTTTGTGCCGGCTGATGAGATGTCTGTCGGCGGGACAACGATAAAGACGTTTTTGCCTTCCGCAAACGGGTGGTGGTACACGAGCACGAGTTCGTCGCCCATCACTGCCATGCCCCCATGGGTGCTTGCCGCCGGACCGACACCGGTCTCGAAACCAAAGGCGATTGTTCCGTCTGCAGTCTCCTCGACATAATTGTGGCCGATAAGCTGGCGCAGCTGTTCATTCGTGAGCGGGGAGCCGACCGCCTCGTTTAAGGCAGTCGCCACGGCGATCATCACTGTACTCGTCGACCCGAGGCCGATGTGCTTGTGCTCGTGATCGGTCGCTTTAATTTTAAATCCGCCGGTGTAGCCGATCGCCTTGTTGAAGACGGCGACAAAATTCTCAATAATATCCGCCCGGCTGTAATCGATCACGAGGCCCTGCCGGGTGCATTCGACTTCCGCGGTACAGTAGCACTGGATGGCAAAACCGATCCCACCGCCGCCCGCGTGATTCGGGGCAAACCGGTTCATGTCGAGGACCGAGAGATGGATCCGGGCCGGTGCTTTCACGAAGACTTTACCTTTCTTCGGATGCAGCCGATAAGCGTTCTTTTCAAAACCGAGCGTCTTTGTGATCTCACCGGGAAGGAATGATTTGAACTCGTATTCGACGAGGTCGAGATCGCCGCCGCGTATCATCATAATTGGCATAGCGCTTCACCGTTTATGGTATTCCGTCGAAGAAAATACTCAAAATTCACGTTGCGAAACTTTTTAGTTAAGGAAATATTATGAAAACATTCAACACTTATACATGGTAACTGCCAAGCAACCAATTCAAACATTCCTATTATCCTGCCGCACTAACGGCACAGGGTATGCTTATCGGATTGGCATATTAAGGTTTCTGGATTTCATCTATGGGCCTCATATGACCGGGAGAACCGCAACGAAAAAAGAGTTTGCCACGTATGAGAAACTGGCAAGCCGTTATCTTTCAGAGAAACAAGATCACGCTGCTGATCTTATTGACAAACGAATTTGCATTTCATGTTCTTAATCACTCGCGTATCATCTGTCCGCAGTCTGGGCACATCCACGCACAAGGTATAAATCTCCCGTCCTCTCGCTTGTATAACCTTTGCATTTTGACCGCGCGGTCTTTGTGATTACAAATCTTATGTTTGATATCTGCCACAAAGATGTATACATCTTTTGAACATAAAAAGGTAATTGCACAAAGAATTGGGCGTATTTTTTCAAATAGTCAAAGCCTTAAAAAAGTGTTATATCCGCTATCAGCGTTAATTAACTAACGTTATGCGTGTCTTTTTGTATTAATTTTTCTTGTTATGTAGCCGGCAACACGGTTCCTGACGCGCTTGCTGTCGATCGATGCAGATGCCGAGAGCTGCTGCTTGTTCGCATCGAAATTGTTCGAAAAGTTCTCTCTCTGCTTGGCCAGGAGTGCGGTACCGATGGTCTTGATATACGATGGCTTTATTCCCATGGAGTTTTCCTCAAAGTTCTATACGTATAATGCGGTTCGACAACATAATAATATTGCCCGCGACAACCGCAGGATTCTCACCAAACAGGTGGATGACCGCGGTCTCTTTTGAGACGCCCGGATTCACGATCACTTCCGGGACACCCTCCCTGCAGCAGGAGGCCACTCCCCAGTCCATCGTGCTGACTCCGGGGGGCTGCCCGCTGCGGTCAATAGTGCAGCATTCAAGGAACATATCCCCAAGCACGCGGCGGACCGCATCAGTATACCGGATCGTTATCGCACAGCGCATCTCCGGGTCGAATTTCGAAGCAGTAAGAAGAATTTTGGCAATCTCTGCGTCGGCGCCAAACCCGCAGGTTCCCGCTGCCCGAACGGTATTGTTCTGCACCACGAGCCCCCCGGCGACAGCAGCAACACCCGCACTATCGCGGGCGCCGGTGATGGCATAACCGATGTTTGAGCCGACGCCGGCAGCAACCAGCCGTGAATCCATCGATTCTTCGAGAAGGACCACGGCACGTGAGAGCCGGGTAAGCACATCGTTTCTCTGCTGCTCGGGACTGATCATAGTATCCGCTCATTCTGTTGATCCGGGATGCTCTTATGCTCTTCCCCGGCCCTCAACAGTCAGGTTAGATCCAGTTCCTTGCGTATCCCCATCAGCCCGCCGATTGCAACGGCATAGAAATCCGGCAGCGCAAGGATCGGTGCAACGAGCGCGATGCGGGACCGGTCGCACCCTGCAGCAAACGACTTTTCTTTTGCCTTTTTTGTCACGGTCTTTACGGTCACGTCAGAGAGCCTGCCGCCTTTAACAAGCGCACACGCGATCACGAGACCTGACACACTGTCTGCTGCCTGCAGCGCAATTTCGACCGGCCTGTCATAGGTTCCCGAAAAGAGAGAGTGATTGTGCCGTTGGACGATCCCGGCCAGATCGGGATCGATGCCATGCTCCCTGAGGATCTCTGCACCCTTCGCACCGTGCTGCTGCATATCCCCGTGAATGAGTTCGAAATCGATATCGTGCAGGATACCGATTGTTTCCCAGAGTTCTGCATCCTCACCGAGGCGCGCAGCAAGCGCTCTCATTACGGCACCGGTCGCAAGGCAGTGTTTTTGAAGCCCGTCATCATGGACGTACTGGCAAAGCAGGGCAATCGCAGCGAAACGTTCCATGGATTGTGATAGGAAGACCGGGTTCATCAGCCTGACGGCCGGACACTGCAAAGATATGCATATAACCGTAAAACGCCAATATGCCTTGGATGGACGCACGTCTGCTTGATGTACTTATTGGCGTGGCCGGTTTTATTCTTCTGATCGTTCTTCTTTCAGTACTTCCGCTGGTTATGAGCGCCGGGCCGGCCTACCTAATCGCAATTATTGTCTTTATTCTCTTTCTGGCTTTTGCAGGATACCGGGTTAACGAGAAGATTACATAAAATACGAAAAACTGTTTTCCTTTTTTTAGGATTTTTTCGGATTTTTATCAGCAACCTGCGGTTTAGCAGGTGCAGGCAAACGTGGTCGTGATTTTTTTACCTTGTAGTAACTGAGCGGGTGACTGACCTTTTCGCAGAGAGGATCACGGTGGACGCACAGGCCGGTCGTCAGCATCGCCGCGCAGGCCGGGGTCGTGTACTCAGTGCTGGACCCCCCGCGCCCCGTGATATGCTCAACCTGGTACATGGTCTTCTCGATATCGAAATCCGGTGACCGTGCATAGAGTTCTGCGATACCTGCCGTGTTCATGCCGATATTGTGGAGGAATGCTGTGAGGGAGAACCGCCCCGCATGCGTGAGGTTGGTACCTGCCGCAAGCGCGGTAATGAGCGCCTGCATGCAGGGGGGAAATGCGTTTTCCTCCACCGTTCCGAATTGTCGCAGCATCTGCTCCTGGTACACCTTCTTGATCTCCGCTGCTCTCGGCGCGAGCCGCTCGCAGATCTCCTTTGGCACCCGGTGAGGGAGGTCGCGGCGCAGGAGCACGCGGATCCGCTCCCGCAGGAGTTCGTAGCGCTCGTCCTTGTTGATCGCGACAAATCCCCGTATCACATGCCGGTTAATGAGCCGGTACCGGTCATCATGCAAGGGCGCGACGAGTTCCACGTAATCAGGAACCGGCATCCGGTTCTCGGTGATCCTGATACCCAGTTCGTCAGAGATCGCGGTCCAGAGCCGGGAATACTCGCCTTCATCCTGCACGTACCTGCTGTTCCACTCCTCTTCATTCACGAGAAAATAGTAGGCACGTTCGGCCTCGTACCGGGTGAGCCGGTCGATAAGTTGTTTGTCATTGACGCAGGACGCGATGATCCGTGCGAGCGCATACGCGGCGATCTCGTCCTCGGGACTGTCACATACTTCAGGGACCCGGGTCTTTTTCGGCGTTACTGCTTCCTGTATCCGGGCAACTGCTTGCGAAACCAGGGCTTCACCTTTAGGTGTGCCAAGAAGAGTACCAAGCGAAGCGAAACGGGACCTGATGGGATCCTGAGCTTTTTTTAAAAACGGAAAATGGGAAAGTTCCTTGCCGGAAGGCACAAACTCCATTCAGTCAGCCTCAATACGGGGCGCAAGCAGGTACTCCACGTGACCGTTGCCACCAGCAATATCAAAGGAGAACCGGACCGGGTGATCCACACCAAGGCAGACCTCGACCTCGGGAGCTCGTGACATGACTTTTCCCATGTCCCTGAGATAGTCAAGGGAGAAGAGCGAGCGGGTCTCGACCGGGGTAAGCGACTTGAGCTCGTCTTTTCCGAACTCCCGCAGGATATGATCGGTATCGCCTTCTGCGACCATATAAAAGGTCTGGTCTTTGGGGTTGATTCCCAGGGCGATCTTGTCCGAGATTACCGCAGCTGCCTTGATCGCATTGTTGAGATCTTCACCGGAGATAACAACCTTTCCCGGGAGGTTGATGGTCGGCGAGTTGGGATCTTTTCTGATCGTGTTCGTGTCCAGGAGGGTGATCGAGTAGTGGTAGCCGTGGACACTGACTGCCATCTTCTGGGCATTGTCCGCGAGTTCAAGGCTGATGAGGTCGCCTTTCCCGCCCATGTTGAAGATGTTCTTCATCTTGGAAATATCGACCCCCAGCTCGCTTTTTGTGGCCTTGAAGGTATCAAACGCCTCTTTTTTGAGCGTGAAGGCGATCATGGCGACATTGGCGGTATCCACTGCCCGGGTGGAGATGCTGTCTTCCGCCGTATGCAGCCGGCACTCAGGAATGAGTGCCGAGATCGCGTCAATGGCCTCCCGGAATATCTCTGCGTCAATGGTTGCTTTTAACATCGCTTTCCCCTTAACAATTGTCTTATACAGTATATCGTCATACTTTAATTATAGCGTTTTGGGTTCGTTTCGCCGATTTTGGAGGTGAATGGGTATGGGTTCACAATGGTCACGGGACAAGGTATATTTTCGGGCAAAACAGGAAGGCTTCCGGTCCCGGGCATCCTACAAGCTCATCGAGATCCAGAACAAGTTTGCCATTATCCGCCAGAACGATAACATCATCGATCTCGGGGCGGCACCAGGCAGCTGGCTCCAGGTGCTGCGCACGCTCACAAGCGGGAAAGTACTGGGGATCGACTTAAACCCGATTGCTGCTCTTGAAGGGATAGATACTATCGAAGGCGATCTCACCAACCCGGCCATCCAGGAGCAGGCACAGGCACAGCTCGGCACGGTCAGCGTGGTGGTCTGCGATGCCGCCCCGAAACTCTCGGGCCACAAGAGTTACGACCAGGCACGGGCCATCGCCCTTGGCGAAGAAGCACTGCTCTTTGCCTGCCACGTATTAAAGCCCGGCGGCAACTTTGTGATAAAATCATTTCAGGGTGTTGATTTTCCCGAACTGCTGGCCCAGATTAAAGAACACTTTTTCGTGGTAAAGACCTACTCGACCAAGGCTACCCGCAAGGGAAGCACGGAAATTTATATTATAAGCAAGAATTTTAAGGGATAACCATCCTCCATGACACAAGCGCTCAGGGATTCTTACGGACGACCGGTAACAAACCTCCGCATCAGTCTCACCTCGCGGTGCAACCTTTCCTGTATCTACTGCCATGCCGAGGGTGAGAAGAATCCCGAGTCCGAGATGAGCGCGGACGAGATCATCGCCATCATGGAGATCGCGGCAAAGTTCGGGATTAAAAGCATAAAATTTACCGGCGGGGAACCCCTGATCCGGCTGGATATCCTGAAGATCATCCGGGCAGTCCCGAAAGGTATCGAATGTTCGATAACCACAAACGGCATCCTGCTTGCAGAAATGGCAGCGGATTTAAAAGCCGCCGGGCTCCGCAGGGTCAATGTCAGCCTCGACAGCCTAAATCCAAAAACCTACAAACAGATCACCGGGAGCGACCGGCTCAGCGAGGTTCTTGCCGGCATTGATGCGGCACTTAACGTCGGGCTCACACCCGTCAAACTCAACATGGTGGTTCTTCTTGGTATCAACGATCAGGAGTTGAATGATTTCCTTGCATTTGTCCGGGGGAACCGCAATCTCGTCCTCCAGCTCATCGAATTAATGCACTTCAACAACTGCGAGTACCACGGGGACTTAACTAGGGTCGAATGCGACCTTGCCGCACGATCGGAACAGATCCTCACCCGCAGGATGCACCACCGCAAAAAGTACTGTCTTGATGGTGCCGAGGTGGAGGTCGTGCGTCCGTTGCACAACACCGAGTTCTGTGCGTTCTGCAACCGGCTCCGGGTAACCTCGGATGGCAAACTCAAGCCATGCCTGCTGCGGACGGACAACCATGTCACTGTCAGGGGCAAAAAAGGTGCTGAACTCGAAGCACTTTTCCGGGAAGCTGTTGCGAGACGGGAACCATTTTTTAAATAGATTCTTCCCGCAAAAACAGTGCATCCTTAACGGTGAGAAGGATACAGGAGTACGGGAATATATTTACAATTCCGGCGTACACTAGAACCGTATGAACGCTGACAACGAATACATCAATGCCCTTACCCATCTCTATGAAAAATCCCTGATCCTGCACGACACCTCGCTCTTCAACAAGACCCTTTATTTTTATTTTATCGATGCTATTGCACATATTGACTATACCTGCAGCATTTACGCATTCAATTATCAGTCACCGAAAAATATTATGGGTGCCGAGTACCTGCGCTGGCGAATCGATGAGGAAAAAAAGGGGGACCGGCCACAGTTCCCGGCGTTTATCGCATGGCTCAAGACCGCCCGGCCGGAGAAATTTGCCACCCTGCCCTCACTTTGGCAGATGCTCTACGACTTAGAAGATCCCGCAGGGTACCGGAGCTTTCGTATCGTCCTTGATCCGGATAGCCGACAGGAGATCCCGGCAAATTTCTTTATTGCGGTTATCGATGAGTTTTTCGAGCAGGATTTCTTAAAAAGCCTGTATGAGGATGCATCCCTCTCCACGCTTTTTACGGCATTTATCGCAGAACAGAAGACCTGATCCAGAATGGACGTAAGCCGAATCTGTGCAACACTCGTGGCGATAAAAAGCGAGAATCCTCCGGGAGATACATCTGGGGTTATCGAGTACATCCGGGATTTCCTTGATGCCCGGGGCATCATATCCACGGTCACGGATACCGGGGGCGGTCGGTGTAACCTGGTTACCCGGGGGCCAAAAAAACCGCTCCTGCTCTGCGGACATGTGGATGTCGTACCGGCTCTTGACGAAGGGTGGACGCATCCGCCGTACTCCGGTACCCTGGAAGATGGATATGTCTGGGGCCGGGGCGCGACCGATATGAAAGGTGGGTGTGCGGCGATGCTGGCCGCCAGTGACATGCTTGTACAGGAAGATCACGAACTACCCGCGACTCTGGCGTTTGTCTGCGATGAAGAGACAGGTGGTGACCTTGGGATTCAGTACCTGATCGCACACAATCTGATCGCGCCCTGTGACTGCCTGATCGCAGAACCATCACCGGCCCGCCATCCCTGCATCGGTCAGAAAGGGCTCTGCCGGCTTGACCTGAAATTTGCCGGGACGCCCGGTCATGGCTCCCTGTACCCGACCATCGGTGTGAGCGCGATCATGGAAGCGATGGAACTGCTCGAATACATTAAAAGCCTCCATAATCGTGAATTTCCGATGGATGAAAAACTCCGGGAGATTATACGGCACTCCTCTGAGGTCTTTTCCGAAGAGTTCCAGATACAGGAGGGAAGCGATATCCTTGAACGGGTAACGTTTAACCCGGGCATTATCTCGGGCGGCGAGAAGATCAACATCATCGCCCAGCACTGTTCGGTCAATCTGGAACTGCGGATTCCCTGGGGATGCAGTATCCCGGATCTGGTCACAGATATTCGTGCGCACGCCCAAAACGGGACGATCGTCGAGAGGATAGTGCACGACCCTTCACTCACAGATCCGGATTGCGAGTTTGCCGCAGTCGTGTGCCGCGAAGTAGAGAAGGTATGGGGCGGGGATGTATTTCCCATCCTCCAGTGGGCGGCAAGCGACGCGCGTCACCTCCGTTGTGCAGGATTTCAGGTGATCGAGTACGGTCCTGGAGAACTCGCGACGCTTCACGGAATCAACGAACGGATCTCCGTTGTATCACTTGAGAATGCGGTAAAAATTTACCGGGGCATCCTGGACACGTACAGCAAAAAAACAGAAACGTCATGAGATGAGACATGAGGAAATTCGGGTGCGGGCCGATAGGCCGGAATCAGTTTTGTCTGACTCCATAACTAACCCCCCATTTGTTTAAAAGGGATCAATTCTTCCGACGCTTTGCGCCAGCAAATACAATTCCGGCCACCACAATTGCCGTAAGAGCACCGATGGATGAGAGCGGAGTATACGTCGTCTTCGTTGCAACCTGTGTTTCCGTCGCGGTCACGGCAATGGTGCCGGCAGGCAACGATTCTGTTACATTCACAGCAGTCTGCGCCGCTGCGGTGGTGGGAACCGTTGCAGGGGAGGTCCCCCCACCCAAAACCCACGGTGCCTTTGTCGGGGTCGGCGAGCCGGTTACCTGATAGACCTGGGACTTACCCATCACAGATTCCTTGTTCTTTTCCGCATCGGCATACACAGGGCTGATTGTCAGCGCCGCATTGAAGCAGTCCAGCGCATCCTGGTAACGTCCCAGTGCAGCAAGCGCGAGACCCTTGTTGTTCCAGATCTCGGCACTCTTGGTTGTTTCTTGGGTTGCATGATTGAACGCATCGAGCGCTTCAGTGTACTTGTCCTGCGACATGTACACAAGTCCAATCTGGTTCCAGGTATCCGCATTATGAGGGTCGAGATTCGCACACTGGGCATACGCTTTGAGCGCGGCATCCGGGTTTCCTGTCTGGACATACGAGGATGCAAGGTTACAGTATGCATCCGCATGGTTGGTCACCGTGGCAGTAAAATTCACATACGCGGCAACGGCTTCATCGTACCTGCCAAGTTTAAAGAGCGCATAGGCCATGGCATCCTGCGCATCGGTGCTTGTCCTTATCGCAAGGGCCTGATTTGCTGCATCGAGCGCCTCAGAGTACTGTCCCAGCGCATTGAGGGCCACGGCTTTTCCCGCGAAGGCAGACGCATACGAGGGATCCAGCGAGAGCGCATTGTTATAGTACGTCACAGCATCTGCGTAATTCCCGACAGTTGCAGCATTCTGTCCTCTCGTATACCACTCAAGGGAGTCTTCCGCTGCTACAGCAGGGACCAGAATAAGAATAATTACAAGCAGTATGCCTGCCTTTGCGCTCATCTGCATATCCGAAAATTCTCTTTTATCGCAGATGAATGTATTGTTTTTTTGGCATCCCGTGAATTATTCTGCAGGGTGGGGAGGCTGGCGCCCGCACCAGCCTGTGGTGACAACGACTGTTCCCCCCAAGATTGCGGTGACGACAAATGCTGCCAAAAATCCGCCCATATCCGCAATGACCCCGGCCACGAACGGGAGGATGGCCATCCCAAGGTAACTTGCCGTCGAGAACAATCCCATAAGAAGTCCCTGGTGATCCGGCACTCCGGCAAGAAACACCATCTGGGCGATCATCACGACACCGGCAAGAGCGCCAAGCACAATAAAACCCAGCGGGGATACATATGCGAGAAGGACACCCCCCGCCATGAAGATGGCAGACCATCGGATGATCGGCACCGGGTGGAGCGGGATACGGGAGACCACAAGAACGGCGACGATGGTGGCAATACTCATGCCCGCAATCCAGAGCCCGAGTGTGTCCGGTGCCTCACCGGAAAACTTCGGGTACAGCGATGAGACAACTCCCGTGATGCCGACGAGAACAACGGCCGAATACCACAACCAGAGGTTGTCGCGGACGAACGCTGAAACGATGGCGGTATCCCTCATCCTCACCGTAGAAACCAGGCTGTTACCGGTAACAGCGCTTCCTGCAAACGCAACGAGGGCAAAAAGAGTGAAGATGCCAATCCCGAGGACCGGCTCTGCAAAACGCACCGCAAACCAGCCGGCGACGATTAGCCCGAGGACAAGCCCGAGGTTGAGCATCGCCATGTAATACCCGCTCATGCGGGTATGATCGCTCCGTGAATTGATATACGACAGTGCGGCAGCGACAAAGAGCCCGGCCCCGATCCCTTCGCAACCACGCAGGACGATCACCACTACAGGAGAGGTAGCAAAAAAAAGCAGGACACCAGTTGCAACTGTTATCAGAAGACCGGCCCGTATGACCGGGGCAGTACCGTGGCGATCGGCAAGCATTCCTCCCGGCAGGGTGGAGACAGAGGCGCCGAAGAAATATGCGGCATAGATGGCCCCCTGCCATGCAGACTGTCCGGCAAATGCCGGCAGCACCGGGACGATCGCATTCGAGAGCGCCATGACGGCAAAGATGCCGAGGCAGACGATAACAAGGGAGGCCTTTGATGCCGCCATGCGATCAGATCATGCGGTACGTCTCAAGGTTCATCGGGGAATGAGTCTGGATGTGGTAACGCTTGTAGATAGAACTGGCAAGATCGATCGTGTTGTTCTCGTCCCCATGGATACAGAAGATCTTCTCGGGCCTCGGCTGGATCTGGCCGATATAATTCATCAGCTGCCGCCGGTCAGAATGCCCCGAGAACCCATCGATAGTAGCGATCTCAAGGTTGATGGTGATCGTGCCTTTCCGGCCCATGGGCACTTCGCGCCACCCTTTCTGGATGCGTCGCCCCTGAGTACCCTCAGCCTGGTACCCGACAAAGACGAGCGCATTCTTCTCGTCCTCTGCGAGGTTAAGGAGGTACTCCATGACCGGACCGCCGTTAAGCATACCACTTGTGGTAATGATTACACACGGATCGCCGTTGATCACTTTCTCGCGGAGATCGGAAGAGTCCACCTGCTGGAAACAGTCAGCAAGGAAGGGGTTCATCCCTTCACGGAAGATCAGGTTCCTAAGATCATTGTTAAGGTACTCCGGGTAGGTAGTGTGGATCGCTGTAGCCTCGCGGATCATGCCATCAAGATAGATCTTGACGTGCGGGATCTTGCCAAGACGCATCCCTTCTTCAAGGGCGAGCATGACTTCCTGCGACCTGCCGACTGCAAACGCGGGGATGATCACCTTACCGCCCCGCGAGAGCACCGTGTTAATGATCTCATAAAGCTTGCACTCCGCATCCGAACGTGCCGGCTGGAAATCATTCGAGCCGCCGTACGTGCTCTCCATGAACAGGGTCTCGAGCCGGGGGAACTGGTTGACAGCCGGGTTAAAAAGCCGGCTCTTGCTGTAGTTGAAGTCACCGGTAAAGGCAATGTTATACAGGCCGTCGCCAATATGAAAATGGGCGATCGCGGAGCCAAGGATGTGGCCGGCATTGTGGAAGGTGAGCTTGATGTCCGGGGCAATATCGGTCACGCTACCATAATTCAGGGTGATCGAATGCTGGATATACGTCTTGACCTCGTTTGAGCTGTATGGGATCTTCCGGCCTTCCTTGTTAAGGACATCGAGGTAATCCAGCTGGAGCATCGCAGAAAGATCCCGGGTCGGAGGAGTCGAATAAACCGGGCCCTCATATCCGTACTTGTAGAGAAGGGGGACGAGCGCACAGTGATCGAGGTGAGCATGGGTGAGGACAACAGCGTCGAGCTGAGCCAGGGGGTGGATCTCGGGAACATAAAGATACGGGGCGCCATTGGAGTTGTCGGGTTTCTCCCCGCAATCGATAAGCACGCGGCTGTCTGGGGTAGTGAGTAAAAAAGCGGCACGGCCGACTTCGCGACAGCAGCCAAGTGTGGTGACCCGTACCCACTGATCTTTCTTGGTCGAATCCTTATTTGTGTCATCACGGCCCGGAATATCTCGGTGGATCCGCCGCCCGATAGTACGCAGGAACTGCTTACGCTCCTCATTGACCGAGCGCAGGTACTGGCGGACCTGCTTTACGGTACTGCTCTCGATGGGGGGAGTGCGGACAACTTTGGGCGTCCAGCCAATGTGCCGGGTAATATCACGGAGCGTGATCCCGTTCTTCCCGATTACAACGCCGGGTTTCTCCGCTTCGATCAGGACTTCCCCGGTATCGGGGTCAAAAAAGATATCGGTGATACCGGAGGACTCCGGGACGACTGCCCGGATCTCGGTTGCCGCCTTCTCCGGATCTTCAAGGATGGTCGGACGGACTACGATCCGCTTCCGGAGATCCCGGGCAAGGACCCGGATCAGGTCGGCCTCATCGGCAAATCGTTTGGGATCATCGGTGTAGATGACCAGTTCCGGGCCTTCGAATTCGACCTCTTTTACCGTAATGCCGGCAGGTACTTTCTCGTTGATCTTGTCTTTGAGCTCTTTGAGCCGTTCTTCAAT
>NZ_PMZU01000067.1:49591-84663 GCF_003170075.1 Methanoregula sp.
ACACCATAGGCCATGGGAGAACCGGAACCGGTCGAGACAATATCCTCTTCTTTTGTTGCACCGCCCATCGCGTCCACAGAGTAGACACTGGGCCCATGCTCATCGACACCGCCAACGAGCAGCTGAACATAGTACGGGAAATACCGGTTCTGGTTTAAGTAATTGGAGAGAAGGGTCGAAGCCGCACCGACCGTGATCGCCCGCGACCTGCGTATCTGGTACAGGTTGCACTCGACCGTGATGATCCGGGCCAGCTGCTGGGCATCACCCACGCCACCGGCAATTGTCATCCCGATACGGTTTGCGATCTGATAAACTTTCTTTGCACGCTTGCTTGCAATCATGTATCCCATGGTTGCACGCTTCTCCGTGGCAAGGACTACTCCCCCGGCAAATACCAGACCCACCGTCGTAGTCCCTGTCATAGATTCCTGGGAATGTTCAGGCATATTACACCTCTAAAAACAAATGAACGCCAAAAATCAATTAAAAGCGCTTTAAGGTATTAGATGATACATAAAAATTTAAAGGTTGCTATCGGTGCACTAACGCGGGATTAACCCCTGCTTTTCAAAGGTGTTATTCTGCGTCCTCTTTACAGAGAACGCGGATGAGATCACGGTCATAAAGCATGGCCACCAGGCGCTTGTCGCCGTTGACCACCGGCAGCTGGTCAACCCGGGATCTGCGCATCTTTAACGCACACTCGCTGACCTCGGCATTCTTGGGCACGGTGACGACGTTTTTGACCATAGCAAGTTTCACCGGCCGGTTGGGTAGCTGCACCTTGGAGATCCCGAAACTGATCGTATGGTTGTCCCGTATGCTCTCCCACGTCCACTCGTCGTCATCGGTACCGTTGGAGAAATCGCTTACTCCTACAGAGTCCTCAATACTCGAGCTCCTGATGAGATCGCGTTCCGATATAATGCCCTGCAGAACACTATCTGCATTTAGGATCGGAATCGCGTCCACACCCGAGATCTCCATGACGCGCCCCACAAGCGGGAGCGGGGTATCTTCCCAGAGTGCAAAGGTCGTGCTCGTATAGGATTCCTTGATCTCCTCTTTTATTTTCATCTGGGCGATCGCATGAACCAGGTCAGCAACCGAGAGCAGGCCAATCAGCTTATTGTCCTCGACCACCGGCAGTCTCCGGATCCGGTGCGTGACGAGCAGCCGGGCGGCCTTGCTGATATCTTCGTCAGGCCCGATGGTGACCGGCTTTGGTGCCATGAGGAGACCAAGCTGGGTCTCTTCCGGTTTTCGCAGCAGATCCTTGCGGGTGATGATCCCGACAAGTTTCTTGTTTTTTAAGACGGGTACACCTGATATACCGGTCCTTTTGAGGATCTTGAGGACATCGTCACGGTTGCCGGGGATATCCACATGGACGACATCCGCGGTCATGTAGTCTTTTACCAGCATGTTTGTTATGATCTCACCACCATGGTCGTGACCGTGCTATGAGCGGTAATAAAGGTGCTGACACTTCCGATCAGCAGACGATCAGTCTGGCTTTTCCCATGGGAACCGGCAACAATGAGATCCACTTTCTCGCTCTGTGCAAGCGCGATGATCTCAGTTCCCGCATGACCCTGTTTCATGTGCGTGACAAGGGCAACACCGCTTTTTGCTGCGGTCTTCTTTGCTTTCTCAAGAACGGCATTCCCCTCGTTCTCAAGCACGCGGTACATGATCTCTACGGTGTTGTCTGATGGGAGGGAGGAAAAAAGACCAGTCTCTACCACATAAACGGCATGGATCTTAGCATTCCATACTTTTGCCTCATCGACAGCCCGTTCGATCGCACGATCACTCGCTTTTGAACCATCGATTGCAACAAGAATGTTAGTAAACACTGGCATCACCCAAAACAAACATGCCATTTTTATTGAATTTTCAAATTAAAAACGTTATTCCTGATTGCACTCATTGGTGCACGTTTTACAATGGAAATTATGGGATCGCGGCTGAAAGCAAGCGCAGAATGGGATAGATCCAGCGTAAAAAGGGCTGCGCGTGCACCTTTACGGATAAAGAACGGCGAGCCGGTGAACTGTGATCCTTCTACTGCGGACCGGAGCACGGTCTTTGGATCGAGCCGGTACACCGTGGCGGTAAACGCCATCTCCGAGAACATATCCGGCGGGACAAACATCGCATTGTCCGTGCCGAGCATCACCGTACACCCGAGGTCAAGCATCAATTTCAGGGAGGGATACCGGGCCGATGCCGTTACGCCCAGCGTCCAGTTGGAACGGGGGCAGACGGCGATCGGGATCTCTTTTTCCGCACACGCCCGTAACTGTTTTTTTGTCGCATGGGTCATGTGGATGAGGAGATCCGGTTCAAACGAAAGCGCGGCATCGACATCATCCTTATCCCGCTCTCCTGCATGAAACGCGATCCGTTTACCGGCCTTCCTTGCCGCACTGACCTGCAGTTCCACCCCGGCCACGTCACGGGTGCTGCTGATCCCCAGACCATATGCATCGACTTCACCGCCTTCCCGGCCGAAGATGACTGGCAGGAAATCAAGGCCTGCCGCTGCCTCCTGGAGCGCATGGACCCCGGGCCTGCCGCCCTCCCGGAAATCAGCGCACCCAAATGTCCCGGAGCCAATCATGCCGGTGATGGCCGCCCGCATCGCGGCAACCAGTTCTGTATGCGGTGTGGTAGCAAGGATCCGATGCTTAAGACCGTCAGGGGGTGTAACCATGCTAACCAGATCCCCGGAACTCCCGCAATCCATAGCAACAGTATCTGCAAGGTGGGTGTGGGCGTCAAAGAACGCCGGACAGATCCAGAGCGGAGGGGCCCGGGGATTCTCCTCGATCGCAGTGATCAGACCCTGCTCGATCACGATATCGACCGGCCGGAGCGCGAGCTCCTCACCAAGCAGTGCCTGACCGGATACGATCTGCGGGGCGTTCATAGGATGTCGTGACTCTCCTTTATATATCGAAAAATGAAATATATTTGCATGGCAAAGAAACAAGGCGGAAGATTACTCTCATCGGCAGGTCTCGTCAATTATTACGAGAGCGAGGACCGGCGTGCAATTCATATCAGTCCCATAACGGTCATGGTTGTTGCTGCAGTCATCGGTATCATCGTCATGATCTTTAATCTTCTTTATTCAGCGCATACATAAATCCGGTTCATTATTCCGGACATGATCAATCTTTTTTCCCTTATGAAGGGCAGGTCTTTTTGAGCAGCTGACGGGTAATATCCTCGTCTTTTGAGAAATACAGGTTATCGTGGCCGGCCCATGACGGGCAGTTGCGGAAGTGAACGGCCGGGACACCATTGTTGCTCTCACCCATCACGAAGTTTGCAAACCCTGCGAACTCGTCAACCACCGCTTCCTCCGTGATCTTGAGTTCGTGACCAAAGAGATCGGTGTCGCCCCGAAAATCACGGATGGCCGTAAACCCGCTCCAGCCGATGGCGTGGCCGGTCTGCCCGCGCCGGAAGGATCTCCCGCAGGTATCGGTAATAATTACACCGACTTTCTTTCCGGTGATCGCTTTGATCTCGTCCCTGATCCCAGCTGCCGCTTTCATCGGATCAGGTGGCAGGAATATCACCATACCATCATCGATATTGCTCTGGTCGACCCCGGCTCGTACCCCGATATGGCCAAAAGGGAGTTCCGAGAGGATAAACGGGTGCTCCATGATAATGTCCTTCGAGGCGTCGAGCACAGCCTGGACAAAACGCGGATCCTCGCCATTGAGTTTTGCCAGCCGCACCGCACGCTCTGATGGCGTAATCTCCGAAAGATGTTTTGTATATCCACGTGATTTTGAATACACAGTAGAGGCAATGGAGATAATGTCGCCATCCTCTACCTTCACCCGTTCGCAGATCATCGCTGCAATATTATCACCGGCCCTGATGAGGGGGAGTCCCCGGATGCCCGTGACAACAATATTTTCCATAGTACTGGTTCTATGAGTTGATCGCACGATATAGGGATTTCGTTTGGTGTTTTGCATCCCCGGCAAGAGAACATTAATACTCCTGCCTGCAGGACTCCCAGACCTGCAGAAATACCCTCAGGCACCAGTCTCGCTGCTTGTACCGGGACATAGATATATTTTTATAAAGGATGCACTTATCACCTCATGATTATGTATCATATCCTCCGATGTCCGGGGTGCAGGACTTTTACTTACGTGGACCGGTTCCAGAAATGGAAACTCTGCCCGGTTTGCGGCAATGCCTACGAAGTGGCAAAATTACCTGCATACCTTGAGGTGGAGGATTACCATGATGCCGAACACATTATACGGCAAATGGAAAAACACCTGCACACCCATAAAAAAAAGGATTTTACTCCGGAAGAGTCCGAGGAACTGCGGCGGCATTATGCCGAGTGGTTCATGAAGAAGTGTCACTAAAGACAGATTTTTTTGCCCGCCCACACGGCTGCATCATCTTTAACAAACCAGTCCGATCCGGGAGGCACCGGAATACCTGTGGATGTTTCTGGCGCTCGGTGCTTTGTGGAGCGTCAGTCAGGTAGTGGGACTGCGATCCGGGCCAAGACTGTAATGTTCATGTGCGATCAAAAGAGATAGTCCGGAAGAGATGCCCCGTGGAACAGTATGACATTGCAGTTATCGGCGCCGGCCCGGCCGGTCTTTTCTGTGCGATCCATTCCATAGGGCCAGGTATCCGCGTGCTTCTTCTGGAGAAGAACCTGCAGCCCGGGATGAAACTTCGGATATCAGGCACGGGCCAGTGCAACATCACGCATGACGGGGATATACGGATGTTTTTTCCCCGGTACGGCGCACACGGGCAGTTTCTCAGACCCGCACTTATGTCTTATACAAACCAGATGCTTATCCGGTTTTTTGAGGAGCGAAACCTCCCGATGGAGATAACAGAGGGAGGCAAGGTCTTTCCTGTAAGTCATAAGGCCGGGGATGTCTGCGAGGTTCTTATCCGGGAGTGCCAACACCCGGGGGTCGATTTGCGGTGCGGCGAACCGGTGCACCGGGTTGAAAACACGCCTTTAGGGTTTGTCCTGTATACGGCCGGCGATACATTTTCTGCAAAGAATCTGGTCATTGCTACCGGTGGGGCATCCTACCCGAAGACCGGATCAACAGGAGATGGCTACCGGCTCGCCGCATCCCTTGGGCATACGATAACCGGGATCGGGCCGGCGCTCACCCCGCTCCTGATTAGAAACTTCCCGTTTGCAGACCTCGCCGGCATGTCGTTTGCCGGGCTGCCATTCTCGGTCTGGCGGGAGAACCGGAAGATCTTTGACGGGCAGGGAGACATACTCTTCACGCACACCGGCCTTTCCGGGCCCGGGATCCTTGACCGTTCACGCGATATCCGGGCCGGGGATGAGATCCGGCTCTCGTTTGCCGGGCCGGTACAGTGCGACACGTTTGAACGGGAGTTCCAGAATATTATCTCCAGAGCCCCGACAAGATCGATAAAAACCATTATTGCCGGTCTTGGGATTCCCGAACGGCTGGCCCGCCAGCTCCCGGATCTTGCCGGAATTCCGGCGGATAGTACCGGTGCTCACATGACTGCTGCCGGACGTACAATCCTGATCGGCCTCTTAACAGCATGTCCGCTTGTGGTCTCTTCCCTTGGGGATCTCTCCGTCGCGATGGTAACCCGGGGTGGTGTTGCACTTGGGGAGGTGCATGCAAAGACGATGGAATCAAAACAGGTGCCCGGGCTTTTCTTCGCCGGGGAGGTGCTCGATATTGATGGTGACACCGGGGGTTTTAACCTCCAGGCCGCGTTCTCCACGGGTTTTCTTGCAGCGCTGGGAATCCGCAAACGGGTCGGAAAACGCACGTAAGGATTTTCCTGAAAAGACCGGAAAATATCGCATGCACCCGTTAAAGACACACGCCTGACCTTCCACAGCAAGGCTCCAGTCTTATTCTTTTATCCATCCCAGTTTTCCCAGTATATACCGGGTCTCGTCCTGTGCCTTGCTTCCCGGCCTGCGCGGCTGGATCACGATGGTCAGCGCATTTTTAAGCGGGACACCTGCTCTTTTTCCCTTACCCTTGCAGAGCACATAGTCACCGTTGAACCGGTGTAATGCCTTGACAAAGGTCTTTGCGATCTTCTCCCGGTCCGCAAGATCGCTTTTTTTGAGTTTCATGAGATGCTCAAAGAGCGAGAGATCGATAAGCGTCGAGGCCATCCAGCCGATCTCACATGTGTATCCGAAGATCCAGGCGATGCGCGAATTTTTCGTGGTGGACAAAAAATCATCGATGTTATTACCCACGCTGCACGAACCGATAACGACCCCCTCGATATTGGAGTAGTTCGCCGCACTCCTGACCACCTTGAACATCGACGGGATCTTCATGCCGGTCTTGGCCTTGAGCCCCCCAATCCGTTTGCCGGTCCCGTGGGCCGCTACATAGAGAAAGAGCCGGTCTTCCCGGGTATTGGTGAGGTCCTCTGAAAGCGCCTGTTTAAAACCGTTTTTTTCGTAGAAGTTGGAATAATAGATATTGAAATCTCCCCGGTAACTCTCAAGTCCTTCCAGAAACGACAACACCGAGGGTCGTTTGGGTTTCTGCTCCGGTGTCCACCAGAGCCCTTCAATCACCAGAAGTGCAGTACTACTCATGGGTCACACTCCACATTCATCCGGATTTCCTCCAGGGAGTGCCGGACGCGAAAATCCGACAAACTGTCTATTGTTTCTGGAGCACATCAAGGCTTGTCACAGGTACGCTGGTTTCCCCTGCCCGAAGGGTGCCATTAAGAAACCGGCCTGTGCGCAGGAAAACTTTTTTATTGCGGCAGGAACGAGGCTCTCTGATACAGGTGCTGACCCATAACAGGTGACTCATTACGGACAGGAATTCAACCACCCCTCCATCGGCAGATATAGGAAACGCTGCACCCGAAGAACCACCCTGCTCTCCAAGGGATGGTCAACCGGATGAATGTGGTACAGAAAGTTCCCCGGAACATTTCACCGGTATGACGCTCGAACAGATCATCGATATAACCGGGGAATTTACGCATCTTCACGAACTGGTGATGATCCATATTGAAAAATCCGGGGGATTTGCCGGACCAGATGCCTATTTTAAAACAGTTCAGCCTCTCCTCGACCTGCTCGAAGTCGAGATCCGGGTCCGTTGCCGGCAGAGCATGACGCAGCAGCAGATGAAACTGGTCATACAGGACTGGATCGATCAGGAGATTAGAGAGTGCAGGGACTAAAAAAACGACAACCTGCATATTCCCGGTAAAAGATCTCTTTTAGAAAGTACCTTCAGATTCCCTTCGTAAAACAGGAAGCCGGATAACATCGCGACGGGACATATCCACATGACTAAAAAAAACGGGAAAACCGGGATCAGATCCACCCGGTTGCCCACGCCCACATATTGTGGACACCGGTCGAGATCACGACAACGGGATCGATGTGTAGCAGCGGGAAAACAAAGATGAAGTACAGGATCGTCCCGAGCAGGCTCCCGAGATTTGCAAGCGCAGCCACCAGCACCACCTTAAAAAGCGGGATGCGTGCCATTTCACGGATCGATTCTGTTTCGTAAATTTTCCGGAAATCCGAAACCGGCGGTTTTCGTACCTTCGCCTCAACGTACGCGGCAAACCATCCGGCATGGAGTAACGGGTTCAGGGAGGTCATCCACGCCACGCCAAAACAGGTGAGAGCGGAATACGGGTGCCCCCCGGCAAGGAGGGTAAACGATGCAGCAAGTACTCCGTGGATGATCACCCAGAAGAGGAGTGCGTATAAGAGCACGATCCAGCCGACACCGGAGAACGCGATCGCCGCAAGCAAAAAGGCAAAAAGCCCCGTGACCGCGAACCCGAATATTTTCGCCCAGGGAAACGATCTCGGCTCCCTGGTGAGGGCATCAAATGGCGGGAGAGTCTGCGGGTGTTCGACATAGTTCGTGATGCCCTGCCGGTGGCCGGCGCCGACCACGGCAAGGATTCTGCCCTCCGGCCGCTGCACCTTTAAAATGACGAGCTGGTGGGCGATGAACGCATCCCGTTCATCAATGAGGGCATGAGCGCCGTTGGGCGAGAACTTGCGGAACTCCTCCATGACCGCATCGATGACGTTCTGCTCCTTGAGCGACTCTATATCGATCTCTTCTCCCTTGTCCACCTCGGCAATGGAGAAGATAAGCGCAAAGATCATCTTGATCTTCTCGATGAGCCCCATCGATTTCCAGAACCGCAGGAGCGTGAGCCGTATGTCCCGGTCAACGAGCGCAATCGCAATCCCCCGGCTCTCCGCCTCCGCAATGGCCAGCTTCATCTCGGCACCCGGCTCGACGCCGACATCGACGCCAATCTTGCGCTGGAGGTAAGAGAGCAGCCACTGGACAAGGAGTGAGTTGAAGTTCTTTACTTCAAGGACATCATCAACTGTCGGATCCCGGGCCTGTTTTTTTAAGGCGTTGAAACGGGCAGGGTCAAGTTCGATGGCCACAACATCGGGCCTGAACTCGTCGATCGCTGCCTTTACTTCATCGACACTTTTCTGGGAGACATGTGCAGTCCCGACGATCCTTAAATCAGCCATCTGTCACCGTTATTCCTGCACTATTGGTGTTTTATCCTCTTTAATGGGTGGGGTGAACCCAAAGGAGAGGATTAAAGAGACCTAAGCACTACGATGCCGGTCCATAGTCAATAAAAAAAGAATGCGAGTAAAAGAGAATTCCTGACCTCACCAGCTCCCGGACCCGGTCCGACAATCCTCAACTAACATTATGGTCAGCACTTTTGAGAACAGTCGAAGAGCATGTTGGGGTTATTGTAGTACGAACTCTTGCACATCTGGACGCAGCTGACGCACTTGTCATACTTCGGATCAGTCACAACTTGGCACGAACCGCTCACTATCTGGCAGCTGGCGTACTGGCGGCACCGGTCTCCTGCATCCATATCGTTTGAACAGGCCGTGGCCAGGTTCGGACCGCACGTGACCGTGAGCCCGTGGCAGTTCTCCACTCCGCATGCAGTAATGGTCGGCACTTCAGTCGGGGCCGCAGTGGCAGTTGGTTCAGCAGTTACTACCGCAGCCGGCGGGGCACTTGAGGTACAACCGGCACAAAGGATCACAACAGCAGTCAGGATCAGCAGTAAGACCATGGGGCGGAATATCTTCATTACACGTTCATCTCAGACATAGGTTTTGCGCAGCCCCCCACAAAAAGGTACGCTCATGGATTGAACCGTGTGTATACCAGGGAAAATTGGTATTATAACCGGTTTATTATGCCGGATTCACGTATATAGAAATTAAAGGGGATGCAGAGGGTTGTATGAAGATCGCGGTGGCCGGAAAAGGGGGAACCGGTAAAACACTGGTGGCCGGGGGTCTTGCATTCCTGCTGGCCCGGGCCGGATATACGACCATCGCCATCGATACCGATTCCGCGCCCAACCTCGGGTTCCTGCTTGGACTTGCCTCCCGTGACGCAGGCACGATCATTCCGGTCTCGAAAAACGAGGCACTTATCGCAGCAAAGACCGGTACCGGATATCCCGGGGTCTATACCCTGAACTTTACCGTAGATGATGTAGTCCAGAAGTATGCAGTTCCGACCCCGGCCGGGGTGCACCTGCTTGTCATGGGTACTGTGGTATTTATGGGGGCAGGCTGTACCTGCCCGGCAAACAGCGTGATCCGCGCCCTGCTCCGCCACCTGATCATCGACCGTGACGAAGTGGTGATACTGGACATGGAGGCAGGTGTCGAGCATCTCGGCCGGGGAACGGCAGAGAGTGTCGATATGATGCTCGTGGTCAGCGATGCAAACAGGCAATCGCTATCTGTTGCCGGAACAATCGCACAGATGGCGGGAGATGCCGGCATTCCCCGGATCGCGCTGGTTGGGAACCGGATCGTGGATGCTGGCCATGAACAGGTGATACGGGAGTTCGCAACAGCCAGTGATCTGGAAGTGATTGGTATGATACCCTTCGACCCTGCCGTGGTTCGGGCCGGTATTGCTGGCGATCCGATTACCTCTCTCGAAGGTTCTGATACACTCCATACCCTCGGTGGGATCCTTTCCCGGATCAAGCAGGATATAAAAGAAAGATCGCCCGCCCTTCTGGCAGCTGATAGGAGTAACAACTCATGAAGACGCTGGTCACGATGGGCCGGGGCGGGACCGGCAAGACGAGTTTTGTCGCGTTGCAGACCAAATTCTTTGTTGAACAAAACGAGACGCCTCTCCTTCTGGTCGATGTCGATCCCGACCAGAACCTTGCAGAGATGGTGGGTGTCGATCTCGAACGCGAAGGTGTAAAGACCATCGCCGAACTGGTCACGGATACCTTCATCAGAAAAGGGGGGACCATGACAGGAATTGCCCCGACAGAACGGATTGAGACCCGGGTTCTTGAAGAGGGACTCTACGAAGGTGACGACTTCGATCTCATTGCAGTCGGAACCAAGTGGATCGAAGGCTGCTACTGTATGCCCGATGCGGCACTCAAAGGCGCGCTCGAATCGCTTACGAAGAATTACCGGTACGTGCTGATCGATTCCCCGGCAGGCCTTGAACACCTCAACCGTAAGATCACCGCACGCGTCAACGATATCTTCGATATCATGGGACCCTCGCACAAGTCGTTTGAACACGTAAAGCGGGCAGACCGGATCACCCGGGAGGTCGGGATCGGTTTTGATCGTTTCTTTGTGGTCGGGGGTTGTCTCTTTCCTGCAGATCTTGAAGAGACGGCGCGAAAAGAGACCGGGCAGCAGTACCTGGGAAAAATAATTTTTGACCCGCTCGTGCAGGAATCGGTGATCGCCGGTCGGTCGCTTCTCGATATCATGGAGAGTTCCCCGGCGTACCGTTCAGTCTCTGCACTCATGGATAAGGCCGGGTACGGGAAGGTATCATGATTGTATCGGAAATGATCCTTTCTGCCGGTGCCCCGGAAGTCCAGTCGATTCGGTTAAAAACCGGTAAGATAAATATAAACCAGCATTCCTGTATTCCAGTAGATATTACTCCCCGGTTGTGCTGCCATTGACAGAAAAAAAGATCGCGCTTACGATAAAGGAGATGGAGTCCGGCCTCGGCCGTATCAGGGATCTCTCCATCTCCATCGGGAAACTTTCGGCAGCAGACTGGACCGAGCCTGAGGGTCCGACCCCGTACCCTTCGCTAACTGCGCTCCGTACCTGGGACCGGACACTCCTCTCCCGGTACCAGCCGTTCTATATGCCGTTCTGCGATCTCTGCTGCCTATGCACGTACGGGAAGTGCGATCTGACCGGTACAAAAAAGGGTGCCTGCGGTATCACGATGCCGGCCCAGCAGTCCCGGACCGTCCTCCTTTCTGCCTGCATTGGCGCCGCCACCCACACCAGCCATGCGCGTGAACTCGTAACCTATGCGATAAAAAAAGCCGGCCGTGACTGTCCCATAAATCCCGGCGGAAACGCGATAGGAGTGGAGGCCCCGATTATCCGCCTCGTCTGCGGTGAAAAACCGGAAATCCTTGCCGACCTTGAGACGGTCCTTGACTACTGCGAGAGCCAGATTACCGCTCTCCTCGCGGTGACACATACCGGCCAGGAAGGCGACCCCCTCGACTTCGAGAGCAAGGTGCTTCACGCCGGCATGATTGACCATGTGGGCATGGAGGTTGCCGATCTTGCGCAGATATCGGCGCTCGGGTACCCGAAAGCCGACCCGGATGCCCCGCTTGTCGCGCTGGGCATGGGCACGGTCGATACTACAAAACCGGTCATTCTTGTTATCGGACACAACGTTCCGCCTTCTGTCGCCATCATCGATTACCTGCACAATGAAAACCTGTCGGATCATGTTGAGGTGACCGGTATCTGCTGCACCTCGATCGACGCGACCCGGTATTCGCCCCGGGCGAAGATCATCGGCCCCATGTCCTGGCAGCTCCGGTACATCCGGAGCGGGATACCGGACGTCATTGTAGTGGACGAGCAGTGCATCCGCACCGATGCACTTGCAGAGGCCGAAGCTATCCATGCACCGTTTATTGCAACCTCGGAAAAGAACTGCCTGGGCCTGCCCGACAGGACAAATGATACAGCTGACGCGATTGTTACGGATCTTGTTGGAGGGAAACTTGCAGGCGTCCTCATCCTTGATCCGGAGAAAGCTGGTGAGGTAGCAGTCCGGGTCGCCCGTACCGTTGCACCGGCCCGGAAAAATGTCCGTGCATCAACTGACCCGGCAACGATCCGCGAACAGGTAACGGCCTGCACGCAGTGCCGGCTCTGCCAAAGGGCATGCCCGAACGATCTCAAAATCCCGCAGGGAATGAAAGCCGCCGGCGCGGGCGAACTGTCACTCCTTGCCGGCCTGTACGAGACCTGCGTGGGCTGTGGCCGGTGCGAGCAGGCCTGCACAAAGAAGATCCCGGTGCATTCGCTGATCGTCGCGGCCGCAGCAGAGAGAATAAAAAACGAGAAATTTGTGATCCGCACCGGAAGAGGTGCGATCCAGGATATCGAGATCCGCAATGTCGGGGGACCGATCGTTCTTGGCGAGATCCCGGGTGTGATCGGGTTTGTCGGATGCGCCAATTACGCAAACGGGGGAAAAGAGGTCGCGGAGATGAGCGTGGAGTTTGCGAAGCGCCGGTACATTGTCTGCACCTCGGGTTGCACCGCGATGTCGATCGGGATGTACCGGGACGAGGAAGGCAAGACCCCTTATGAGCAGTTCCCGGGCAGTTTTTCTGCCGGCGGGATCGTGAACGTGGGCTCCTGTGTCGCAAATGCCCATATCGCCGGGGCGACCATCAAGATCGCGAGTGTCTTTGCGCGGCGCAACCTGCGAGGGAACTACGCCGAGATTGCGGATTATGTTCACAACCGGGTCGGTGCGGTCGGCGTGGCCTGGGGCGCGATGTCCCAAAAGGCGGCGGCAATCGCAGCGGGGTTCTGGCGCCTCGGGATCCCGGTAGTTGTCGGCCCGCACGGGACCAAGTACCGGCGGATGCTTCTTGGCCGTGCCGACCATGATGCAGACTGGTACGTGCATGACCAGCGGACGGGGGAGGATGTATATGCAGGCCCGGCACCGGAACACCTCTTTGTCGCAGCAGAGACTAAAGAAGAGGCGATGGTTCTTGTCGCAAAACTCTGCATGCGGCCCAACGATACGACCCGGGGCCGGGCGATGAAACTTACGCATTATATCGACCTTTCCCAACGCAACCTCGGGACGATCCCTGACGACATACCCCGTTATGTCCGTACGACCGCGGATATTCCTGTTACCTTAAAAGGAGAGATCACCCGGATCCTCGCACAGTCTGACTGGAAAGAGCGCCCGATCCCAGACCCAACGCTGCTTTCACGAGATAAGCCGTCACCACCAAAGGAGCGCTGATATCCCATGCCTGCCGCAGACCCCTGGCAGACCGCGGAGATTGCCGGTCCAAAAAAGGCATCAGTCATTACAAAGCCTGCAATGGCTCAAGCAGTCATCCACCGGGCGCAGCACCCGGTGCTCATCATCGGGCATTACGCCGCAACGATCGATATAGGTGAGAGGAAACTTGTCGATTACCTGCTCGATCTGGCCCGGGCTCATGCAATCCCGGTGATTGCCACGGGTCATGTCAACAGGACATTGAAGGAACGGGGGTATACAGGCGCTGTCATTATGCCGGCTGTTGAGGCCGGCCACCGGATTGCCGACCCCTGCTGGAACGGACCAGACGGGAAAGGACCCTGTGATCTTGCCATCATCGCCGGCCTGCCGTATCCCATGGAATGGACGCTTCTCTCCGGGCTCAAGCACTTCGCCCCGTACATGAAGACGATCACGCTCGACAACACCTACCAGCCCAACGCGAACTGGTCGTTTGCAAACATCCCTGTCAAAGAATGGCAGGAGAACCTCGAAGCAATCACGGTAACTATCGGAACGGAGGGGCAGACAGATGTTTGAGGATATGCCGGTGGATGTGGGGCTCGTCCATGTCGGCGAGCGGATCAGGAAAAACGATATGTACGTGGAACTGGGCGGCCCGTCAATAGAGGAAAAGTTCGAACTTGTCAGGGTAAAAAAACCAGACGAGATACGCGACGGGGCGATCACGGTAGTCGGCCCGGATCTTTCGGAAATGGAAGAGGGGAAGAAGTACCCGCTGGGCATTCTCATCGAAATTGCCGGGCCCGAACTCGAAGAGGATATCGAAGGCGTCATCGAGCGCCGTATCCACGAATACACCAACTACATCGAAGGGTTCATGCACCTTAACCAGCGTTACGACATCTGGGTGAGGGTCTCAAAAAAAGCCTACGCCCGGGGCTTTACGACGCTTGCCTATGTCGGGAACGTCCTGCTTGCGCTCCTCAAGAACGAGCTGCCTATCATCGAACAGATGCAGGTTACATTCTTTACGGACCAAGAGAAGATCTCGGCCCGGTATGCCGGTGCAAAAGCGATATATGAGGCGCGGGACGCCCGCGCCCGGGGACTGACTGATGACGACGTCGATGTTTTCTACGGGTGCGCCCTCTGCCAGTCGTTTGCGCCCAGCCATGTCTGCGTGATCACCCCCCAGCGGTACGCAAACTGCGGGGCGATCAGCTGGTTTGATGGAAGGGCGGCAGCACGGATCGATCCCAAGGGCCCGATCTTTCCCATAGAGAAGGGAGAATGCCTCGACACGGTGCGGGGAGAATATACCGGGATAAACGAGAGCGCAAAGAAGCGATCGCTCGGTACCGTCCACCGGATCTACCTGTACAGCGCGTTTGCCTACCCCCACACCTCCTGTGGCTGCTTCGAGGGGATCGCGTTCTACATTCCCGAGGTGGAAGGCTTCGGGATCGTGATGAGGGGATACAAGGATGTGACCGTTAATGGCCTGCCGTTCTCGACAATGGCGGATACGACCGCCGGCGGTCGTCAGGTTGACGGGTTCCACGGGATCTCGCTTGAGTACATGCGATCCCCTAAGTTCCTTGCCGCTGACGGAGGGTATGCCCGGGTCGCGTGGATGCCGTCCGACTTAAAGGAGCAGATGAGGGAGTTCATCCCGGCGGATCTCTTTTCACGGATTGCCACGGAAAAAGAGGTCAAAACCGTGAGCGAACTCAGGGACTTCCTCTCCTTGCATGCGCACCCGGTCATAGAGCGGTGGACGGCAGAAGAGAATGTCCCGATGAACGGGACTAACGGCGCCATGCAGGTCTTTTCGGGCGGGGACTTTCCGATCACATCGGGAGGTTTTAAGATCATCTTCAAAAACGCCCGGATCACCGCAGACCGGGTGATCATCGAGCCTATCCAGCCAAAAAAACCAGGGGCTGACAAATAAATGGCCGACAGAACTACCCACGAGGGAAAAAAGACACAGGTGGCAGATCAGGCACAGGACGTCGTTCCCCGTCTCCTCGCGATGCTCTCCGGGAAAGAACGGATCGAACTCGAGAATTTTTTGATGGAAATCGGCGACCTCGAACTCTGGATCCCCACCGGATCTGCCGCAGCACCGCAAGGGACGCCTGCCGCAGCACGACAGAAACCTGTTGCGCTTTTTTCGGAGACGTTTCTCCCCCCGCAAGAAGAATTCGTGGGCCGTATCCATGAAGTCCGCCTCGGCGCAACAAAAAGCGAGGGTGGCAGCCGGAGCAGATCCCTTGTGATTGGTGGGTCCACGTACCCGCCGTTTGTAAACGCTGACCACCCGGCGGCCCACCCGCCGGTCTTTGCACTCGACGTTTTTGATATGGAGTTACCACTCCCAAAAGTACTCAAGGAGAACGTGAAAGACGTGATGAGCGATCCTGCTGAATGGGCACGGATGAACGTGAAGAAATACGGCGCCGATATGATCACCGTCCACCTCATGTCCACAGATCCGCTTATCCGGGATGCATCGCCCGAAGCAGCGGCCCATACTGTTGAAGAGGTGTTGCAGGCAGTCGACGTTCCACTGATCATCGGCGGGTGTGGGGATCCACGCAAGGATGCGCAGGTCTTTTGCAAGGTGGCGGAAGTCGCCGATGGCGAACGGCTGCTCTTAAATTCTGTCACGCTCGGTATGAATGAGGTAAAGACGCTGGATATGGTTGCCCGGGCGGCAAAGGAGCATGGCCACGCGGTGCTCGGCTTCACCGGTCTCGAACTTAACCAGGCAA
Source organism: Methanoregula sp. (assembly GCF_003170075.1). GTDB lineage: Archaea > Halobacteriota > Methanomicrobia > Methanomicrobiales > Methanospirillaceae > Methanoregula. Next base: position 65,766 of record NZ_PMZU01000067.1, read on the forward strand.
AGGAGCTCAACCGCCGGCTCTACGAGTATCTCCCACCGGAAGATATCGTGATGGATCTTACGACTGTCGCGCTCGGGTACGGGCTTGAGTACTCGTTTACCATCCACGAACGGGCCCGGCACGCGGCGCTGATGGGAGATACCGAGCTCCAGCAGCCGACCATCTCCGCGTCCACCAATGCCTGGGCGGCCCGCGAGGCATGGATGAAGATGGACAAGAAATACGGCTCGCGGGGTCTTCGCGGCCCGCTCTGGGAGACGATCAATGCACTCACGCTTCTCCTTGCCGGGGTCGACATCTTCATGATGATGCACCCGGCTGCTATCCGGACCTGCAAGGACATGATCTGTATGTTTGCAGAAAAAGATGTGCCGGCGCCGGACGGGGTTTCCCGCTGGGCGACGATGAAGATCTAAAAAGGGGGGCAAAGATGTCGGAACGCGAACCCAAAAAAACAATCAAAGAGATCAGCCCAATTGACGTGTACAAACTTCTCCCCAAGACCAACTGCAAGGAGTGCGGCGAGGCCAACTGCATGGCATTTGCCACCCGGGTGGTCAACGGAGAGCTTGCCGTTGACAACTGCCCACCGGTCACAAAGGAGGAGTACCGGGTCAATTTTTCCAAACTCGAAGATCTCATGGCACCCCCGGTCAGGACAATTCTGGTCGGGACTGGCGACCGGGCCATGAAACTAGGCGGGAAGTACGTCCTGTACCGGCACGAGTTCACCTACCACAATCCCACACCGATCGCCATCGACGTATCCGACGATCTGTCTGAAGACGAACGCACCGCACGGGTCAGGGCTATTTCGGACTTCTCCTATAATTACATCGGGCGTGAGCTGCGGCTGGACGCAGTCGCGATCCGCTCGACCCAGCACGACCCGGCTGCATTCGCATCTGCGGTAACAGCCGTTGCCGCTCAGACCGATCTGCCGTTCATTCTCTGTACCTACGATACGGCGATCATGGCCGCCGGCCTTGCCCATATCCGGGAACGCCGCCCGCTCCTCTACGCGGCGACAAAGGACAACTGGAAGGAGATGGCGGAACTCGCCCTCCGTTACGGATGCCCGCTCGTGGTGTCAGCCCCCCATGATATCGCACTCCTGCGATCGCTTGTCAGGACTCTCGTGGAGTATGGGGTTGTCGATCTCGTGCTCGACCCGGGAACGGCAGTTGAGCCCGGCCTGTCAGGGACGATCCATACCTTCTCGCAGATCCGCCGGGCGGTCTTTGCCAATCGCGACGATCTTCTGGGTTACCCGCTTCTCGGCACTCCGATCACCGCATGGCTCTCGCCAGAGATCTCGCACGAACTGATTCAGTGGAAGGAGGCCTGCGCCGCATCGATGCTGCTCTCCCGGTACGCGGACCTCCTGATCCTCCACAGCCTCGAAGGCTGGGTGCTCCTGCCCCAGCTGATCTGGCGTTTCAACATCTACACAGACCCGAGAAAACCGGTCTCGGTCGATACCGGCGTCAGGATATTCGGGTCGCCCAAAAAAGACGCGCCGGTGCTCATTACCACCAACTACGCGCTCACCTATTTCACGGTCGAGAGTGATATCAAGTCTGCGGGTATTGACTGCTTTTTAATTGTCGTTGATACGGGGGGAAACAGCGTGGAGAGCGCGGTCGCCGGCCGGTACCTGAACGCGGAGTCAATAGCGGCGGCCCTAAAAGAAACCGGCATTGCCGATCGGGTCAATTACCGGTACCTGATCCTCCCGGGGCTTGCCGCCCGCCTGAGCGGCGAGACAGAGGAGGCCAGCGGCTGGCATGTGCTGGTCGGCCCGAAGGATTCATCCGGCATCCCTGCCTTCCTTAAGGCACACTGGCCACCGAAGAAATGGTGACCGGGTCCCGCCGTTTCAGGTACGGGAAATATGCCGCCCCGGCAGGAATGGCCTGGGCGGTATGAGTACGAGGGAGCAGACACCTGTGCAGCAAAAAGTTACAAGGGAGATCAGGGTTATCTTCCAGCCGATGAACCGGGTGCTTACCGTACCGACAGGTACGCCCCTCTTTGCCGCGATAGGTATGGCCGGGATCGCAATCGAGAGTATCTGTGGCGGTAAAGGCACCTGCGGGAAATGCCGGGTCATATTAACGTCAGGAACCTGCATGGCGGCACCGGAGACCGGGACGAGCTGCCGGCTCACACAGAAAGAGCGGGATGAGGGGTACTACCTTGCCTGCCAGGTGACACTGACCGGGGATGCAGAGTTTACAATCCCGGTGGAGAGCCGGATCGACTCACCCCAGATCCTGATCACGCTGCCGGTGGCACCCGGCGAGATTGAGCCTGCGGTCGTGCGTTACCGGGTGGAGACGGCACCATCCGACGGCCTGCCATTTGCCTCTCAGTCGATCCGGTTTGCGGGATACTCCGGGCCCCGGCCCCGCATAACCGATGAACAGTACCACGCACTGCTCGCTGCAGAAACCTCACAGGCAGCCACGCTCTCGACTGTCCGGTCGCCACCGACGGTGCTTGCCATTGCCCCTGCCGAAAGGGTCTCCCCACTGTACGGCGTTGCCATCGATCTCGGTACCACGACCGTGGCCGGCTGCCTCGCCCGCCTCGACACCGGAGCGATCCTTGCCACCGGCTCCACCCTGAACCGCCAGATCACGTATGGCGAGGAACTGCTCACCCGGATCGGATATGCCGGTTCGCCTGCGGGGCTTGCCACGCTCCAGAAAGCCGCCGCGAGGAGCATCAACGACGTCATCGAAACTCTTATCCGGACCGCCGGCATCAGGAGCACGGATATTCTGGATGTCTGCATCGCGGGAAACACGGTGATGAATCATCTGCTCTGCGGCATCAATCCCCGATACCTGGAGCTTGCAGACGCCCCGGTCTCACGGGTACCGATCCAAAAAACCGCGCAGGAGATCGGGCTTGCCGTACACCCCGATGCCGGGGTGTACTGCCTTCCCAATGTCAGCAGGTTCGTGGGCGGAGATGTGATTGGCGATATGATCACGGCAGGGATGCATACGTCAGAAGAGGTCTCACTCCTGGTCGATCTCGGGACAAATGGCGAGATCGTCCTTGGCACCCGGCACTGGACGGCATCGGTTTCCTGTGCTTCCGGCCCCGCATTTGAAGGCGCCGGCATCAGGGCCGGGATGAGGGCGATGAAAGGCGCGATCGATCATGTGCACGTCGATCCGGTAACCGGGGAGATCTGCTGGAGCACCCTCGGCTCTGCCCCGGCCCGGGGCATCTGCGGCTCGGGTATCATCGATCTGGCCGTTGTCATGGTGCAGACCGAAGCCCTTGATTTCGCAGGGAAACTTAATTTCCGGCATCCCCGGGTCCGCACCGGGCCGGAAGGGGCGGAATATGTGCTTGCTCTGGCCCCTGTGACTGGTACCGGGCGGGATATCATGATCACCCAGCAGGATATTGATTACCTCATGGACTCCAAGGCTGCCGCCTGTGGGGCGATCGCGGTGCTCCTGAAGAGATACAAGTGTTCTGTCGCGGGCATCCGGCATCTGTACCTTGCCGGGGCATTTGGGGCTTATGCCGACATCGGTAATGCCGTCCGCTTCGGCATCCTTCCCAGGTTTACAGCCGCCACCCTCCACTCCATCGGTAACGGCTCGCTCTCGGGAGCTTATGCAACGCTCGTCTCAACCCGGTATCGGACGGCTGCTGAAGAGTTGGCCCGGCACATGGTCTACATCGACCTCCTGGTAGATACCGCATTTGCCGAGGAATATGCTGCAGCCCTCTATATCCCGGGAAAACAGGAGCTCTTTCCCCCGTTGTCCTGAAGAGAAGGGGCCGGTTCACGCAGGTTCGTCATTATCCCGCACATAAGACAGTAAAGCCTGAACCGGAGGCTCGGTGAACAACTCATCCCGCACGCCCTTTGCGATGCCCATGACCATGATGATCACCGGCACGATCTCAAGCCTTCCCAGCCACATCAGGACGATGAAGATCCATTTGATAGCAACCGGACTTGTCGCCGTGATAAATCCGACCGTTATCCCGGAATTGGAGAGCGCAGAAATGCACTCGAAGAGCACCTCGTCGAGACGGAACGTGGTGATGTACAGGTGCAGGCAGAGGATGGCTGCGGTAAATATCGTAAAGACATACAAAGCGATCACCAGCATGTTCTTTGAAATCTCCATCTCCGACATCTCCCGGGAGAGCATCCGCCCCTCGTGACGGAACGGCACGATCACCCGGCTGCTCACAAAGAACCGCCTGAACCACCACTTCACCCCCTCGTACGCGAGTGCCACCCGGTTGACCTTAATCCCCCCGGCCATGCTGCCCATTGCCCCGCCGATGAATACCAGAAGCGCAATCACGGCAAGCGGGATTACCGCCCATACATGAAGGTCCGCATTCTGGAAACCGCACGTGCAGAGACCCGAGACGGAGACAAAGACACCCTCTCGAAGCGCGGTAAGAGGGGTAAGGCCGTCGAAGATGTACAACTCGAGCGAGACGATTGCCGAACCGACAATCGCGATCAAAAGGAGGAGCCGTATGGTCTTGTCGCGGAAAAGTGCCTCCATCTTCCCCCGGTACATCAGGAAGTACAGCTTGAACGGTATCGCCCCGGCAAACATTACTGGTATGAGAAGAACTTCGAGCAGGGGATTGTTGTAATAGGTAAGTCCGGCAGAATGGAGGGTAAATCCCCCGGTCGCAATAGCAACCATGACCAGGTTGAGGGCATCCCAGAGTGGGATACCGGCGAGCATAACGAGACCGGTAAAAATGCAGGTCAGAAAGATGTAGATCTTCCACATCTTCCAGCTGGTGGACATAAGATTTGGCATGAGATCCTCGGGCTTTCCCTCGGATCGGAAGATCTGGAAAAGCGAGACCCCGGGCTTCCTGCGCATCGAGATCCCAAACGCAATGATCCCGATGCCACCGATCCACTGCATGAACGACCGCCAGAAGAGAAGGGTCTTTGGCGTCAGGTCAACCGACACTAACATGGTAAAGCCGGTGCTCGTCCAGCCCGACATCGCCTCGAACACGCTGTCCGTATACGACATGCCAAGGCCAAAGACAAAGGGAAGCGCCCCGACAAGGGCGATTAAAAACCATGCGATCGCGATCGCGACAAGCACCATCGAAACGGGCGGCTCGAAATCGCGGGCCGGGACCCGGGTGAACAGGTACCCTATCCCGAGAAACGCGAGGGGAGCGCTTGCCATGGGCAGCAACAGGTCCCATTCCTGGAAGATCACCAGTACAACAAATGGGACCAGTGACACAAATCCGAGGAACCGGCAGATCCGTCCCACGTCGTGCACAATCATTGCGAGGTGATCGATCCGCTTCATCTGATAGTGAAGATGTTTGGCGTTTTGTTATTGTTATGGGTTGTGCTGCTCCTCACAGGAGCCGGTGTTCCCGCCACACGGCACCTATATACTGTAATGCTCGCAAACCATCTGGTAAGCATATGACCCGCATGGACAAGGATCTCTACCCGTTCTTTATCGTACTGTTCCTTACGGTAGTTGCCCTTGTTATCTTCTGGTCGGTCCTCGATATGGTCGTCCTTGGTGCGTCGCTTGCGGTGGTGCTGCTGCCGCTTCACCGCCGGCTTTTGCAGTACACACGGCCGGTCCTCTCCTCGGCCATCATCACCATCGGCCTTTTCGCACTCATTGCCGGGATGGCCTGGGCCACCCTGATGATCCTTCAGGCCAATGCGGGACTTTTAAACCAGATATTTGCCACGATCGGATCGTGGCTTGACAATCCTGCCATCCACCCGGAAGCATTCGGGATACCGATCAGCAGGGGAACCCTTTCAGCATGGCTTTCAAAAGGGGACTCACTCTTTGTCAATTACTGGGCAACGCTGACAGATAACCTGCTGCTGATCGTCTTAAAAGGACTTATCTTTTTCATCTCGTTCTTCCTCCTGCTTTTAAAGGGTAAAGCACTCAAGGACCGGGTAGACCAGTTCCTGCCGCAGCCGGTGAAAAATTATGTTGATCAGCTCATGCCGGTCACAGTGGATACGCTCTATGTCATCTATATCGTCCAGATTGCTATCGCGGTACTGACGTTCTTTATTGCGATCCCGGTCTTTTACCTGCTCGGGTACGGGAATATTCTCTTTTACTCATTCCTGGCAGCATTCTGCGAGCTCATCCCCATCCTCGGATCATCGGTCGCGTTTATCATTATCGGCGCATATGCCCTTGCGAGGGGTGACATGTACGGCGTGCTCATCCTGTTTTTCCTGGGATACCTTGTCGTTTCTGCGCTGCCGGAGATCTCCGTGCGGCCGGTGCTTGTGGGCCGAAGGGTCAAAATCCACCCGCTTATCATGTTCATCGGTATCATCGGGGGTATTCTGACGATGGGAATTGTCGGTTTTGTTCTCGGGCCGTTGATCATCGTCCTCCTTATGAAGAGTTACCGGATCTGGACCGATGACCGCAAGGGTGCGCAGGGAACGGCGGTGCAGGAGACTGCACGGGAAGCCGGCCCGTAACGGACCGGTTTATATGGATCCCGGTCGTTCTGGACTGACCTAGTGAATAATCCCCAAAGAGAAAGCAATATACCCTAATTGTCCCCACGGGTAAATCAGGAATGTTCAGGGATTATTTCGTAATGCCCGGGATCGTCAAATCGATGGGTCTCGTGTTCGGCGATATCGGGACCAGTCCCATTTATACGTTCACCGCGATTTTTCTTTTGATCGAACCCACCCCCCAGAACGTGATGGGCATCCTTTCCCTTATTTTCTGGACGCTCACGATCCTTGTCACGGTCCAGTACACGTTCCTTGCGATGCACCTGGGTAAGAAAGGTGAAGGCGGGACGATTGTGCTTAAGGAGATTCTGCTGCCGATGCTGAAATCCGGCAACCAGATTGCGTTTGTTTCACTTATCTCCATCATCGGCATCTCGCTCTTTATCGGAGACGGTGTCATCACGCCGGCAATCAGTATCCTCTCCGCGGTAGAGGGGATCCTTTTGATCCCAGGTTTTGAGAATACCGCACAGATTCTTCTCATGCTGATCGCAGCCGTTATCGCTATCTGCCTTTTTGCATTTCAGGCGCGGGGGACAGAAAAGGTGGCGTGGGCGTTTGGCCCGGTCATGGTAGTCTGGTTTGCCGTTCTTGCGGTCTCAGGTCTTGTCGCACTCTTCCTGGCACCACAGGTGATATTTGCCGTGAACCCGATGTATGCGATCAACTATCTTTTGCATAACGGTCTTGCAGGATTTTTGATCCTCTCGTCTGTGATCCTGTGCGCCACCGGGGGAGAAGCGCTCTACGCGGATATGGGGCATCTCGGACGGGAGCCTATCGTGAAGGCCTGGTACCTGGTATTTATCGCCCTTGCGATCAACTATTTCGGGCAGGGCGCGTTCCTGATCGCACATCCCGACACCCAGAATGTCCTCTTCGAGATGATTTTCTCCGAAGCAAAACTTCTCTATATTCCCTTCCTTATCTTAAGCATCGCGGCAACGGTGATTGCCTCGCAGGCGATGATCTCCGGAATCTTCTCCATCGTGTACCAGGGTATCACTACCCGTATCCTGCCGCTCCTGCGGATCGATTATACCTCTCCCCACCTCAGGTCCCAGATCTACATCGACAGCGTGAACTGGATGCTGCTCTTTGCTGTCCTGCTGATTATTCTGGTGTTTAAGAGCTCCAACAACCTCACCCATGCGTACGGGCTTGCGGTCTGCGGGACGATGACGATCACAAGTATCCTGATCATCTGGATCCTCGTCCTCCGCGGCGAGATCCTCAAGAGTCTGATCGCAGGGTTTGTTTTTATTGTGACCGGGACCTTCCTTTTCTCAAATCTTCACAAAATCCCGCAAGGCGGTTACTGGTCGCTTTTGATCGCTTCTATTCCACTCGCGATCATCCTTATCTACGTGAACGGCCAGAAGCGCCTCGCGAATTCCTTAAAGCCGGTGCCGCTCGATGAGTTCCTCCAGAAATTCAACGCACTCTACAAATCGGTGAACAGGATCTCGGGTTCCGCGCTGTACTTCGCCCGGGATTTCCGGCAGATCCCGCAGTACATCCCCCGCACGATGTTCACGAACAACATCGTGTACGAGGAGAACATCATTATCTCGATCATCCGTACGGAGCAGCCGTTCGGGGTGACGTGGGGCGTGACCCGGGAGCTGGCAAAGGGGCTCTCCATCTTTGAGATCTACTTGGGGTACATGGAGATTGTCGATATCTCGACTATCCTGAAAGACGCCGACATTGACGAGAAGACAATCTTTTACGGGATGGAGGATATTGTCACCAACCATGTTATCTGGAAGATCTTCGGCGCGATCAAGCACCTCACTCCTTCTGTCGTGCAGTTCTACCGGTTGCCGTCGGACAAGATCCACGGCGTCGTGACCAGGGTTGAGATGTAGGGGGGTTAAACTCCGGTCTTTTTTGGCCGCCTGGACGATATGCTCTTAATTCTGCCGGACAAATAGAGACGGTAAGCGAGGGTAGTCAAGCCAGGTCAAAGGCGCTGGATTTAGGGTCCAGTCTCGCAGGAGTTCAAGGGTTCGAATCCCTTCCCTCGCATAAAAAGTGGGCACCAGTCCATTGGAAGCGGGGGGGCCCTGCTTCAAGTGATCATGGGGGTTACCCCACAGCATCTAGAGAATTTTTGATGGTTACTACAGATAACCGAAAAATTATTCTGTGTCGAGTCTGCCGGGAATTATTTACATAGGGTTTCTTCAGAGATCCGGAGAAAATACATAACCCATTAACGTACAATAGAAAAATACATTTTTGATGTGCAATAAGGAGACCCCCCTATGGCATCGATACGAGCCCAAGCAATCATTCTGATAATACTTACCTCCCTCCTCGTGGTGCCGGCCCTTGCCGGAATAAAATACCTGGATGGCAGTCCGGATCTGACCGCGTATATAGCCGGGACCAACGAGTATACAGCCGGCAGCGACATCCAGATTGCAGTAGTGATAGAAAACAACGGAATGAGTCTGGATAAGCAGGTAGCGTCAAATATTATCGACCGCGACGATCCTCCCACGACGGCAAAATTTGTCACGGTGACCATGACAGCCGGTGACGCCCCGCTGGTCATAGAATCCGATCCACAGATGATCGGCGATCTCGCCAGCCAGACCCGGAAAACCGTGACAATTCATGCAAAGGTGAACCAGGATGCACCCGCCGACACGTATGCCCTTCCGCTGAACATCAGTTATACCCGGTTTGATTCTGTCGATCAGTTCGATACCGATTCGTTCCGCTATTACTACGTGCAGGACAACATAACGGTCACGGTTCCCTTAGTCATAAAACCTGAAGTGATCCCGGAAGTAATTTCGGTGACCTCGGGTCACCTGGTCGCAGGTGCGGACGGATACCTGAACCTGACGATCAAAAATACCGGGTCGCTGGACGGCAGTAAGGCCACCGTCAAAATTACCCGGAACGACAACAGCCCGGTGACTCCTGTTGACAGCAGCGTGTTTGTCGGGGATTTCCCGGCTGGCAGTACCAGATCCTGCCAGTATAAGGTAACGGTGGCAGATACTGCACAGAACAAGTCCTATCCGGTTGACGTGGCAGTGGTCTACCAGAATAAGGAAGGCGACGTTGTTACTTCACGAACCGAGACCGTGGGTGTGAACGTGGGTAACAAAGTGGATTTTGTGATCCTGTCACCGCCGGCACAGATGAGCCCGGGCAGCAAGAAGACCATCCAGGTGGAATACAAGAATATCGGGAATTCCACGATTAAAAGCGCTCAGGCCCGGATCAGTGCCGTCGACCCGTTCACCAGCACCTCCGATGTCGCGTACCTGGGAGACCTCGCTCCCGGTCAGTCCGCTGTGGCTTCGTTCCAGATCAGCGTGGCAAGCGATGCGACCATCAAGGAATACGGCCTTGATTCGGAGATCCGGTACCGCGACGCCCTCGATACCACCTATATCTCGGACCCGATGAAAGTCTCGATCGATGTGAAAGATCTGACCGGTTTCGCAGGCATCATCTCCCACCCGGTCTACCTTTCTATCCTTATCGCGGTGATCATCGGTATTATCTACACTGCACTTCACTTCATAAAGAAGAAGAGATGAATGCTGTGCGGGATTCCACGTGACTAGCTTTTTATCCGGGCTGGCACAGATCACCCTAATACATAAGACCGCGGATGCACCGGTCATCAGATATGGCCGGTACCGGTCGCATTAACCGTTTCAACGGTGTAATCAGGGACCATCCTTTTCCAGGATCTCCCCCGCTATCTTTTCAAGAGATGTCGCCAACCGGCGCCGGAATCCCCCGCAATCTATCGCAGAGGCAACATGCCGGTCGAGCACCATGATCCGGTCGGCCTGTGCAATCAGGGTATCCATGGCGCATGCAGCAAAGACGAGTGTCGTCTCCCCCATCTTCCCGCGATCATGGGCTAGGATCTCGGATAAAGGCGTGATCTCCCCCGTCTGGAGACAACTTCTCACGAGCAGATTTGCCACTGCCCGGTCCTCATCGATGATCAGGATCGGGGTGCCCCGCACAATTGCTCTCTGCACCTGGTACGCCATCGTCATCGACCCGCCACCCGTGCCGTATGCAGCCTTCACCGTCCCGTCCATGCCGGGCGGGAGCGCAGAAAAGAACATACTCACATCGGCGCCGGCAAGCTCACAGTTCGTCGCCTCCGCGCTGCACAGCCCGTGAACGGTTACGATCCGTTCCCGCCCGTCACCGGCCGCATGGTCATCCATGCCGGAGATTATGCCTTCAAGGAACGTCGTCTTTCCCTGGGCGTTCGAACCGGCGACCGCAAATACCTCGCGTTTTTTGATGTCAAGGCCGGTTACCGTCAGGTTACTCGCTTCAAGTTCCAGTTCGACCGGCTCCAGCTCCCGCGGGCATGCAAATGGCACGCTGACCCCCATTTTGGGACCTGCGGTGCGGAAGAAACACCGGTACTGCGTGCAGGGCCGGGCCGGCTTTGCACCGTCTCCGAAAAATGAGACGAGGCCAAGCTCCGGGAGATGTACTCTGAGAAGCTGCTGGTCGAGCGCATTGATCCATGCAGATCCCAGCACCCGCACCGGCCGGGAGAACACGCACGCAGCAATGGCATCGCGGAGGCATGCAGCTGTTTTTGTAACCCGTGAGACGTCATCTGCGGAGTAGGAATGAGGGCATAAAACGGCCCCGCTAAGGAGAAGGTGAACGCCCGCTGTATCCACCGAAGTTGCGGTCATCTGCGTGCCAGAGATCGGAAGCGAGCGCAGCCGGGGATGCTACAATGGTATAGGGCTCGATAGTTGACGCATAGTGCTGTGGGAACCGGGTGCCGCGTCCGGCAAGTGAGCCAAGCGCCGCAACTGACGCCACCTGCTCCTTGACATATTCGATGATGAGGGCGACCGCTCCCACCGCTCCCTGCACACCAAGCGGGATTTCCGAGAGGAGCGGGCGACGCACGATCACCGGGATGGAGAAACGAAGCGCATCGCCGTCAAACGATCGGACCGCATACGCCGTGACGCCCGGCACAGTAGGGGCCGCATCGATCCCCTACCGGTCATCACCGGAAAGTGCCAGCATTCCGGAAAGACAGGCTGCCGGTCCATCATCTGCCACGATACGGAATTGTACCGCGGACCGTAAAAATGCCGGTGCCTGATCACCAAAACGTCCACCTGCAAGTGTTTATCCGCCTGTCCTTCCAATGGATAGCAGCAGCGTGATAACCCATGGCCGCCCCACAATTTCTCCCGATCCCAAACAATATCCACGCGCTTGCCTGCGAGGCCATCAGCCGCCGCATCGGACGGCTCCCCTTTACAAGAAACGATGTCGAAATCACCGAAGGACTCATCGGCGTGACCCTGGAGTGCCTGAATGCCGAGGTCAAGCGGACGCTGCCCCTGTGTGCCGCATCCCGTGATACCGGCTTCCTGACAGGACTTGGAGAGTGCCTCAGCGAACGCCTCGGGAGCGACCAAGGTGCAGCCGCACCGGTCATCGCAGAGGTCCTAGTCAGCGCCGGTCTTGCCGAGCCGGCCGAAGTGCTCGACGCGGCCACTCACACGCAGATGCGGGGGATCCGGCTGCTCTCCGCATGGACCTGGCACATTGCATCGGGAGACATGTTACCCTGTGACGGCACGTGTTCCAGCGGAGGGGAAACAGATGCGTGGCTCGCGCAGTGCCCGATCTGCCGGACCGGCATCCTCAGCCGGGTGACCGGTAAACGGCTGTTTGGCGTCCCCCCGGCCGATTACTACCTTGACTGCTCGCACTGCGGTGCAAAGTTTATCCCGGAAAAAGACCGGTTTCGTTTGGTCTCAATTGCCCATATTTCCGATCCGCGCTGGAGGCAGTACCTCAATTCCTGCCGAAAATCCGATGACTGGGCGGCGCTGGTGCATGAGGAAAAACCCGCACGGCCGGCGTCCCGCATAGCCACATCCCGGTACCGCATGGCCCCAAAAAAAGCCGATATAATAATTCCCCAGCCTGTTGCGGTTCACCGTCCGGTAAAACCCGCACGGCCAGTCGAAGGAGTCCCGGTCTCGTTTTCCACGCTTAAAGATGGGAGCCTTGTCGTTACCGGCACCGCAAAAACCCTCTATTTCCGACCCGTAAAGCTCCGGTTTTTACGCGGGGTCCGACATGATCTCTTCAGCCAGTCACAACGCACCGTGCAGCAGGCACTCGAAGCCCCGGTTTTTGCTGATGTAAAACCGCTTTTTGTAAGGGAATATCTGCGGTACCTCCTGCTCCGGCTCGGCCCGGTAACAGAAGAACTCCAAAAGAAAAATGATCCACTGTTCCCTCAGCTCCTGAACCGGTACGGGGATGAAGATTTTGGCTCGTTTGCCTTGCAGAATGAGGATCTGGCACATAAAAAAGGACTCCTGATCGTGTACGTGCAGGGAAAACTCTGCCATGTTGCCGGCTGCCACTCATCATATGCGGATCTCGTTGACCGTACATTCGGGAATATCACGGCCGACAAGTGCTATCGTGACGGGGATGAAACCGCATGCCGGATCAACAGTCTTGTTACCGCGTTCCGGAGCACACCGGTCATCTGGCTCCACGAACTTTCTGACGATACTGCGATAGATGCCGCGGTTTTTGACCTTCGCAGCCGCTACCTCCAGGTCACTGCCGCATCACAGTAATACGAACAGATCCATGAGAGGATCAGAGAATTTTTCATATCCTATGTAAACATTATAATTACCTACTCCATTTACAGGACAGAGGAGACATTGGATGAAAAAGTGTCCGCACTGCGGGATGAATATCCGGGATAATGTCGAGGTCTGCGGGTACTGCGGGGGCGAAATACCACAGCAGCCGGCAAGATCCGCAGGCAGCAGAGGCGCACAGATCCCGCAGCGGAACACCCCGCCCCGGCCTGCCCCGAAAATGGCGGCAGCTGCCCCTCCGGTCGATGAACCGGAAAGTGAAGAGGAAGGCGGGCTCTCTGCCATCCTCCAGCCGGGCGAGCAGGTGCTGATTGGCTCCCTCAATATCTCGGTAAAAAAGTTTTTTTTCCACGCATACCTGACGAACAAGCGCATTTTTTTAATCGATACGCAGGAAAAGAAAATCAGGGTAACTGCAAAAGATATCACGCGCGACACGATTGCCGACAGTATCGTGGAATACTCGGAGAATTCCGATCCGGTGCTGGTGCTCTCCATAAGATCAGCTGACGATGAGATCAAGACCATGAAACTGGTCTTTACCCAGAACGGCACTGACCGGGCCGGTGAGATCGACGACTGGATGGCACTGCTCCAGGAGCAGCCGGAAGCAAAAAAATTACGCCGGGAGGCACCCCCACAAAAAGAGTTGGAGCAGCCGGAGGAGGAGCGCGAAGAAGAGCCGGCAGAAGAACCCCCGGCACGGCCGGTAAGACCCCAAGTCCGCCACGAGGAATTGCACCCAACAAGAAAACCCCTCAAAGAGCTCGAACGCCAGCCCCCGGTAAAACGGCTGATCGCACTTACCCGTGAACCGGAACCTGAACCAGAGGCCGAACCGGGAACCCCGCCCCAGAGACGGGTGCAGATAAGGACAACAGAGGAGCCGCAGAAACCCAGGCTCCAGTTAACCCATGCGATTCCCGCACCCGCGAGAAGTGACTCTCAGGTCGTCAGGAGACCAGAAGTCCATGCAGCGATGCGAACCGCGATGAATAATCCCGTACAGCCGGTGCGACAGACCGGCGTCCACCCGGTAAGGAGCGTAACCGCTGAACCCGTACGCCGTCCCGTGCCGGAACACGAACCTATACGGGAGATCGCCCCGGAGGAGTTCCCTGCCGTTCACAGGAGAGCAGTACCGGAAGAGCCTGCCGACAACCCGCAGTTCTGCCATAACTGCGGAAAGAGACTTCCGGGAGAAGCAAATTTCTGTCCGGGATGCGGGACACGGCTCGGTCGTTCGAGAACCGATCCGGGGGCGCGCTTGTCAAAGACTGTCCCCCGCCCGGTCCCTGCGGCTGCCGCAACCACCCAACCCCATCTGCACAAGGTCCCGCGGATTGAAGAGGTCCATGACGACGAGGAAGAGGATCTGCCACCAAGGAGACCACCGGTCAAAAAGACCCCCAAGGGCAGCGATATGACCATCCTGCAGAAATTCCTGCGGCGCTGATCATAAACCCGAATATCCGTATTTCATTTCAATTTTTAATTCGGCCAGATAAACGCCGGATATTTCTGTTTTACCTAAGAAGAAATCGTTATATGAAAGCCAGTCTCTTGTATTAGTACGATTACGGAGAAACTGAGGAAGTTTAATGAAAAGAAATATTCAGATTGAAGCGTTGAATCAGATCCCTCTGGAAAAACAGCGGATTGAACTTGTTGAGCGCAAATGCCTCGGTCATCCCGACAGCATTGCAGATGGAATTGCAGAGTCGATTTCACAGGCACTCTGCAAGGTGTACCTTGAAGAGTTCGGCGCCGTCCTGCACCACAACACCGACCAGGGCGAGGTCGTTGCCGGAGAATCGTGCCCGAAATTCGGTGGCGGAAAGATGATCCGGCCGATTTATGTTTTAATTGACGGCCGGGCGACAAAGCAGTTCAATGGCATCACGGTTCCGACCGATGTGGTTGCGATTGAAGCGGCGCACACGTACCTCCACAAGATCCTTCCCGAACTCAACCTGACCCGGGATGTCATGATCGACAGCCGGCTCGGGAACGGTTCAACCGATCTCCGGGACGTGTTCAAGCCCCGACAGGGCAAAGTCCCCCGTTCCAACGATACTTCATTTGGCGTCGGGCATGCACCGTTCTCCGAAGTGGAGACGATCATCCGGAACACGTCAAATTATATTGATACCAAGCTCCGCAAGAAATACCCAGCCATCGGGCAGGATATCAAGATCATGGGCCTGCGGGACGGGGACAAAATTACCCTCACCATAGCCTGCGCCATTGTCGACAAGTACTGCGCGGGCATAAAAGAATACCAGGACTACATGGCACTCCTGTCCGAAGAGATCGGGAAGGTGGCAAAGAAGAGCACGAAGCGCAAGATCGTGGTCAATGTTAACACCGCGGACGATATCAAGAACAAGAGTGTTTTCCTGACAGTCACCGGCACATCGGCTGAGATGGGCGACGATGGCTCGGTCGGCCGTGGTAACCGGTGCAACGGACTTATCACCCCCAACCGCCCGATGAGCATGGAAGCAACCAGCGGCAAGAACCCGATCAACCATATCGGCAAGATCTACAACCTCCTCTCGACCCAGATCGCGCAGGAGTCAGTCAAAAAGGTCGACGGCATCGAGGAGATGTACGTTCGCCTGCTCTCCCAGATAGGAAAACCGATCGATCTCCCGCTCGTGGCAAGCGTCCAGGTACTGCCCAAGAAAGGGGTTACCCTGCAGGAGATCAACAGCGAAATCAATGCGATCGTTGACGACAACCTTGCAAACGTGACCAGCATCACGGAGAAGGTAATCCGTGGCGAACTCAAGACCTTCTAAAAAGAAACAAGGCGAAAAAAGGGCATCCGCACCGGCACCGGGCGGACTCTCTTCTTTTTCCGGCATGATCCGGCTTGCCATTCCCAACAAGGGGAGGATCGCAGCGCCGATCATGGACCTGATGGAAAAGAGCGGGCTTCACCTGCCGGACATTGCCGAGCGCCGGCTTATCGCCCGCACGCTCGACCCTCATGTGGAGATCCTCTTTGCCCGGCCCATCGATATCCCTGAATACGTGGCAACCGGCGCGGCAGATCTCGGCATCACCGGCCACGACATGGTAGTCGAACGCGGATCCGATGTTGAGGAACTCCTCGATCTCCAGATCGGGAAAGCAAAACTCGTGCTTGCCGTACGCGATGATGCGGATATCTCCACCATCCACGATCTCAAAGGGGCAAAGATCGCAACCGAGTTCCCCACCATCACAAAGCAGTATTTTGCAAAACGGCACGTGCCGGTCACGATCGTCCTCGTCGGAGGGGCCTGCGAGGCAACACCCCATCTCGGGATTGCCGATGCAATTGTCGATCTCTCGAGTTCAGGTAATACCTTAAAAACCAACCGGCTCCGGGTGCTCGACGAGGTTCTTGTGACCTCAACCCATCTGATCGCAAACCGCCGGTCGATGGAGACAAAACGCGAAAAAATCGATGAGATCCACCTTGCCCTCGAAAGCGTGATACGGGCACGCGGGCAGTGCTACCTGATGATGAACGTAAAACGGGTGTCGCTTGAGAAGATAAAAAGCGTGCTGCCCGGGCTCTCCGGCCCGACTGTCATGGACGTCGCTTCGATAGAGGATATGGTCGCCGTCCACGCGGTCGTAAACGAGGAACGGGTCTATGCGCTGATCAACGCGTTGAAAAGGGCGGGCGCACGGGACATCCTTGTCATGTCTATCGAGCGGATGATCCGCTGATAATCATGAGAATTTTTCCCGCCGTAGACATCCTCGGGGGCAGGTGTGTCCAGCTCGTGCAGGGAAAACGGGAGAGCGCAACCGCATACGGCGATCCGCTTTCCTGTGCCCGCCACTGGCTTGATGCCGGTGCCGAGGCATTGCACGTGGTCAACCTTGACGGTGCATTCGGAGAGTCGGCAAAGAATGCCGACCTGATCCGGGCATTGGTAAAAGATACCGGGGTCGAGATCGAGCTTGGCGGTGGGATCCGCTCCGTTGAGGATGGGAGCCGCTGGCTCGGGACCGGTGTAACCCGGATTATCCTGTCCACGCTTGCAATCCAGAATCCTGATAGCATCCGGCAGCTTGCCACAGAATTCGGCAGCGACCGGGTGATGGCCGGCGTGGATGCAAAGGGGGGCAAGGTCGCGATCCATGGCTGGCAGGAAACCGCAGGTGATTACATCGGTTGGGCGAAAACCTTTGAAAAACTCGGCGCCGGCTCGCTGCTCTATACGAATGTGGATGTCGAGGGGCTGCAACAGGGCGTTGCCATCGAACCAGTCCGGCAGCTTATTTCCCATGTCCGTGTGCCGGTGGTTGTTGCCGGTGGTGTGTCCGGGCGTGCGGATGTTGCCGCATTGCGGGATGCCGGGGCGTACGGTGCAGTGCTCGGCTCGGCGCTATACAGCGGTAAGATTAACCTTTCAGAGGCACTAGAGGAATCTCAATGAGAAAAGTTACCATTGCACGAGAGACAAAGGAAACAACAATCGCACTCACACTCAACCCTGACGGGACCGGGAAGGTGTCAGTGGAGACCGGCATCCCGTTCTTCGACCACATGCTCACCGGAATGGCAAAACACGGGGGGTTCGATCTCACCTGCAGGGCTACCGGTGATCTTGATGTGGACTGCCACCACACGATCGAAGATACAGGGATCGTGATCGGCGATGCGGTGAAGCAGTCGATCGGGGACGGCCGGGGCGTCCGGCGGTTTGCACACGCGATTATCCCGATGGACGAGTCCCTTGCGCAGGTGGCGCTTGACTGCGGGGGTCGCGGGTATCTTGTCTATACCGGCACCTTCGGCAACAAAACACTCGGGAACATCCCGTCCGATCTCTTCGAGCACTTCTTCTACTCCCTCTGCATGCACGCCAATATCACTGCCCACATCACCTTCTCCGGCAGGAACGATCACCACCAGTGCGAGGCGGCGTTCAAAGCATTCGGAATTGCACTGGGAGATGCGATGGCAAAGAGCGGGAAAGCAAAGGGCATCCCAAGCACGAAGGGAACATTCTGAACCGGCAAGCCTGCCGGCGTGCAGGCATTCTTTCGTGTGACTGGTGGAAGAGCCCACCTCCCGATCTTCTTTACGGTACAACCAGTGGGTGATTACAACGGGTGTTTTCCGGTACGACAACAAGTATGCGGCGCCGACAAAAGAGCAGCGCGAACGGTACATGAAAGGGGACAGCGAAGAGCATCTCTTCGGGCCGGGCAACCAGATCATGCTTATCGTCTATGACGAGGCGGCGTACCTCAAGGACGACATCGATGGTACGAGGATCCTCTTTACCGGGGCAAAGGACAAGGGAAAAGTGTATGATGAAATAAAACGCCTGCTCGACTACCATGAGCACAAAGAGGATGGCAGTCGGTCTTTTGTGAACGGACGGGAGATTGAGTAAGATTTGCAGAAACAATATTCTGTTCTTTTTTAAAAAACCCATCTCCTCGAAGAACGGCTTTACAAGAAACGATCCCGCACCGGTGCAGGCTCATACGAAAAAAGAGTTGATCAGTTGGACTTGGACGCGAGATCAACGTCTTCTTTCTTGATGGTCTTTCTTCCGGCATGCTCGGCAAGCTTGTTTGATTCCTTGGTGAGCTGGGCGATGTACTTCTCAGCTTTAACCACAAGTGCCTCGGCAGCATCGCTGCCCACTCTTTCGGC
>NZ_PMZU01000033.1 GCF_003170075.1 Methanoregula sp.
GACAGGGTCTTCCATATATACATTTCGCAATGAATGGAGAAACGAGTCTTAAAAATATTCAAAATTTAAAAAATGGTTAAAAAACCGGTTTATTGTGAGCGGCCCAGGATCTGATCGAGCGACTGCAGCATGGCATCGGTCATGTAGCGTTTTGTCCGGAGCTCCTTTCCCGCCGCCACCAGGGAATGGATATCTGCAAGGGTTAATTTCGAGAACCGGTAGGTACTCCACCGGGGCCGTTCAATCGCGGTCCAGATCTCCCCGAGGGTCTCTTTCAGCACATCGCAGTCTATGGGGGAGACCGAACACCAGTCAGCACCGACCCGGCGCCGTATCTTGTCCAGTGCATCCTCCACCGCTTTTTCCTTCTGGACAACAAAAATCCTTCTTCCCAGATCGCTGTCATTGCTGCGGGGCATAAGGAACCGTTGATGGGTGATATCCCCGCGCCGGTTTATAATTATTTCCTAAAGGGGAGCCCCTTTTCCTGCATGATTGCCTGCTTTCTGTTGCACAGGCATCCGGGCTGCCTGCCGCAAAGTATATTACCGGGCAACAGAATTGATTCATCATTCCCGGACAGCGGGAAGGGGTGTTTGAAATGCCAGAAGCAACGCCGGCTGAGATCGGGAGGCGGCTGTATCATGTCCAGCGCGAAAAACGGGTTGAGCGGGCGATAAAACTGATACAGCAGGGTCTTGGACCCGAGTGGAAGTCCTATACCGGGGATAAGATCGTCCTCCTCGGGCACCTGCTGCAGTGCACCTGGAACACGATCGATCAGGAGATCTGGGAGAAAATTCCCTTTGCGCATGCCAAAAAAAGTGATGTCGATAAGATCCTGTCGTTCGGTGCAGGAGTACGGCCGGGTAAGAACCCGACACAGGAAGAGGTCGGGGAGATCAGAAAGATCCTGTTGGGGATTTCCTGAAATTTTTCTTTTTTTTTGCATTCCTGCAATTAACCTGCGGAATCACTGTTTATAACAATGGTGCGATAACCCGACACTGCAGTACATGAAATTTGATAAAAAGAATCCCCGGCTATACCGTGCCCTGATAAGGGCTGGTGGCACAAAGGGGGGTAGTGTGATTTACTCCGTCGCCACCTGTATGCAATCTTCGATTGTCCCGATCCGGGCCTGACCCCCGCACATGTTGGGCACATAGGCAAGCGCCTTGCCGGAATTAACCATAATCGAGGGGTACTGCTCCATCACGGGCGAAACCACCATGCATGTATCGGCAAAGACCCGTGCCCCGCTTTTTTCTATGGTGTCAACAATTCTGGTGTTTTTGTTGATGACACCCTCTGAAGCAAAGACATAGAGAGGTTTTGTCACGATTTTTCCGGTGAGGAGCCGAGCAATTTCTGCCAGTTCTGCCGGGGAGCAATGCGGGCAGCCGAGAGCGACGGCATCCACCGGGATTTGCGTAAAGAGCCGGGAGATCTCTGCCTGCTCGACCGAAATGGTTTCGAGACCGGAGAGATCATACCGGTTCTTCTGCGCCTCCGGGGTGACCCCTTCGACATGATAGAGCGCCACCGCCCCGGTTGCCGCCATCGCAGCTCCGATTGCCTTGAGCTGATCCGTGTCCGGCTTTATGCCCCGGAAGTACGGGATCCGGTTGCCCACGAGTTTTCCCACGTGGTACCCGAGCGCACCGTAATCAGCGACACCCCAGCGGGAGGTGTCCGCGTGGACCTCGATCACCATCTGTGGCACCCGTTTTGTGTCAAGGTGCAGCCCGTAGCAGGGCGTCTTTCCGATAATGGCGGCGGCAAGGGCGCCCGGACCCCCCTCCCGGTTTGTCCGGGCCCCGATCACGGAGTTTGCGTAGCTGACCGCTGACGACTCAGACCATGCGAGGTGATCCCCGTACCGGGTCTCGTACAGGTAATACGGGGTGCAGGTACAGTCAAGCCGGATGCCGAGACGCTCGTACGCGGCGACCACTGCCTGCTGATTTTTGGCAAAACCCGGGTCGATCCCCATCTCCTCCCACCGGGTCCGGGCCATACCGATCGGGTTGAGCACCGCGGGAACGACCGCCTTTGCATCGAGACTGGCAAGCCAGTCAAGACCGTATTTCCCGATCGTCTTGTAGGACGCACCGCTCACCTGCGCACTTTTGATCGGGACAAGACGTTCTGCCCCGAACACCCTCCCGAGCGCAACGAGGAGTTCGAGCATCTTCTGCCGGGTCTCTCCTGCTTCACCGGCAAGGATCCGCTCATCTTCCGGGTCGAGATGCATGCTGGTCACCATGTAGCACGCCGGAACTCGTCCTCGTGGCCCAGCACCATGGTCGCATCGACCCCGATCTTCACGTTTGTCCCGTCCTCTTTCTGGCAGGGGTCAAGAGACGACCCCCGGACACCGGTGATCACCATGATGTCCCGGTCGCCGCTCACCCGGGTCGCGATCGCGTACTCGACATCGTACGGATCCGTAGGATCGATGTCCTCGTCCACGACAACAACGTGCTTGAGCGACGTGTGGGCGGCAAAGGCTGCCATGATCGCGTTCTTCCCGTCGCCCTGCGTGCTCTTTTTGATCTGGATGACCGCGTGGAGGTACCCGCAGCCGCCTTTGGTGAGTACGACATTTTTCACTTCGGTTACTCCGGCGACCGCACGGTAAATCTTGGGCTCGTAGGGGCAGCCCATCAGGACCTTGTGCTCATCTCCCCCGGGCAGGATGCTGTGATAGATGAAGTCCGGTTTTGTGTACATACCGGTGAACTCAATCACCGGCTGGCGGCGCACGGGGTCATAGGTACCCGTAATATCGACGAAGGGGCCCTCATCCGTGACATCCGGCCCGATGTACCCTTCAAGGACGATCTCCGCATCGGCGGGGACAAGCACGCCGTTGCTGCATTCCTTCACGTGGATCGTCCCGCCCAGTAGTTCCGCCGCATACGCGAGTTCTTTTCCGGTCGGGACACGGGTGCAGCTCGCAAACGTCACTGCCGGGTGCGCCCCGATAACCATCGCAACAGGCAGGCGCTCCCCGCAGACAAGCGCCTTTTTGTGCATCACGTACGTGTGCCGGCCTTCCACGAGCCGGGCCGCAACTCTGGTGTCGTCAAGGACAAGCATGCGGTGGATAGACGCGTTCTCCACCCCGTCCCATTTCGAGAAAACAACGCCGGCGGTAAAATAGTTCCCGGCGTCTTTGGGGAAAAAGTGCATCACCGGGATACGGGAAAGATCCGGCTTTTTCATTGCCAGTTTTCCGTCGTTTACGATCTTCCCGTCAAAGGTTGCATCGGCGAGTTTTTTTACGAGATTCTTCTCATCGATACCCAGTGCAAGCGAAAGTGCATGCCGGTCTGCGGTCAGGTTCATGACCGCCCGGGCACCACCGATATTATGGAAGAAGAGAATTTTATCCGTTGCTGCCGCCATCTGTGCAGCCTTCATATCATCCGGGGAGCACGGCTCTTTTACATCAACAACAAGGCCCTTCTTTCGCATCTTTTCAATAAATTTACGCATCGTAACCACTCCAGCGCTCTGTAAGCGTATGATCGACCCCAAGGTGATCGAGCACCCGGGCCACCACCATATCCACAAGATCATCGATCTTTTCCGGGTGGTGATAGAACCCCGGGCAGGCCGGCATGATCGTCGCCCCGGCCTCATGCGCTGCAAGCATGTTTGTCAGGTGAATTTTCGAGAGCGGCATCTCCCGGGTGACAAGGATACATTTCCGGCGCTCTTTTAAACAGACATCCGCGGTTCGCGTGATCAGGTTGTCCGCGTAGCCGGATGCGATCGCTGCGAGGGTCTTTGAACTGCACGGGATGATGATCATCCCGTCGTGCCGGTGCGAGCCGCTCGCTATCTCTGCACTGATCGCACCGATCTCGTGGTACATTGCATCAAAGCCTGAAAGGTCAACCCCCTCATGGTGTGCGATCTCCTGCGCGACATCCGATATGATGAGATGCACGCGGGCATCCCGGCACAGTATCTCAAGCAGGCGCCGGGCATAGCAGATTCCACTCGCACCGGTCACCCCGACCACGTATTCCTTTTTCATGTACGACTCCGCGCTCTCCTGTGATACCAATGTCGGAGCCTGAAGTAAAAAGTGTTTATGCCGAAATGAGCGGGGAACACGGGAAAGATGGGGGATTTATTTCCGCACCGGGGCAAAGAAACGATACCGCACCCGGGATTCCTCGACCCGGCGGGCGTGGGACGGGTTGAGATCCCGGCGGGATTCAATGACGATGGTGTTGAGGATATTATGGAGTCGGAGGGTGTCGAAGTCCTTGTCCTTGGACTCGTTAAAGAGGTCCAGGAGGTCGCTGACACTCTTGAGCACGCCGGAACTTGCGATAAGGTTGAGCCGGTTGAGCGTAAGCGCCAGATCTTTTTTGGCGATATCCATCTTGTAGCTGTCACCACCGGCAAGGTTGATCTCGGTCACGGCATTCAGGAGATCCGTATACACCTTGAGTTTGTAACTGCTCTCGTGCATCCTGCGCTCCGCAGAACGGAGATTGAGGAAGGATACCGCAAGGATAACTACAACGATGACTATGCCACATGTGATTACAAACACGTCGCCGATTATATCACTCATCTCATTTCACCTCAGGGAAGCCTCTTTGCAACATCCAGATCCATTTTGACCAGGTTTCCCTTCATCTCGATCTTGTAGAGACCTGTCGTGTACATCGGATATTGCTGGTATGTTGTATAAGGATATGTCCGGCCAAAGCCATAGGTCTGGCTCTTCTGGGAATCAAGATTTGTCACGGTCATCTCAAACCAGCAATACTGCGGGTCGTCATTTAACGGGAGAACGGTAAACATGACAGCCCACGATGGATTGTCAATCCTGAACTGCTCGGTAAACTGATCACTTTCACTATAAAATGGATAGGATTTCTGGAGATAGTGATCCCCGATAGCAAGTGTTGGCTGAGTTAACGTTGAGACCCCCGTTGTTTCCTGAACCCCCGTGGAAGGTACAGGGGTAACCGTCGCACTCTGCCCGCCCGGACTGCCCATAGTGCATCCTGCGACCATGATACCCGCGAGGACAAGAAACAGGACGGGGATAAAATATTTTTTCATATGAGAGAGTGTTGGAAAAGCCGCATATTAGAGTTTTTTATTCTGCCGCAGGGATTTTCGGTACCTCCTCCCGGGTACTGGTATCATCTGATCAGAAAAGCGTGTCCTGGCGGGTGGGCTTTTTTATGTGCAGGATCTCTGCTGCGGCATCGGCTACCGCATCGCGGTATGCCGGGAGCGTATACACTCCTAACCGCCACTGCTCGCGCCGGGTCTGGTTGAGCATCTGAAGCCGGGGGGATAACTCGGCAAAGCCCACGAGGGCATGCCGGTTTTTCACCTGGACTTCCAGAGACATATCCCCGGGAACCGGGGGGATATCCACAAGCACATCGGCAGCCCGGCACCCGGCCAGCCCGGCAATGTCTCCTGCAACCTCCCGCGATCGCTCAAGCGACCAGCCGGTCTGGAACACCGCCGCATTGACCTGATCCTGCCCTGCATAGACGGCCCGCTTGTAGAGCCGCCGCCCATAGAGCCGGTCTGCCATCTCACGCGCAAGAGCACTTCCGGAGTGTTTGAGTGTATGCATGCACTCCGCATCATCGAGTGCACTGATCTGCTCAAAACCCCCGGGAGGATGTGTTGCCATATGATCGAGCATCGCAATCTGGAACATGCACTCCCCGATACGGCTCACATGATGGAAGTAGACGGTCGGGCGCATCAGGGTCCTTGCAATGAGCAGAGATTCTGCCGCATTGATCCCGTTCTCGTCAAGCACGATCCCCTCCGGGGTCAGGTGGATATTCCTGATGAGGCGGTGCGCATCGACCGTGCCGTACGGTGCGCCGGTATAGTACGCATCCCGGAGCAGGTAATCCATCCGGTCCACATCGAGATCGCCATGAATGATTCCTGAAAGGGGATGGCGCCCTTTTACGACTGCGCACAGGTCAGAGGGCATTATCCCCAGTGGCTCCAGCAGCGTTCTGAACTGCGCGTCCACGATCCCGGAAATATCGTCGTGGGTACGGCCAAGCCGGGCCTCCATTAAGGGTTCGCTTGCATGGGAGAACGGCCCGTGCCCCACGTCATGGAGGAGCGCCGCCACGAGCACGAGCACCCGGTCTTCCTTTGAGAGACCAAATTGCCGGCAGGCAACACCGGCCAAGTGCATCGTACCCACCGAGTGTTCAAAACGGGTGTGGTTGGCACCGGGATAGACAAGATAGGAGAAGCCGAGCTGGCGGATGTACCGCAGACGCTGGATGGCAGGGGAATCAAGCAGCGGTAGGATCTCCTCGTCCACTTCCACATAGCCATGGACCGGGTCCTTGATGATCTTGGGATTCACTCTTAAGAATCTTCATATACATCGCATAAAAGTATTCTAGTAATGATTACGTTCCTTTCGGGCGGGACCGGCACCCCGAAACTGCTGCGCGGAATGCAGAAAGTGATGGACAGGCACGAGATTTCAGTTGTCGTAAACACGGCCGAGGATATCTGGATCTCCGGTAACCATATATCACCTGACCTCGATACCGTCATGTACCTTTTCGCCGGCGTGCTCAATACCGACACCTGGTGGGGGGTAAGAAACGACACGTTCACCACCCACGATGAGATTACCTGGATGGGCCTTGAGGAGTTTATCGCGATCGGGGATCGCGACCGGGCGGTGCATATCGCGCGGGCAAACATGCTCCGGGACGGCATGAGGCTCACGAACATCACCAAATACTTCTGCGACCGTTTCGGAGTACGGGAGAATGTCCTGCCGATGTCGGATACCGAAGTGACGACCCGGGTAAAAACTGAACTTGGCCTTATCCACTACCAGGAATACTGGGTGCGGAGCAAGGGGAAGATCCAGATAGAAGACGTCGTGCGCTGTTCAAAGACACCCCCCGCAAGTACAGAAGAGGTGATCCAGGCGGTTGAGGCAAGCGATGTTGTGGTCATCGGGCCGTCAAACCCGATCACGAGCATCACCCCCATCCTTGAGTGCTCGGGGATCAAAGAGGCAATGAAAGATAAATTTGTCATTGCGGTGAGCCCTTTTGTCGGGAACACGCCCGTCAGCGGCCCCGCTGCCGAACTTATGAAAGCCTCGGGATTTGAGGCGACCTCGGCAGGGACCGCAGCGTGCTACAAGGATATCGTCGATCTCTTTATCCAGGACATCCGCGATCCTGTTGAGGTAAAAGACTCGATCCGCCTTGATACGCTGATGATCGGGGAAGAGAAAAGTATTGAACTTGCAGAGAAAATCCTGCAGCTGGCAAACAGGAACTGATTGTTCTCCTGCCCGGGTTTATCCGGGGAATGCCCCGCATATTCCCGTCATCCCGCCAAAAAACATTTGCACAAGTATTTTAATTGATAATCATGATAACCTTTCAACTATAAGGAAGACGGAATGAAGCGGATTCTCATTATTTCGGCATTAATAATCTGTGTCGTCATCTCCGGGTGTATATCGAGCCAGCCTGCCGGAAAAAGTACGCTCCAGTTTTCAACCTCTCCGGAAGGTGCCCAGATATATCTCGACAACCAGTATCACGGGACCACCCCGAGTACCCTCTCCGATGTATCGACCGGGGTGCATTCCCTTGAATTCCGTTATCCCGGTTACCAGAGCTGGAAGGCCAATATCACGGTGACCGCAGCATCCTCAACCTATTCTGCAGCGTTGGCACCGCTCGTATCCCAGACAACCCCCCAGTCCACGCAGAGCCCCGGAGAAATATCCACACAGGGATCTGTTGTCGCTTCAGTCTCGCAGCCTGCCGTGAAGATCCTGGAAAGCAAGGACATTATGATTATTGGCAGCTCGCAGACATTCTACGGCACCTGCACGGGAAGTGATACGGTCATACTGATGCTCTATGGGCCGGGCGCCTATACGAACGGGATAGTGGTGGCCATGCCTTCAGTAGGCGTAGATAATTCATGGAGTTACACGTGGAACCCGGGGTATTCCCTGATGTCCGGGACGTATGTCATGATTGCCTATGACAAGCAGGAAATTGCGTCTGACAAGGCGATATTTTCCGTTGTCGGAGGAGGGAGGGTCAGTATCACCACAAGCAATTATGTGATAGGCCAGGGGGATACGGTAACCTATTCCGGACTATGTACAACTGGTGCGAAAAGTGTCACCCTGACACTCTTCGGGCCCGGACAATATTCCAATGGTGCGGAAGTCGCGACCCTGACCCTCAATGCGGATAACACCTGGTCATATAAATACAAATTCGACCTGACAAAACCCCTGGGATCCTATATCATGACAGTCCACGATGCACAAAACACCGCATCTGATTCCGTGGCAATTACCCTGATGAATGGCTAGAGGGTACGTGAATCGCAGGGATTAAGAAAAAATCCCCTGCATTTTTATTATAAAAAAATTCTCCTGACTGTGTTACACTAGGAAGT
>NZ_PMZU01000044.1 GCF_003170075.1 Methanoregula sp.
CGATAGCGATGACGATGGTGGGGGCATTCTTATTCAGGAAGATGAATTATTAAAAAAAATGGAATCGAAGAAAAAAGGGAGTTGAAGGATTATGGAGATAGTACCGGGAATTCACCAGGTCGATGGTGTAAATGGTAATTGTTTTATTATCATTCGGGACGAGCTGACACTTATCGATACAGGAATGCCCAAAAACAGCGCAAAAATAGTAAAATATATTCAGGATATTCTTAACCGTAAACCATCAGAAATCAAAACGATCGTCCTGACACACTTTCATATTGATCACGTGGGCGACGCTAGCGATCTCAAAAAACTTAGCGGTGCGAAGGTGGCCATTCATGAAGCGGATGCGGACTACGTTGCCGGTAGGAAAACCCAGCCTGTACCGAGAGGCGGTAGGGGAATGATCTTTAAAGTCCTCATTCCCTTGTTTTTCAGATCAAAGCCTGTTGAACCGGATATAAAGCTCAGCGACCGTGACACCATCGCTGGTCTCACCACCATTCATACACCAGGACATACACCGGGAAGTATTTGTCTTTTTGATCCGGCATCAAAAATTCTGTTTGTAGGGGATCTATTGATATTTAACGGCAGTAAAATCGAAATGGGACCATTACCATTAGACACAAGTGAGGTACAACAATCAATCAATAAAATCGCCGCAATTGATTTCGATATCATGCTGTCGGGACATGGAATACCTCTTAGACCCGATGCATCGGTAAAGGTCCGGGAGTTCGCAAAGTCATTACCCTGAGATCCTCATCGATTACCAACGTGTTATCGCTGACAATCATTACTGGAATAGGAAATACAAAGACATTACAACCAAGAGAGATTTCCGTCATGAACGCAATCGAAGCCCATCATTTAAGAAAATCTTTCGGACCGGTGACCGCGGTCAGTGATGTGAGCATCACGGTCCGGGAAGGGGAGATCTTTGGTTTCCTTGGCCCGAACGGAGCGGGAAAAACGACAACAACCCGAATGCTGAACGGCGTTATCCCGCCCGATGGCGGGACCGCCCTGATCCTCGGCCATGATATCCGGTCCGAACCTGTTCTCGCCAAACAGGGATTTGGGGTTGTGCCGGAGATCTCGAACGCCTATACTGATCTTACTGCATGGCAGAACCTGATGCTGATGGGCGAGCTGTATGGACTAGACCGCGGGAAAGCCGCACAACATTCATCCGATCTGCTCGCAACTCTCGGGCTTCTTGAGCGCAAAGACCAGAAGGTGCAGGCATATTCCAAAGGAATGAAGCAGCGACTCATCCTCGCGATGGCGCTCCTCCATGAACCGGCACTTCTTTTCCTTGACGAACCCACAAGTGGCCTCGACGTGCAGAGCACGCATATGATCCTCTCCCTGCTCCGCGACCTTAACCAGCAGGGGACTACGATTTTTCTCACCACGCATAACATGGAAGAGGCAAACCAGCTCTGCCACCGTGTCGGTATTATCCGGGCCGGAAAGATAGTGGCCACCGATGCCCCGGAGAAACTCAAGACGGCAATCGAGAAGGTCCATACAATAGAAGTAAGTTTTGATCGGGATGTATCCGGTGATGACCTGGCCGCACTCATAGGCGTGACCAGTGCTGAACGGACCGGGGATAAATGGCAGCTCACCACACCGGATAAAGATGCAACCATCCGTGCTCTTGTGACCTTTACCCAGCAGCGCGGTACAGCGATTGTCACCCTGAACACGCTCGCACCAACGCTTGATGAAGCGTTTCTCCGCCTGACGCAGGGGGATATGTCATGAACCCGGCCGGGCTTCCCGAACAGGTCAAGCGGGCATGGGCGATTGCAAAGAAAGACATCCGCCTCTATTATGCCAAGAATTCTGTACTCATCTTTGGAATTCTCATGCCATTCTTCCTTTTTCTTGCATTCTTTGCGGGGAGCAGTCAGCTCCCGCTTACGTTCCTGTTGCCGGGGCTTGTCGGGGTGACGCTCCTTTTCACTGCCACCGCCTTATCTCCCGCCATCTATGCATGGGAAGGGCGGCACGGGACGCTTGAACGGCTCGTCTCCTGCCCGATCACCATAGAAGCAATGGTTTTTGGTGATATGATCGCTTCCATCCTCTTCGGTATCGGAATTACCCTTATCACGGTCTTCATCGCGCTGGCGCTCGGTCTCCCCCTTCTTCACGGGATTATCATGATTGTCTCGATCCTGCTTGCTGCATGCTGTTTTTCTGCAATCGGGATGCTCCTTGCGGTCCCGCCAACGAGCGAGCCGTCGACCCCCATGACGCTTTCTTTACTCATCAAGTTCCCACTTATCTTTATCTCCGGTATTTTCGTCCCCCTGGACCAGTTGCCGTCATGGGGGCTCGTGCTCTCCGCCTGCTCTCCGCTCACCTACTTCACCGATCTTGTCCGCTACTCGTTTACCGGAGAACATTTTTTCCCGGTTCTTGCCGATATTCTCATTCTCGCCGTCATAACGCTGGTATTCACTGCCGGAACAATGTACCTGCACAAACGGACCATGCCCAAAAGGATGTGAGTGAAGAGCTATCTTGAAAAATCATTATTTTTTACAACACGATCATTGTTTAGATCCGATTTCCTAACAAGATCTTGGGATTAAGAATCCTGATGCTGTTATGGCGGTTCTCTCAAGTTGTCGGGATAATTACGGGGATGGGGGGGATAAATGGTTACTATCACGGTATAATCTGGCCGGACACGAGGGTTTCCAGATAGTAACGTTCCTTCGCGAAAGTTTCATTATGTCGAAAATAATTTTTCTTTATGCCATCGCAGAAATATTGTCCCCTGAAATTCGGAACGGCAGTCAATAATGAGGGATTGCTTATTGAAATCCCGTGCAACGGGAAAGCGTGTGCATGGTTTTTTGATAATCAGTGTGCCCTTATCAGCATCGCAAAAGAATTATGTTCAAACCCGAAAAGGAGAACGCCGAAGGGAATAACGGCCGATTGAACAAAAAGAGATACTGGTTGCTGGACGGACACCTTCGAACGTGAAGAGGGTTATGTTCGTTTTTTGGCATTCATTTTTCTTGTTATGTAGCCGGCAACACGATTCCTGACACGCTTGCTGTCAATCGATGCTGATGCAAACAGCTGCTGCTTGTTCGCATCGAAATTGTTCGAAAAATTCTCCCTCTGTTTGGCCAGAAGCGCGGTTCCGAGATTTTTAATATATGACGGTTTGATTCCCATGTAAAATCCCCCGAAGTTCTATTCTGTAAATGCGATTCGAGCTGATAATGATATTGTGTCCTTTTTCCTGCCCGTCTGGTTGGGGATGCCAGCGATGAGTACAAACGGGCAACGGACACTAAAAGGTGGTGTGATGGGGAGGACACTTCCCGGCGGTACCGGGTGGAACCGGCGTGGTGTGAGAAATCGTTTGATGTCCGGTTTTACCGGGGACTTATCGATAAACATATGCGGAGATATCGTATGCGTTTTCCCCGGGGGCACCCATGAAAAAAACGCCCGTAAAACCATCTGATTGCCCATCTAAAAAATCAGTGCCCATATATCCCCCTGTTTGCAAAGATACGCCCAAATTGAGCCCCATATAATCCCCATTAGCAGGCCATATTCGCGTTCTGGCAGCGATCATTTTCTCCATCAACACAAACCCATCCGGCCCCGAAAACAGCCTTCAAAACGCGTCTATGAGATCGTTTTATTTCGCCCGATTTCAAAAATAAGCTTGATTTGAGGTTATTTTGAAACGGAGCCCGATACGGGCTCCTTTTGGGGTGTGAGAATGGCGATCGGAGGCCATATTGGGCCCGGATTAGACCGGGGGATTGAGCGGGTTTATGGGGAAACTACGCCAGGAATAGTCTCAACCGGGAAACAATAGATACCCGAAACTAAACAATCAGATGAATGTTGATTGATATTTCCCCTTATCATCACAATCTTCAAAACGAACTCCGAACTCTTTGCAGACGGTCTTTGCATCCCGGTTTCTCTATAGTTTCACACCCACGCCTATCCCTTTTAGGGAGACCTGTACAGATATGGCAGCATAGAGGAGTTCGCTCGTGGACGTACCTGGTGGGAATACCGGAGGGAAATTATGACTAAGCTCAATGTCCTTGACAAGGAAGTTGCAATATTTGTACAGAATGATGAAGATTATATCTGCATCACGGATATCGCACGTTATAAGAATCCGGACAGCACAGACGATCTTATTTGCAGCTGGATCCGGAACCGCAACACTATTGAGTTTCCCGGCATCTGGGAACAACTTAACAACCCGGATTTTAATCCCGCCGGATTCGACGGGTTTGGAGAATATATCCGGGAGACTGGCCGGGACTTTTTTTAATATTCTCTGACTGGGGATGGCCGTGGAAAGTGCCGGATCCGAAACCATAATGGATACACAGGAATAACAAAATGTATCATGACTGCGCAAGCCGCATCCCGAGTGACAAAGAGCCATCCTGCAAAAAAAATGGCAAAGTCCGCGGGAAACGAGGACACCGCAAAGGATGCCCTGTACGCAGTAGAGGAACACTCGCTCTCGGGTTTTCTTGAGAACGAACCTGATCTCTATACGGTTGCCGATATCAAAGTGCGATACCGATGAAAGGCGCAATAGTCCTGATCCATTTTCCCTTCACGGACATGAGCGGATTAAAACTTCGGCCTGCTCTTGTTATTCATGAAAGTGACCAGGATGTTATTGTGGCGTTTATCTCGTCACGGATTCCGAAACACCGGTCTGACTCCGATCTTCTCATCTCCTCAGATCATCCCTCGTTTGCCGGTACCGGGCTCAAGCGACCCTCAGTGATACGATTCGATAAGGTTGCTACGGTTTCGCGGGATCTTATTGAAGGCGGAATCGGGGATATCGATGAAGGGCTTGCCCGCGAATGCAATGCCGTGATGAGCCGGGTTTTTTCGGTCTGAAGAGACCGGGACTTGGCTGCCGGTGTGCGGACCGGGTACCGGAACGGCGAACCGGCCAGATCTTCCGGTTACAATAACCCTATCCGATAATCCCCCGCTTTCGTAACTCAAAATAACATCTCGCACACGCTTCCACATCGGCGCCGGCGTTATGGCTGTCGGTAAATTCTTCCTGGAACAACTGGAGGTGCAGCTCGTTTAGTGTCGGCCACTTGTATCCATACCCGGAGGCCTTGGGAATTTTGCACCAGGTGACAACCTGCGGCGTTTTCATGGTGCAGAATTTTTGTTTTTCCAAAAGACCTGTCTCAAGACTGCACCGCAAGAATTCCGTCGTGACAATCGGCAGGTCAAAATCGAGATTATGGGCAACGACCGTTTCCGCTTTCTCCACATCGGCATTGAACTGCGGGAGCACCTTAAAGAGCGACACGCCCTCGGCTTTTGCCCGCTCGGTCGTGATCCCGTGAATCCGGGCAGAGTCCGCCGGGATGGAAAAGTCCGTCGGGTAAATGATAAAACTGTTCCGGCTTTCCGGGATCCCATCGCTGTCGTATAAGGACCAGGCGAGCTGGACGACCCGGGGCCATTTTTCTACGGGATTGTTTGTTGCGGAGTATTTTGGGAGGCCGGTGGTTTCGGTGTCGAGGAAGAGGAACATCCGGGATACTTTTGGAGGGGATGGTATTTGGGGTTGG
>NZ_PMZU01000047.1 GCF_003170075.1 Methanoregula sp.
CGTATCAGTATTTGTACCAGCGGCCCTTGCTGTCGAATTCCCCGGTTACCTGCTGAACGGTTGCTGTCGGGCTCCCGATCATGTTCCGGTAGAAGCAGGCCTTGAAGGCAAGCAGGAGCGGCACGAGGAACACGACTCCAAGAAAGATAACGGCGGCAGTAACCCACATGCCGTCAGGCCCAATCATGGTTACCAGCAACTGGGGGGAAACGGCAGCAAACTGGGTCTCGTTATAATGAGTGAGCGGCTCGAGTTTGTCAAAGAGAAGACCCTCCCATATAATGGCAAACACGAAGCAGTCGAGAAACGAGATTACGCAGCAGGTGACAAAAAATCCCAGCACTTCCCATGTATGGCTGGCAACAATGCCGATGCTGCGCCGGAGGGAGGCAAAGACCCGGAGATCCTCGTAAACTGCAGCCGTATCGCAGAAGAAGGTCAGAAACAGTGAGGGGATCATGACAAAAACAGCGAGCAGACCCGCTGCCTCGTAGTCCGTTGAGCCACCGGTCAAGAGAAGCGTTACGACCGTGATCACCACAAAGACGAGCATGAGCACAAAGACGATTACAAGCCAGGGAAGCAGCACCCGGAAATAGTACCGCGCCCCTTCGCGCACTATCGTGCCTGCACCGGTCTCGTTTTTCTTTACGAGTCCGAACGTGCCGGCAACAAAGAGTACCATCACGAGGCCGGCGATAATGACAAGCCGGCCGGTAAAGAACGTGCCGGAGAGGTTTAACAGGATCCAGAGCACCGCGCCAAGCAGACCTGCGACGATACCGGGGATCCAGAGAACCGGTGTCTGCCCCACGACGCGGACAGCTTCCTGCAATTCCTTAAGGACCATGGTCATCTGACCCGGGGCATGGCCACGATTTCCCGCACCTGGAGATCAAAGAAACTTGCCGTATAGGCCGGGCGGATCACGCAGACCGTATCCGCGCCGCTTGCCGTTCCTCCGACCGCAATAACCTCTTCATCGATCCTGACCGCACCCTGATCAGCTGCAATCAGGACGCACTCAACTGCGACCTTAAGGCCGACCGCGATCACGCGCCGCAGCGCTTCTGCGATCGCTTCGGTCCGGGACGCGCCGCCGACCTTCGGGGACTTTGAAAGGGCACGTTCGAGACCGGAGAGGGCGTGGGTGCCGGTCATAATCTTCACGCCCTGCTTCCGGAGTTCCTTTGCTGTCTCCTCCGAAAACTCCCACTCACCGGCTTTTATAAATCCCATCACGTGGGTCACAACGACAAGGGAGAGGCCGGTCCCCTTCATTGCCTCAAAGAAGACCCGCGCGGTCTCACCGGAACTGCTTGCGACAACAATGGTCTTAAGGTTGAGTTCCTTCGCCCTTTCGATGGCAAAGCGCGCCGCATCCTTTGTATTTACCGGGCCCGGTTTGTCGAAATAACAGCAGGTTTTTGCGATAAAGGTCATAAGTATCTTTTAATAAGCAGCCATGAAAAACTTTGTCAGTTTCTATTCAGATTAATTATTTATTACCAGACACGGACCTGGCACAATCATCCGTTGATATTAAAAAATCGTGACATATGAGGAAATACGATGATCACCCTCGCGCTTGCAGGTAAACCAAACTGCGGAAAGTCGACCTTTTTCAAGGCGGCAACCATGGCGAACGCAGAGATCGCCAACTACCCATTTACGACCATCAATCCCAACTTCGGCGTCGCATACGTGCGGACGACCTGCCCCTGCCACGGCCTTGACCTCAACTGCGGCCACTGCGTGGACGGGGTCCGGTTTGTCGCTGTCAACCTCATCGATGTCGCGGGACTGGTTCCCGATGCACACAAGGGCAAGGGACTGGGCAACCAGTTCCTTGACAACCTCCGTCAGGCTGACGCGATCCTCCACATAGTGGATGCAAGCGGCGGGACCGACAGTGAAGGAAACCCGGTTGGTGTCGGGACCCACGACCCGGCAGAGGATATAAAGTTCCTTGGCTTTGAGATGACGATGTGGGTGTACGGGATCCTTGATAAACACTGGTCCCGCCTCTCCCGCCAGGCATCGGTCAAGACGTTCTCCATACACCAGGCTATTGCCGAAGTCTTCACCGGCCTTGGGATCACTCCGGAAGAAGTGCGCGATGCGGAACTGCTGCTCAAACTTGATCTTGTCCATGCCCAGATGGAAGACCTCGTGCCGTTCTGCGCCGAGATGGTAAAGATCTCAAAGCCGATGCTTGTAGTCGGGAACAAAATCGATGAGACGCCCGAAGCCCTGCGGGAGAAACTTGCCGCACAAAAAGTCTCGTTTGTCAGTGCCGCGTCAGAACTTGCGTTGAGGAATGCTGCGACTGCAAAAGTGATAAAATACCTCCCGGGCGACAAGGAGTTTATGGTCGCGGATGGGGTCACACTCTCAGCACCCCAGAAAGCAGGCCTTATAAAAATCGCAGAGGTCATGAAGAAGAACAACGGGACCGGGGTCCAGGACACCATCAACCGTGCGGTGTACGAACTGCTCGACCGGATTGTTGTTTACCCGGTCGAAGACGAGAACAAGTTCTGTAACAAGCAGGGCGACATACTGCCGGATGCATTCTTAATGAAGCGCGGCTCAACCCCACACGATCTCGCCTTCCAGGTGCACACCGATATCGGCAAGGGGTTCCTGTACGCGATCGATGCCAGAACCAAGATGCGGATCAAGGAAAACCATCTCCTCAAGGATGGGGACATCATAAAAATCGTAAGTGCGGCGAAGTAGGCGGCGGAAGGCGGCAGTGTGTGACGGGTGTCATGCCATTGTCAGACACCCGCGCCGCTCCTGCGTGAAATTTACCCTTTTTTCGCAATTTTGGCCTGAATCTGCCCCCATTTACCACAAACCTTATAACATGCCGCAGAGTATAGGGGAAATACCGATACACAGGTTCAGGAGGTGAATCCATGGGTGGAGAGATATACCAGGCACAGGTGATCAGGAACTTCTTTGACACCATCACCGGCACGGACAGGAACCTGACACGCATCTACATGTGCGTCATGAGCCTTGCGAAGCTCCGCATGGAATCCCCGGAAAAGATGGCGTCCCTGCTCGACCAGCTCAAGAAAAGCAAGATCAAAAAGGAGCTCTCGGTCGACCTCCTTGATTATGTCTGCGATGCGGCAAACGAACTCGAGCTTGCAAGCGTCCAGACCGCGTTTGGCGTAAAAGACATCAAGGATGTGGCACAGGATTTCAATGCGGTCAGCCTTGACAGCCTGTAATCTTTTTTTATTTTTTTTATAAGGGTAAAACCCGGATTGGCCATTTTCTGATCCGGGCCATGCAATGACCTGTAACCGTCATATAAAACAGGTTTTGAGCGTTATGGAATACCCAGCGCCCTCTTGTAGTTATCGAGCATCTTGAGGATATACTTCCGGTGTTCGTCCAGCGCTTCTTCATCATCCGGAGATGCGGTCATTGCGACGACATAGATCAAAATAAGAGCGTTGTCCAGTTCGAGCGTGTCGGGATCTTCAATGCGATCCGGGGGCAGGTTCACCGCAAGGTACGCATGCTCGGCTTCCGTGAAAGGAACAACGTGATCCGGCCTGACCTGCGCGTTGTCAAGTGCCTCCGCATAGGAGCGTATGATCGTGAGCGCTTTTTTTACTGCCTCGCTACCCTCATCATCCGGTACCTGCGAAAGGGCGGTTGTACATTCGCGGATGGTTTTTGGAAACAGTTCGAACTTGAACCCGAAAAATGCCGATGCAATAACATGTGCAGTGGTTGCAGGTATCCGGTCAAAGACCGGTCTCACCCGTTCAATGTAATCGTTGAGAAATCTCTCCATGGATCACTCCTTTAGGTCCGGTATGCCCCGGGCGCACCAGATTCCCAAGATGAATAGAGTACATGTGTAGAAATCGGACATGAACATATCTCTTGTACTCACTTGCAAACCCACATGGATCTAACCCGGAGCATCACGGGTTTATATGAGAATAAACGACCAATATCCATTCACTGATTTATGGGCACTGTAATTTTTTCCGATGTACATGCCGATGCTGACGCTCTCGGGCTCCTCGCAGCATATATCCGGAACCCCTCATTTCAGAGGCTTTTTGGCCCCATCGATACCCTTGTCAATCTCGGGGACCTCCTGCACCGGGGCAACTACCCGGAAACGACGCTTGAGATCATCCATGATCTGGCGAGGGGATTCCGGCTGGTGTCTGTTATTGGCAACCACGACCATGCATTCTTAAACGATGTCCCGGTCTCCGGAAGCGACGAGATAAGTACCATTCGGCACGAACAGCTGCGCGGTTCTCCACTTCTTGACATTTTTTCAGATATGCCGATGGAATGGGTAGATCGTGGAATGCTCTTTGTTCACGGGGGACCACTTGATCTCGGTACCCAGACACTCCGGCTCAAGTGCTGGCAGCGGTTGTCCCATATAGCGGGCGACTCTTTTACCGGTTACCATTATACCGCGCCGATGGCGTTTGACGCACTCGAAAAACGCGGTCTTTCCTACATGGTCTGCGGGCATCAGCACACTCATATCTGCTGCCGCAAAACCATGGAAGGGATCACGGAGCATCTGATTCGGTTTGTGCGTGAAAAGGACGCCGGATTTCCCGAAGGAGAGATCGAGGTGGCACGCATTCCGCTGGATATCCCGACGCTCTTCAGGCTTGGCGGCTGCCAGGGGGAAAGGCCGGAATTTGCCTATACCGATGACACCTCCTTTACGTATATCCGGATTTCAGGTAAGACCCGGTGCATCAGCTCCCCATGATACCGTGAAGGGGATACCCCATAGATCCGGCGCGGGCCGCACAGAGTGGCCCGAAAACCGGTATTTTTGAGCATTTTCAAAGATTATTTGAAAATTTTGCGGTTATTTTTGGGATATATTTATATATAGTTACCACAGAGTGGTAATTATGCCTCGTGCAGGCGAGGGACGATCGATCCGGATTGATCCCGAGGTGTATGAGGCTTTGCTTGCGCTCAAGCGTGGCAACATGACCTTCAGCGATGTCATTGCACAGATGCTCCACGACTGCTATGGCTGGTCGGATGCCTTCCCGCCCAACCAGAGCGAACTGGGGGATTTTGCCGAGACGGAGACACCGGAATGAGTGATATAATCGGGATTTCCCCCTATAAGCGGTGGACACCGGTCATGCATCCGTCAGGAGCCAGCACCACGAACTGGCACATCCGCGACGACATAACACAGGAAACACTTGAATCGATCATCGAGAATGTCGAAGACTTGTTCACATAAAAAAGAGGGAAACAAACAATAGTAGAGGATCGCGCCGGCGCATTACCCTCGCACCGGTTCGTTCATCTGAAATTGCACCGTCTCCCCTGCCATCTCCTCCATTTTTTTTACCAGTTCTTCTTGTAAGAGCGGAACTGATGTCTGGAGTTTCGTTCTCCATTCGAGAAGATCCTTCTGTCCCTCCTCTTCATGAACACGCATCCCCTTAAGTTGCTCTTTCTCGCGTTCGAGCGACCGCAAGCGTGCAAGAACCGGATGGGACAAAAGACCCTCCTCTGCTTCGCGGCACTGTTTCTCGAGCTCGCGGTACCGGGTACACAACCCGCTTACTTCACCGGAAAATTTCCCGGTATCTGAAAAAACCGTACGCTCTTCCTTGTTTTTTAAGACGATATCACCCTCATCTATCATCTTCTGTACCAGAGGGCACGCCATATCCAGTGCGCGGGCAACCGTTTCCGCATCCGCAACTTCGTGGTCGGACAGGATATCCATGGCATCTTTGAGGGTATGTACTTCCTTTGACAGGTGTTTGCGGGTAGCGATCTTCTCGGCCTTTCTGAAGACATGGGAGGTGGTCATAGTAAGCGAGGCATAGTGCCGCAGGAGATTGTCACGCTGCCGGACCAGTTCAGCGCACCGGGCACGATCGGCATCAAGAGCCTCTAATGAGGGATCGATCGAGAGCCGGGCGGTCTCGGCAGCAATCGTACTAAGATGTTCAGTGATCTCCCCAAGACGCGCTTTGAGCCGTTCCTCCTTCCCATACGATCGTTCCAGATTCTTACGGGCATCGCACAGCGCAGCATATGCGATGCGTGCAGCGTCTGCACGGGTGGTTACCTCTTTGAACCGGCCGATGGCCTTTGTCATCACGTTGATCTCCCGGCCGATCGCATCGATGCCGGACTTGGTCTCCTTCATCTCGTCCGGGAAAGCGACGAGGAGGTAACGACCCTGGCCGCGGACTGCGTTCAGGCATCCTTTCACGCATTCGATCGCCACGGTGTAAAACGCCTCCGGATCACTGGGGAGTTCCTTTGCAAGCGATGAGTTCATTGCCCTGATAAACAGGGGCAGGGAATTTTTTGCAATGCTTCTGATCTTCGGGTGGTTCTCGGGATCCTGTTCGGCACCTTTGAGATTATTGACCGTCAGCTGAAGGTTCGCCATGGCATTCCGGATATTCCCGATCGGCTCCTGCACCTCTTCATGGAAGGTTTCGCGCGCAGTGGACTCCTGTTCATCCAGCCAGGAAGTAACCTTCTCCAGGGTCATGGTTATCTGTTTGTCAGGCGCAGAGCCCAGAAGTGATTTTAAAAATTTCAGCATCGAACACTCCGGAACTACCGAATCACTGGGGTAGCAGATATCATGATCACTTGTTCATGAACAAAGGAAGTGTTCTCGGTCACTGGTCATCACGGGCGATCTGGCGGAGCCGTTCCACCCCGTCAATCTCACGGATCACGGTCACGACTGCAGGCGGGACAAGGTGTTCCCACTGCTCGCCGCTGAGCATGCGGCGCCGGATCTCCATGCCGCTGTGCCGGTCGCGCTCGTACATCACAGGGGACTGCACCTCCACGCCGGCTTCAGAAAAAAGCCTGACGACCAGCGGGTTTGACGAGTAGCAGGTGTCAAACGGCGGTGTCATCGACCTGACATGCGCGGCCCAGAGCGCGTTACGCTGCACATCCTCGATCGGGATCACGTAATACGGGCACCGTAGGGACGTGAGCGCCCGGGTGATCATCAGCACGCGCTCGCCGGCAGTATACGGATTTTCGGTTGTGTGGGAGAGCTGCGCGCTCCCGACACCGATGATGATCTCATCGCACGTCCGTGCAAGCTCTTCAAGGACGGCCTGGTGCCCGTTGTGATAGGGCTGGAACCTGCCGACAAAAAATCCGCGCTTCATTTTTTCCCTCCCGCATTTGCGATCCGTGCGGCAAAAGCCCCGGCCGTGAATCCTCCATCGATGTTGACAACGGCAATGACCGAGCACGACTGGAGCATGCTCGCGAGAGCCGCCCGTCCCCCTCCCATGTACCCGTAGCCGGTGCTGACCGGGACACCAAGGACCGGTTTGTCCACGAGACCGGCAACAACAGATGGCAGCGTGCCTTCCCTCCCTGCACAGACAACAAACACATCGGCGTCTAGCAGAGGTTTGAGCGCCGGGAACAGCCGGTGGATGCCGGCCGCCCCGACATCATATGCGGTCCGGACCGTGCAGCCCATCTCTTCAGCGATGATCTTTGCCTCCTCAGCAACCCGGATATCCGATGTCCCTGCGGTGATGACAGCGACAATCCCGCCGGTCGGTTCCGGCGCGGGACCGGTCGAGAGGACAAGTACCTGTGCCGGTGTACGGTACTCCGCTGTAATCCCTTTTCCTGTGCACTGTGCCTGCACCACGGACACCTGCTCCGGGGTCACGCGCGTGACGACGCAGCGGCCGGCCGTCTCTGCATACCGGACGGCGATCTCCGCGAGGTGTTCCGGGTCCTTTCCCTCGGCAAGGATCACCTCGGGCATCCCGCACCGGACGGCCCGCCCGAGATCGAGGCAGGCAAAGTCCCCGACCCGTTCAAGGCGGAGCCCTTCGATTTCCTGTGCAGCATCGTCAAGCGCGATCTCGCCGTTTTTGTACCGTTCAAGGAGCGCTGAAAGCACCGGGTTTGCACGCATAATGTAATAATACAGATATGGGGAGGCGTATTATAAGTTAGTTCATTGCCATGTCGTACCTGCTCTATGTCGCATTTTTTGGCGCGGCTGCCACGATCTTTCTCTGGCTGCGTGACGCGCGGATTTTCTTCAGGACGGGTCTTTCAGGGTACCGGAAAGCGGCGTACTGGGGCGTACTGTACGGTGCCCTCGGCACGTTCGGCCTGCTCTGCACGATCGCAGGTGACATGTTCGAACTGCTGGGACTTGGCCTGATCCTCGCCGCACTTTATCTCCAGGGACGGATGACGCGGGAGAAGATCTGGACGGGAACAGGGAGTACGCTCGAACGGGCATTGGGCAGCGTAAAGCGCCCCGCATCGAACAAAAAATAATGGTGCGGCGGCAAATACAAGATAAGGGATTTGCCAGCATGATCCAGAAACCACGCGGGACACGGGATTTTCTCCCCGATGAGATGGAAGCGCGGCGCAACACCGAGACAAAGATGCGCGAGGCTGTGCGCCGCTGGGGATACCGGGAAGTATGTACACCTGAATTCGAAGACCTCGAACTCTTCACGCTCAGGTCGGGCGAAGGGATCATGCAGGAAATGTACGTCTTTGAGGATAAGGGCGGCAGGAAACTCGCCCTGCGCCCGGAGATCACGGCGGCCGTGATCCGGATGTACATCAACGAGGCGAAGGTCGCGCCAAAACCCCTGCGCTGGTGCTATTTCGCAGACTGCTTCCGGTACGAGCGCCCGCAGAAAGGGCGGTACCGCCAGTTCTGGCAGTTCGGCGCGGAACTGATCGGGGCCGACACCGCGATTGCCGATGCGGAAGTGATCATGCTTGCCGCCGACGCGCTTAATGCAACGGGCGTGACGTGGGACCTCAAGGTTGGCCACCTCGCGTTCATGAAAAATCTCTTAAAAGATCTCGAATCTTCTGCCCAGCGCCGGGTGATGGCTCATCTCGATAAGAAAGATTTCGAAGGCCTCAAAGCCACCCTTGCGGACATGAGCAAAGCGGACCTCGGCGAGTCACTGACCGCGCTTGTGGAGTGCCGCACTCTTGGCGAGGCATTTGAGATCGCCGGGATGATCCCGGAAAAAGAGCGCGTGGAACAGATGACCGGCATCCTCGACGCATCCGGCGTTACCTATTCCCTCAACTTTGGGATCGCCCGGGGTCTCGACTACTACACCGGCATGGTCTTTGAAGGATTTGCGCACAACCTTGGCGCGGAAAACCAGATTGTTGGAGGCGGGGCATACCGGCTCGCGCACCTATTCGGCGGCGATGATGTCGCGTCCTCGGGGTTTGCGATCGGTTTTGACCGGGTGATGGTCTCGCTTGGCGATGTGCAGCCCAAAAAAAATACTATCGTCGGGATCGTGTGCACAAACGAAGGTCGCACCTTCGCGCTCTCCGTGGCCCGGGCGTTCCGGGCCGAAGGGATTCGGGCGGAGATGGACCTCATGGAGCGCGGGCTTGGGGCACAGATGGCACACGCGTCAAAGTCTGCGGACTTTGCGGTCGTGATCGGCGGGAGGGAGGCCGAGGCCGGCCAGGTCACGCTCAAGAACCTTCACTCGGGCGAGCAGAAGACACTTTCCCCGGCCGTGGCAATAGCCGAGGTGAAAGCGCATGGTGCTCGCTGACGAACTCGCAAAGCAGCAGCGCAGTATCAGTGTCGCGGAATTTTTCGAGAAGAATAAACACCTGCTGGGTTTTGACTCCCCGACCCGGGGCGTCATTACCACGATCAAGGAAGCAGTCGATAACGCACTCGATGCCTGCGAGGAAGCGCAGGTGCTTCCCGATATCTACATCAGCATCAAAAAAACGGGCCCCGAGATATTTCGGATCATTGTCGAGGACAACGGCCCCGGTATCGTCCCCGCGCAGGTCCCTTTTGTCTTCGGCAAACTCCTGTACGGCTCCCGGTTCCACCAGATCCGACAGACCCGGGGCCAGCAGGGGATCGGGATCTCGGCTGCCGTGCTCTACGCGCAGCTGACAAGCGGCCTTCCCACGGTTATCATCTCGCGCACCGGGGCAAAGGAACCGGCATACAAGTTCGAGATCCAGATAAAGATCGAGACAAACGAGCCCGATATCATCTCGCAGCAGCCCTTCGAATGGGACCGTATCCACGGCACCCGGGTCCAGATCGAGTTCAAGAGTACGATGTCGGCAAAGAAGAAACTGCTCGAATATTTCAAGTACACTTCAGTCGTAAATCCTCACGCACGCTTCCGG
Organism: Methanoregula sp.; assembly: GCF_003170075.1. Lineage (GTDB taxonomy): Archaea > Halobacteriota > Methanomicrobia > Methanomicrobiales > Methanospirillaceae > Methanoregula. The sequence goes on from NZ_PMZU01000047.1 coordinate 10,213, forward strand.
GTGGAGCTGGACGATGAGTCGTTCACGTTCGAGCGGGTGAGCCAGGAAGTGATCGCCTGCCCGGTGGCGATCCAGCCGCACCCGCACGGCATCGAGTTCGGGCAACTCAAACGGATGGCTGCGGCAAGCGACGAGAAACTGATCGATTTTCTGGTAAACGGTTTCTCACGTGTCGGAAAAAAGACCGCGCAGGAGATGTGCGATAAATCCCGTCTCAGGCAGACCACAAAAGTAAAAGGGCTTTCTGCCGAGGAACTTAAAAACCTGCTCGCCGCGATGCAGTCGGTATCTGTGCCCGCCCCGCCGACCACCCAGTGCCTCTCCCCCATCGGGGAAGAGCTGATCCGGCGCGGGCTTGACAAGGAGTTTCAGATGGATTTTGTATCGGCCCGCACGCGCCCCAGTTCGGTCTACTCCGGCCACCCGTTCGTGGTCGAGGCAGCAATCGGGTACGGCGGCAGGCTCCCCCCCGATGGAAACGCAACGATTCTCAGGTTTGCAAACCGTGTCCCGCTCATGTACCAGCAGGGTGCCTGTGCAATCACCGAATGCGTCTCAAACGTCAACTGGAAGTCGTATAACATCTCCCAGCAGGGCCTCCCGCTGGGGCCGGTTTTGATCCTTGTCCACGTCGCGTCCACAAATGTCCCCTTCACGAGCGAAAGCAAGGATGCAGTTGCGAGCATCCCGGAGATCGAAAAAGAGATCGTACTCGCCCTGCAAGAGCTCGGCCGCGAGCTCAAGACCTTCCTCTCGCGCAGGGACCGGAACAAGCTCGCGGAAGACCGGGCCCGGGCCGTCTGCGCGGTCATACCGGAGATTGCGGTAAAGGTGAGCGAGATCGTGGAAAAGCCGGTCGTCGACACGACCCCTATCGAGGGTCGGCTGATGAAGAAGCTGATCGCAAAGAAATGGACCCGGGACGGGAAAGTCACGATCGAAGCGAACAACTACACCGGGAGCGATATCGAGATCTCGGTCTACGATATTTCCACAGACAACGCAGCCGATGCCAATACCCCGCCCGCATTCTCGACCGCGATGGATGGGCAGTTCACGAAGGTCTGGAAGATGGCGATCAAAAAACAGACGGTCTGGCGTGTCTCGTATACCGGCAAGGGCGGCGGCATGCTCGACATCCGGGGAATAGAGGACAACAAGATGATGGTGGTGGATCTCGATGTCTAAAGAGGAACTCGATGCACGGTCGATGAAGGCGCTTATGGCGATTGCGTCTGCCTGGTACGACCAGATGAAGGCCGGGGATATTCCGTCCATCTCGCTTCCCACCCGTACAAAATATAACATCGAGTACGACGATGCAAGCGAGGTCTGGAAATATGGGGACAAGGAGAGCCTGCGCACCGCGGCGACCGCAAAGAGTGCGACGCATCTCTTAAAGATGGCCTATGTGATCGGTTTTGTCAAGCAGCAGCTCATCGAGAACCGGTCCTCAACATTAAGAGAGATGTATTACATATCGGAGGGCTGGAAGCGCGCGAAGTTTGGTGCGCAGGACGAGAGCAACTTCCTCGTCGAGGATCTTGAGATCATCTCGGAAGTGCCGCGCGAGGGCTTCCACCTCCGGCCCGAAGAGAACGGTGCAAGCATCTACGGCCCGATGCGGATCCGGGAGCCGACCCGGCGGGGCCTCAAGTTGATCCATTGCCAGGACGACGTGGGATCTGCCGGGTATTCCATCCCGAACAATGTTGAGAACCTTGAGTTGGTCGATCACGATGCGAAATTTGTCATCGCCATGGAAACAGGTGGTATGTATGACCGGCTTATTGAGAACGGGTTTGACGAAGAGCACAACGCGATCCTCCTCCACCTGAAAGGACAGCCCGCCCGGTCGACACGCAGGCTGCTCAACCGGATAAGCCTTACCTGGAACCTGCCTATCCTTGTCTTTACCGATGGTGATCCCTGGTCGTACAGGATTTACGCATCTGTTGCCTACGGGGCGATAAAGAGCGCGCATATGTCCGAGTTGCTCGCGACCCCTAAGGCGCAGTTTCTCGGACTCCAGCCAAGCGACATCCGTGACTACAACCTGCCTTCGGACAAACTGTCTGATAAGGATGTCGAGGCCCTGAATGCCGAACTGACCGATCCTCGTTTTGCGACCGAGTACTGGAAAAAGCAGATCAATTTACAGCTCGAACTGGGGCTCAAATCAGAACAGCAGGCGTTTGCAGCAAGGGGGCTGGACTTTGTGACGAAGAAGTATTTGCCGGCCCGGCTGAGTGAGATGGGTGTGATTTGAGGGTATCATGGAATCATACACTCTTGGTCTTTTTGCAAATATGTACCCGAGATTTGAGGGAGATTACAGGGGTATCTTTATTCAGAGGATGGTGAAAGATCTTGAATCTCAAGACGTTTTGGTAAAAAAAGCGGTAAAGACCTCTGCATCTATCACGGGATATATCCCGTTTTATTGTAAATCGGTTCTTCTCGCCAAAGATCCTCATCTCGATATTATGCAGGCAGAATATATTCCACATAGTTGCATTGTACCCATGCTATTGCGCCGAAAAACCTGTCCTCTTGTTCTGAAATTCCACGGTGATGATGCACGGATCTTCCCGTTCAAAAATTCTTTTTTCATGTCGTTGACCCAAGCGATGATCAAACGAGCGGATTATGTCTTGACGTCAAGTGAAGAGATCCGGAACACTCTGATTTCAATTGGTGCAGTACCAGAAAAAACATCTGCGTTACATTCTGGTGTAGATACAATTTTCTTTAGTCCGCGCTCTCAAAAATCAACCCGACAGGAACACGGATTGCCCTTGGATGCAACTATATTTCTTTTCGTTGGGAGACTACATGCATGGAAGGGACTCTATGAAATATTGTCTGTAGCAAAGTGTTGTCCAAATGAGATATTTGTTTTCGTTGGACCCGGCAATATTCCGGATCACCCGAAAAATTGTTTGTTTGTTGGTTCACAACAACCGGATTCTGTCCGGGCATGGTATAATGCCGCAGATTGCCTCCTTCTTCCGACATATACAGAAGCTGTACCAACATCTGTAATGGAATCATTTGCCTGTGAAATTCCAGCAATTGTAACGAATGTCGGGGGATGTCCAGAAATAGTTCAAGACGGAAAAAACGGACTGATTATTCCGGTGCGTGATATTCCGGCACTATACGAGGCCGTAATCTGGATGAGGAACCATCCTGCTGAACGAAAGAAAATGGGGAGGCAAGCTCGCGTGACTGTGAAGGAGCACTATGACCATACAATACTGATTGAGAAACTTATCAGTATACATAAAAATTTACTCTGCAATAAATAATGTTCATCTTTTTTATTTTGGTACCCATGTGATCTTAAACGTTCTGAACACGTCATCGCGGATCTGTTGATTGAGTTTCAGAAGTACTATAAAATAAATTACTGCACCGATCAAGACCAGCATGATTGTTTGGAGCAAACTCTGATTCAGCGGCAGCACACCAAGAACAATGACGGAGAGTGTCATAACAAAAGTGGCAAAAACAATATGCGTGATCGGTTTTTTTTCAAGGGTGATGGGAATTATTCGTGCCAGATACGTTCGGACAATAAAAAAACTGATAGTTATATCGACAAATGCTCCAATCGCAGCGCCAGCAATCCCGAGATGAGGTATTAGTGTAACACAGAGGATAATATTTACAGATATTCCGGCCAATATTCCTACGACTGCTTGTTTTACGTGATCAGTTGCCATCAAAAAATACGTATACAAGTTCAGTACCGACTGAATTACTCTCATGCCGATAATAATAACAAGTGCAGTTGCACCGGAAGTAAAGGAAGCACCGTATAAGTAATACAATAAATTGTGACCGAGCAAAATGCCGCCGGTGAGGATTGGGAGGGCAAAGATGAGTGAATAGGTGGTTGCGCGAGAAAGTGAGACAGCAATTGCACACATATCCTTTTGTGTATTCCACCGGCTTACTTTGACATAGAGTGTATTAACAAGAGCCGTGCTGATGAACAAGGCAAAAATCGAGAATGTCCAGCATACTCCAAAGATACCGACATCGGAGACTGATAGGAAGTATGCAATGAGGATAAGACAGATGTTATCGAAAAGGATACTCCCTGCACTGATAAGTACTGCCCAACTCGAAAAAGACCAGATTCCCTTGACCTGCGGCCAGTGGACTTTTTTCAGATGATAGTCAATATATTTTATAGAGATAATCATCTCTGTTAACAGCCCCGCGATAAGGCCTCCAATCAGGCCGTATATCTGAAATCCCAGAAAAACCGCGATAACCTGAATGACAATCCGGGTAATGTTGTCTATTAGACTGACCGATGCGGCAAGACCCAGCCGGTTGCTGGCAGCGATGGCTGTGCCAAGACACGAGGTCAAGGTTGAAATTCCCAGCACAGCTATGAGAACCCAGAGCAAACCCGTTTGATTAAGAGTTCCGAAATAATTACTGAACACCAGCATCACTACTGCAACAATCAGCCAGAGGAATAACCGAAGTACGACGCTGGCGGTGAAATATTCATTCGGGTCTTTTCCCTCGCATATACGGTAGGTTGCCGCATATCCAATCCCCAGATCCGTGAACAGTCCTGCAATGGCGAAATAGGAAAGAAATAAGAAATATTGCCCAAGGACGCCTGCACCGACCCAGTGGGCGTAAAACATCGTGGCAAGGAATCCGATGAGGGTAATTCCTACGGATGATATGAGATACATCGTGCCATGACGCTGGACTTCAATGCTCGTTTCATTCGTATCGTTTGGGGTTGTCATAAAATTGGGAAATTATAGGGATTGTTCGAGAAATACGATAACCGGGACACCATCAAGTTCATCCAGAAACAAGGGGTAAATGGTCAATTTCCATGGATATCGGGACAGGTTTTCCTGCGAGAGATCGAGATCTTCCAGAAGCATAATTGGTGGCTTTTCACATAAAAATGATCGATGTGCCTCATGCCCCATATTCCGCTGAACAGGATTAGAAATGGAAATGGTATCTACTCCAAAAAGAATCAAAGCCGGAAGTTTTTCACGAAGGATGCCGACAACACCCGGATGAACCCATGGGTGTTCCCGGGTATAAATTTCCGGGTCTGAAGAACGGTAACGAAAAAAACCTGTCCTGACCAACAGGCCACGCGCATCCCCGGGAACCCCAAGATGACGGAGATCCCCGGGAGTGATCGAGTCCCCCCGAGGTTTTGGCAGATCAATACAGTAGACCGGTTCAACGGTGGTCTCTGCTCCCAGCAGATCCACCGCGGTTCCACCGCTGCTGCAGAAATGTCTGGGGAGATCGATATGCGTCCCGGCATGGCCGGGGAGGGTGATGATACAGCTGTTCGCGCTGTCCCCCCGTCCGATCGATCGGAACGCCTCGATGGAAACTGGGGGAGTTCCCGGATATAATGGCGATTTCCTGTTGAGCGGGTACGATATGCGGACTCTCATGTGTCTGTCCCTGGACCGATATACTTCTCCAGCTCAAAGAGTGTGCTGATTGTATGTTCTACCTCGGGGTTACCCGCAAAATAATTCATTTCTCCCGGAAGGATACGGCCGATAAAACGTATTCCAGAAGCCTTAGCTGCATTAAGGTCATTTATTGCATCCCCGATGAATACTGCATTTTCATTTCCGCAGTGAGTTGCAGATAGAATAGCCTTGATATGATCAGCCTTTTTCCCCGGCGCCCCGTACACGCCTCGGAAGCACCGGGTCAGTCCCCGTCTCTCAATAATCTGTCGGAGTTCATCTTCCGGCGTGGCCGATACGACGTATAGGGCAAGCTTTCGGTGGCTGCCATCCAGAAATTCCCGTGCCCCCGGAACGAATGGTGTTCTGAGGATTTTCTTGAAGACTATGTCGGCAAATCGGTCACTCAGTTTCCGGAACTGGTCATCCGTGAGATCCCTGTAGAGGATACTGGAATAGATATACCTGAACTTGTCGAATCGTGACATCCCCCCGTTTCTTTTGTGGAATTCAACGATCTCGTCCACGTGATCCGGCTCGAAAGAAAAAAGTTCGCGGAACGCCTCGGTCTTTACCGATACAGATTCAAGGATTACGCCATCGAAATCAAGGATTATTGTTGAAATCATATTTTTACCCGTAGTTCATCTCCCTCATATAAGAAAACGAATTATTTTTGCTGGATTTCCGGCAGCCAATGAATGGGGAGGAATATCTTTTGTCACTACACTATTGGCTCCAACTACGGAGCCTGTTCCTATTGTTACATTTCGAGTAATGGTTACATGTCCTCCAATCCAGCAGTTATCTTCAATAATAATATCTCCCCCGATATGACCCTGCTTGTTGAATAATACATCAGGATTGTTAAAATTATGATCTGCTGAACGAATGAGTACATACGGCCCTATAAGACAATTATTTCCAATCCGTATTCTGCCTGCATCACATGAATCAATTATAACATATCGATTAATACTGACATTTTGTCCAATAAAAACAGTATTAGGGCAGGGTATCCACAATCCCGTGAGACTTGTGAAATACCCTGATCCCTGCATGAGATTTCTCGTATAAAATCTCCATCTTAATTTTGAAAACAGTTGGTTTGACGGGCCATACGTTATCCAATGCTCACAACAATCGGATAAAAAGCCCCGAAATGACATGCGTTGTAATTATACTATGTTCCCCTAAACAAAATACCTACCTACCCGCAGAACCATTCGATGTCCGGTATTGTGCCATTCCCCGCCCGATCCGGCGTTTTACCCTTTTGGCATTAGCCCGTCGATACCAGAACAATTACAAGCCGTCTTACAATCGATCGGAAGGCTCTTGTTTTTTCAGCCAGATCAGATTTATTGAATGCTCCCTTCCGATATACCTCCGCATGAAAACGGTTTCTGTCGGCGAGAGATACTTATGGAAAAATTCTGAAACCGTATCTGACTTGATCATACACTTTGGCAACGCGAGCAGGACTACCGACAGCAAGAGAATTCCCGGGGAGGTCATGCACAACCACGCTTCCTGTCCCGATGATACTATTATCACCGATAATAACGCCTTTCAGGATTACGGTGTTCATACCGATCCAGCAGTTTTTACCAATGATCACTTCGCGATCCAGCTCATTTCCGGGATAATTCCGTCGCTGATCGGGGGGCATGGCTTGTGGAAATCGCTGTCGATAATGATGACGTTCGGTGCGATCATGGTTCCGGATCCGATGGTGATTGCCCTGCCGCGCGATGTAATCGAAGTACCGTTCAGCCCGACATCATCCCCGATCAGTATCTTTGAACCCGTTGAAAACGTTCTGAGCCTCACGGGGAATGCCAGAGCAGAAGCAGTAGACCTGCGTGAATCGCTGACCGCGGACACGTTCCGGCCGAGAATGACCTCACTTCCCGGATAGATGTCAATAATCATTGCCCCACAGGTCGAGAAGTTTTTGCCGGTTTGGACGCCGGCTAATCTGATCCTGACGATATTATAGAGGTGGATGATGACAAAAAACAGAAAGCGAAGTGCATTGAAAAATAAAACGAGAGAAAATGCAGTTTTACGCTAATAGGTAACCGTAAAAAACTCTGAGATTGTTTTATCGCACGATCCAACATCATTTTCCCCTTTATATGTTACCCAAAGCACTCAGGATCATGTACTGATACCTTCACTTTTTTCTCGCAACAATCATCATATGGGAGCTGGTTCGGGTCTCTTGGAGAATTGCCTGGAGTTTTCCCTTAATGTTATCGTCGCTCACCGAGATTAGCTCACGGACGAATGGACATGTTACGTCGGGCAACTGTTTTGAGACCATATCCACATCAAGTTTTCCCGGTGTTGAAATCTCAAGTATCTCAAAACCCTGACGTTCCAGGAGGATCCTGACCGAGCGTGGGTTGAAGAAGTTGATATGATGGGGAGGACTGATGCTCCTTGATTTATCCCCCAGCATCTGGAGATCAAATCCTTTCCCATTGAGCGTCGTCAGAATGAGTATCCCGTGCTGATGAAGGATGTGATGGCAGTCTCGAATAAATTTTTGAGGATTATACAGATGTTCGAGCAATTCAAAGGAGGTGGCTGCAACGACCTCACATCCTTGGAAATCCTCATTTCCCACATCGCCAAGAAATTTTGGGATAACGTGAATCTTCTTTTCCCGACAGACTTCCTGGAGTGCCAAGGCGGGTTCGATTCCCATGACAATGTACGGTTTTTCCAGCACACTTTTCAGTGCAACGCAGAACCCCCCGTATCCGGCACCAATATCCACGACCACGGGGTTTGCATGGCGGGCCCGGGTATGTTTCCTAATAAGTGCTCCTGCCATCTTCGCCTTTGGTGTTATGAGTAAGTCTTGGCGCGCACGTTCAGTCTCCTTGTAAAAATGCGTTGCCCAGAACCGGACGGACTCCGCGTCCAGGTAAAACCTGTTGAATATATCCTCATCCGGCCGCGGGTTCACATAGAGCGTCTGGCATACCCTGCATTCGCAATAATCAAATCCTTTTTTATTGAACCTGAATACCCGGTCTTCACTCCCGCAGGCAGGACATGACACCTCCTTACAGGGCGCACCAGAAAAAAAAGTCGTTATATCCTTTTCTGCCAGCGAAAGATATTCCTCGAAAAGAACGGTGGGTCTGATCTCTTCTTCCTTCATGATGGGTAACCCTGATCGTATTGTATTTTACTGGAGACGGGTTTATTGTTTCGCTCAAACCTCCAATAGGCATCCTTCAACGGGAATTCTTTTGCGGTATCCGGGGTATAATCGTGTATTTTCAAGGAAGTCCAGCATACTTTTATTGATGAATCCTGATAACCGGTATTACAATTATGGGAATCTGAAATGAATCCTTCACTTAATCACCGGGATTGTATCCGGAAAAAACAATTCTCTCTCGGATGCTGGGTCCAGATGCCGGATCCGTTCTCCTGCGAGATCATGGCCCGGGCCGGGTTCGACTGGCTGGCAATCGATCTTGAGCACGGGCTGATCAGTCTTGATGCAGCCTACCACCTGATCCAAGTAATCGGAAATGCCGGGGTTCTCCCCCTTGTCCGGCTCCATGAAAATGATCCATCAACGATCCGAAGGGTCATGGATGCAGGAGCCGGGGGAATCATCGTCCCGATGGTCAATACCGCAGAAGATGCGACCCGTGCTGTTGATGCAGTGAAATATTATCCTCATGGACAGCGGAGTTTCGGCCTTGGACGTGCCCACCAGTTCGGTAAAAATTTTGATTCCTACCTCATGTCATCGAACGATGAGAGTATCGTTGTTGTCCAGATTGAACACCGGGATGCACTCCCGAACCTGGATGACATCCTTGCCGTACCCGGGATCGATGCCATAATTATTGGGCCATATGATCTCTCCGGTTCCATGGGATTTCCCGGAAAATTTGACGATCCGAGGTTTACCGGTAAGGTTTCAGAGATCATCCAGAAGGTCCGCAAATCACCTGTTGCTCTCGGTTTCCATATCGTGCATCCATCTGAGTCGGATCTCGCGATGAAACTGCAGCAGGGTTTTACCTTCATCGCTTACGGTATGGATACGATATTCCTGCAGAACCTTGCCTGTGCCGCAGTCGAGGAAGCACGGAGACTGAGCAAATGAAATCATTCGAGCAGATGCGGCCGAATGATGAATACCAGCAGGTTCTGCGGCAACGCGAGATTGACGGAAGTTCATTTTATCAGGCTAATCACTCCTCGTTCGTCGAGACGGACTGTCCCGCATGCGGAACCAAGGGGAGTTTCAGTTTCTCGAAGTACGGTTTCTCCCATAATACCTGCCCGAAGTGCTCTACACTTTTCTGTTCTCCAAGGCCAGTTGACTCGCTGATCTCTCTGTATTATACTACATATCAAGCCCCGGAGATCTGGACACATCTCCTGCTCAAAGCGGATCGGCAGCGGAAAATTCTCCAGTATACACCCCGGGTCGAGAAGATCGTCAAGATCCTCCGCTTGAAAGGGCATACTAAGGGAGGAATTGCACTGGATCTCGTGGCGGGATCCGGCGCATTTGCAAGTTGCCTGAAAAATACTGGTTTTTTTAATGACGTAATTGCACTCGATATCTCGGACTCCTGCGTCACGGCCTGCAAAAACGCCGGATTATCTGCACAAAAGGGTACTATTTCGGATATCGACCCGGGGAACCTCGATCTCATCTGCATGAACGACCTTATCGAACATGTATTCGCCCCTGCAGACCAGCTCGCGGAATGCAGGAAAGCCCTGAAATCGGGGGGTTTTATTGCGATTGCAACCCCCAACGGCGAAGGTTTCGATTTCAAGATCCTCAAGGAGAAGACAAAAAATATCACCCCTCCCGAGCACCTGAATTATTTCAATCCCCGTTCCATGAAACTCCTTCTTGAAAAGGCCGGATTTACTCCCATTGTTGTAGAAACACCGGGGATTCTGGATGTCGAAATGATCCGGAAAGAACGTGAGTCCGGTTTTCCCTTAAAAGCATCGAATGAATACCTCGATTACCTGCTCGGTCAGGATGCCGGCGTCCTTGACAATTTCCAGAAATTTATCTCGCAGAACGGATTATCAAGCCATATGCTGGTTATTGCGCAGAAAACAGAGGAGAGCACATGAAGATTATTGGTATTATTCCCGCACGGATGGCATCGTCGCGTTATCCCGGAAAACCCCTTGCGAAAATCCGGGAAATCCCGATGATCGGCCATGTGTACTACCGGAGCAAGATGTCGGCACTCTTGGACGAGGTCTATATCGCCACCTGCGACCAGGAGATCATGGATTATGCTGCATCGATCGGTGCTCCCGCGATCATGACACGTGACACCCATGAACGCGCTTCCGATCGCGCTGCCGAGGCGATGCAGAAGATCGAGGCCGAACAGGGCAAAAATCTGGATATAGTCGTCATGATTCAGGGGGATGAACCGATGATCTATCCTGAAATGATCGATGATGCGGTACGCCCGATGCGGCAGGACAAGTCGATCCAGGTTGTCAATCTCATGGCGCGGCTGGATACCCGAGAGGAGCACGAAGATCCAAACGAAGTGAAGGTGGTGGTTGACCAGCAGGGATTTGCCCTCTATTTCTCACGGGAGCCGATCCCGTCCCGGAAGAAAGGCGTGGACGATGTCCCCATGCTCAAGCAGGTCTGCATTATCCCCTTCCGACGGGATTTCCTCCTGAAATTCAATAAGCTCAAGCCTACACCCTTAGAGATCATCGAATCTGTGGATATGCTCCGGGTGCTTGAACACGGGTACCGGGTGAAGATGGTGATGTCGGATCACCGGACGTATAGTGTTGACACGCCGGAAGATCTTGCATGTGTCAATACCTGTATGAAAAATGACACGCTGATGAAGAAGTACAGTCCCTGATCAGTTCTCTTTTTTCCCTGGAACCCGGGGAAAAATCAGGGATTATTTTCCTGGTCCAGTTCTTTCTGGACTTCCTTGAGGCAATCGAGTATTCCCTCGCTGATGTCCACATACGTTGAGAGGTTGACCCGGACGGGCACATCGATGTTGAACGAATAGGGGGTGATAACATAATGGGGGTTATTGTCTGCCGCTGCATAGTGGATCCTGACATTCCCCCCGAGAATCTCCGTGACCATGTCAAAGAATTCACTCATCTTCATCCTCTGGTGACCGGTGATGAGGACAGCTTTGTTGGCCAGCTGGGGATCCCCGGCGATCCGCACGGTTTCACGGGCCGCGTCATTGATATGGATATACTCCCTGACGGCGTCCGGTGAGCTGGAGTAGGTGAATTCACCCGTTGTAAGTAGTGATTTGCAGACGCCATAGATGAAATTCCAATGATTGGGTTCCCTCCCGTAGAGGCTGCCGTACCTGATCGTTGTAAATTCAAGACCGAATTCTTCATGATAGGTCTTGCAGAGCGATTCGCAGGTCTGTTTTGACAGCCGGTAGAATGATCCCCGGTTCCCGGAAACATATACCGTGCTTGCAAAAAGGAAACGTTTTACCTTGTTTTCCTTTGCCGCTTCCAGGCAGTTGGTTGTACCGATTACATTGACCTCCATGGTTTTTCGTGGGATCTTCCGGGCCTGATCCACATCTGCTATCGCAGCGGTGTGAAACACATAATCACAACCATTCATGGCTTCTGTCAGCTTCTCGCAGTCCAGTACATCGCCTTGGATAAAAGTGCAGAGAGGATTATGTGTACCCTCACCGGGAGATCTAGACAGATCATAGACAACAGTTTCAATATTATTTTTTGTCAGCTCTTTTACGAGATGATGCCCCACAAAACCGGAACCGCCAGTAACGAGTGCTCTCATGCATTAACCTCCCTAAAGAATTGTATAATATTATTTACGGCTTCCATCTCCATCAAACTTCGTGATTCTGTCGTGTTGGACGCAACATGGGGTGTGACGATAACTTGGGAAAATTTGAGGAGTTCACCGGTATACGGCTCCGATGGAAACACATCAAGCGCAGCGGATTTCACTTCGCCTGATAATAATGCACTGATAAGGGATTCTTCATCAATCAATGATCCCCGCGCGGTATTAATGAGCATGATTCCTTTTGCCAGGGAAAGTACTTCATTCGTAATAAGCGGCGTCCCGTCTGGGAGTGGTGCGGAATGGATACTCAGGATATCCACATTTTTTATCAGGTCTTCAAGAGAAGTCAATCGCGTCCAGGAAGGGGGAGTTTCCCGTGAGAGCAGAGGATCAAAAAAGCATATGTGGCAACCGAGATTTTCGAGCATCTCTGCAACCCGCGATCCAACTCTCCCTATCCCTGCAATCCCCACAGTCTTGCCAAAAAGTAGAGAGCCGGGAATGAGTGCAGGATCATTCTTGCGCATCTGTTCATTATATTGAGGGATGTGTTTCATTGCTGAAAGAAGAAGTGCAAGGGTGTGTTCTGCAACAGCCTGAACCGGTGAATTCGGGGTTGTCAAAACCCTTATCCCATGGGATTGTGCGGCCTTCAGATCGATAGAATCTGTTCCCACCCCAACTCGCGAGATCACCCGTAATGAATTGCATTGGCTCAGGATCTCGGATGAAAACATTTCCGTCCCGGCAATTACCCCCTCACTGTCAGAAATGGCATGGACCAACCCGGCTTCTGATAGTCTCTTCCCGGTAGTATTGGTAAAGGAGATGGTACAGTGCTCCTGTAATTTTTTTTGGGCAGGTCCGAGCAGATCAAATGAACGAATCGTAATGGCAACAGGGGGTAAATTTTTCATTAAATAGGTGCTCCATCATGAATGTTTTTACATTTATTCTTTACTTGCTACCAGATAAAATATCATGAAAGACAGAACCCGCTCGTTTGTTCCACCCATCAGGTAAGACACAAGGCATGTTTAAAATAGTTGAGCAAACCCCCTCTGAACTAACACAATTACCATTCCGATATCCCAAAGCCTGGGGGCCATTCGGGCAACAAATCACCGGGTCGAGGAACCACATTCCATTTACATCAATGTAATCCTCAAATTTTTTTCTCAATGTAATTGCTTGAGGAGATCTAAAAATAAAACGAAGAGGTACAATTTCTTTC
>NZ_PMZU01000055.1 GCF_003170075.1 Methanoregula sp.
ATTTCGCAACGTCACGATCAAAGAAAATATTTTTCCCCGATGCCGAGAGCGGGATCGCAAATGCCGCGGTGCAGTCTTTCCCGAGCAGTCCCAGGCTGATGGCGGTCGATCCTGCGCTGTACATGATCCGGTTGTCCACGTTGTGGATCTGTGCGGTTTTTACCGCTGAACCAACGGCAATCCCAATATCTGCCATCCTTACCGCGCAGTTGGGCCCGGCAAAGGGAGCGGTACGCTTTTTTGCTGCTGCACTGTGTGCGGATTTTGTGAATGCCGCACAGGAGGCATACCCGCATGCCCCGCAGTTGATCCCGACGGCCTGCTTTCCCAAAACACCGACAAGGACGCAGGCATCGCTTGCGGCAATGTTCTTTGCATCGCGCAGGAAGAAGCCGGCGTTTTCGTGCGTCTTTCCGTACGTGGTCATTGCGCGCGAAAGTTTCTTTAATTCCGACGTTATGAGCACACGCACGAGGATCGTATCCTGTCCTTTTGCTTTTGGTGCGGTGCGGGCTGCAAGCGCCATGAGCCCGGCGACTGCGGTCACTGCTGTTTTCTCAACAGTCATACGTGTGTATGGGAGACTGCCGGGAGATAAAGGCGCAGGGTTTGTGGGGTGGTGCGCGGCAAAAAAAAAGTCAGGTGTTTTTGCCCGGGTGGTTTTACAGTCGGTATTTACTTATGAGACCCTGAATGCGACGCCGTCAAACACGGCTACCGCCCGGTCGCCTTCGTACACCATGACGCGGTACGTCTCGCAGGTCCCGTTTGCAGCGACCCGTTCCGCGACCGCAGCGAGCCGGTCTTTGCCTTTCACTGGTACGAGGTACTGGATGTGCACGGATACTGCCGTGTAGTGGTTCGTCCCGCAGTTGGATGCGATGCCAAAGGCATGGTCGGCAAGCGAGAAGACGGCGCCACCGTGCGCGGTACCGTGCGGGTTAAGTTTTCCGGCACAGTCCATCTCGACGCGTGCATAGCCGTTACGGGCCTCGGTGATGTGCATGTCCAGCAGGCGGGCAAATGCACTGTCTTCGAATGCCGCTATATGATCGCTCACGGATACCGACGGTTGTTCGTCCGGCGTTTTTTTGGTGCTGGTCATAAGCGTTCCGCACAAAAGGGACTGCCGGCCCTGCGGTCACTTGTATTTTTTCTGGGTGTAAGCATACTTCTGTGTCTCCCCCCCATGGGCGACGATATAGATCCACTCGTAGAGCGATTTGAGCGTGCCATATTGCTGATACCGACGCATGGAGAACCCGACCTTTAATTTCCCGTCAAATCGGATCTTCCCCTCGTCTTTCATGCGCATCGCGACTTCGATGTCGTCACCGGCATCGATGCACCGGTACATACCGGCTTTGATAAATGCATCTTTACGGAACGCGGTGTTGCAGCCGAGTGTGTAATAGAAGGTCTGGCTGTAGTACCCGATACGGGAGAAAGTGTTTGCCATAAGAAGCGAGAAATGGTTGCCGACACTGTCCTCAATGGGGTAGACCGGGCCATAGACCTGCACGACTGCCGGATCAGCAAAATCGTCCCTGACGCGCTCGATCCAGTCCGGCGGGAGGATGCAGTCGGCATCGGTCGATGCGATGATATCGCCTTTTGATGCCATGACTCCGTCGTTTCTCGCCCCGCCGACTTTCTTGCTGGTCTGGATAAAGACCATGTCGGCATACTTCCGGGCAATCTCACAGGTCTTGTCTGTTGACCCGCCGTCAACAACGATAATCTCGTAATCGCTTTTATTGACTGTCTGGTGCGAGAGCGAGACAAGGCACTGGGCGATATTTTCTTCTTCGTTAAATGACGGGATAATAACGGATATCATGCGGGTTCTTTTAAAACTCCTGTACTTTTTTTACGCTGTCGGATTATAAGCGTGATGCCCGAGTGAATGGGAAAAAAGGTCAGGCAGGATACGATTTTATGAAATCCAGCACGCTCCTTATGCAACCATCCATGTTGAGGTACTCGAACTGGGCAAACCGGCCGACGAGCGGAATGCCGAGCGAGCGGCAATAGTCCCGGAGAACGCCAATATTTTTCTGGTATTCTGTATCGTACACCACGTAGGCAAACGGCTGGCGCACGACCGAGGCCGAGACGATCCGATCCGGCGTTAGAAGGTTCATTTTGGTGAGCGTGCCGGTGACCTCGGCGATGAGATCCTCATCGGTCATTTGTGCTACACTGTCGCCGGGCTGATGGGTGATCTCAGCGAGGATCGCGCTTGAGCCCTCCGGCGCCACGTGCCGGCTGTATCCCGAGGGAAACGAAATCCGGTTAGTCTTCCCGAGCGCCGGGTCGGGGATGTAGAGCCACGAATAATCCGGGACGCTCCCGCGAAGGCCGATGTTGACGCAGACAAGCGAGTTATACGTGAGGGTATCGCAGGCCTCCTCTACTGCCGGCGGTACGTCATCAAGTGCCGCGATCAGGTGCTGGATGGGGATAGTCGAGATGATGCGGTCTGCTTCGATCGACTCCGTGCCGCTGCTGATGAGCCACCGCTCCCCCTGTTTTTTAATCGAACGGATCCGAAAATTTGTTTTAATGTAAGGCGCCACCGGCCGTGTGATCGCTTTTACGAGCGCTTCGATCCCGCCGTCAAGCGGGTAGGAGAAGACCGACTGGTGGGTGTACCCTTCGGTCGGGATGCCGATTGCGGATTTGATCACGTCATCGACCGGCGGCCGTGGGATGCGTCCGTCCACCCAGTGCAGGGACATTTTTTCGGTCGGGTACTTCCAGATCTTCTCGTTGTACGGCACCATGTAGCATTCGGCGATCCCTTTCCCGAACGTGTAGTAGATCCAGTCGCGGAACGTTTCCGGTGCCGGGAGGTCGCCTTTTTCCACAGCAATAAGGGTCTTCACGAACTCGCTGATGCAGAAGAACCGGTCCTCTGCGGGCAGGTCAGAAAGGCCGTTCTCAAAAGGATATTTCACGTACCGGCCCTTGTAGAAGATTTTCGTGTTCCGTGCGTTCTGCTGCTCGTTCCCGGCAATCATCTGCCGCATGAAAGTGAGCACTTCGGTGTCCCGCGAAAAAATGATGTGCGAGCCGCCGGTATCGAACGTGAACCCGTTGTCGGTCCGCGACCGGCAGAGCCCGCCGTATGCCGGCTCTGCTTCAAGGACAACAAGATCTGTGCCTTTATCGTGCAGGAGCCGGGCCAGCGTCAGGCCGGATAATCCGCCCCCGAGAATTGCAGTTTTCACTTCCCAAGTGTTGGCGGGCTGAATTTATAAAAATACACCGTTACCGGTAAAAAAAGATTATTTCTTTCCTTTTTTCTTTCCCATAATCCCTGAGAAGATTCCGCCGGTTTTGCTGTCATGGCCTTCAAGATCAGCAAGTTTCTGGTAGAGTTCTTTTTGTTCACCGGATATTCCCTTAGGGGTAACGATCTTCACCCGTATAAGAAGATCCCCGGGTTTTCCGCGCCGTTTTACACCCTCACCAGCGATCCGAAGCGCGGTACTGTACTGGATACCGGCCGGGATCTTCAGGTCGATGTGGCGCTTGTCGATGGTTTCGATCTCAACTGTCGTCCCGAGTACTGCGAGGGCCGGTGTTATCTCCACGGTGGTCTCAAGGTTATCGCCCGTGCGTTCAAAGCGTTTGTGAGGAAGGACATACATCTCGATAAAGAGATCCCCGTTAGAGGCACCGTAATCCCCGGCCTCACCATAACCTTCCATACGCAGTCGCATCCCGCTGTCCACACCTGCAGGGATATGGACTGAGACCTTCCTCTTTACCCGGGTGTGCCCGGTACCATGGCAGTTGCGGCACTGCCGTTCCGGGATCTTGCCCCGGCCGCTGCACATCGTGCAGGGGGTCATCCGGACAAACTGGCCGAATACCGACTGTGCAGTCTGGCGCATCTGTCCGCTGCCACCGCAGTGCGGGCAGACATTTGTCTTTTTTGTCTCGCTACCAGATCCCGCACATGCAGGACAGGCCTCGCTGTGCAGGACTTCAATCTCCTTGTCAGCTCCTGCCACCGCCTCTTCAAGCGTGAGCTGCATACGCATTAAGAGATCGGCACCTGGTTGCGGGCCGGACCTGCGCTGATTCCCGCCAAAGAAGTCAAAGATATCCCCGAAACCGGAGAAATCAGACGAGAAGCCACCGGTCCCGTGTCCACCCGCTCCAGTATAGGATCCTTTCGAGGCATTGGTGTAGGTCTCGTGACCCATGTTGTCGTACTGCGCCCGTTTCTGGGCGTCGGAAAGTACGCTGTATGCCTCATTTATCGACTTAAACTTTTCTTCGGCTCCCGGATCCTTGCAGACATCCGGGTGGTACTTCCGGGCGAGGTTGCGGTACGCTTTCTGGATCTCCTTCTCATCGGCTGACCGTGGTACGCCGAGGACGTCATAATAATCGCCCGAGCCCATGGATGCTCACTCGTCTTTGACTTTGTAATCTGCATTGACGACGTTATCGTCCTGTTTCTGTTCCGGTTCGGCGGACGTTGGGCCGGCGCCGGCTCCTGCACTGCCGTCAGGCTGCGGGCCCTGCTGTTTTGCCGCATTCTCGGCCTGCATCTTCTGGTAGATCTTCGTGGTCGCGGCGTAGACGGCTTCGGTAAGTGTCTCCATGGCCTTCTTGATCTCATCCGGGTTGTCCGTAGAAAGTGCGGTCTTTACGGCTGCAACACCTTCTTCTACCTTCTGCTTGTCGGCAGCTTCAATTTTGTCGCCGCTCTCCTTGAGCATCTTTTCTGCAGTAAAGACTGCCGTGTCTGCCTGGTTGCGGACCTCAATCTCTTCCCGCTTTTTCTTGTCATCGGCCTCGAACTGCTTGGCCGCGTTCATCATCTTCTTGATATCTTCGTCCGAGAGTTTTTTATCTCCTTTAATGGAGATTGCCTGCTCGTTACCGGAACCGAGATCCTTTGCCGATACGTGGATGATACCGTTTGAATCGATATCAAACGTGACCTCGATCTGCGGGATGCCCCGTGGGGCAGGCGGGATACCGGTCAGCTGGAATTTGCCCAGTGTGAAATTATCCTTTGCAAGAGCGCGTTCACCCTGCACGACATGGATCTCGACACTGGTCTGACCGTCTGCGGCAGTCGAGAAGATCTGGCTTTTTCGGGTCGGGATCGTGGTGTTGCGCTCGATGAGTTTTGTGGCAATACCTCCCAGTGTCTCGATCCCAAGCGTGAGCGGCGTCACGTCAAGGAGCACGATGTCCTTGGTCTCACCGGTCAGCACGGCACCCTGGATGGCGGCACCGAGAGCCACACACTCGTCAGGGTTTAAGCCCTTGTCTGGTTCCTTGCCCAGTAATTTTTTTACGGTCTCTACAACGAGCGGGATACGGGTCGAACCACCGACAAGGAGTACGTGGTCGATGTCTTTTGCCATCAGTTTTGCATCGCTTAGTGCCTGGTTGACCGGCCCGACCGTGGATTCCACAAGGTCTCCAATCAGTTGTTCGAGCTTTGAACGGGTAAGATCGATATTCAGGAACTTGGGACCGGCAGCATCTGTCGTAATATAGGGAAGGTTGATGTTTGTTGTCTGGCGCTGGGAGAGCTCGATCTTTGCGTTCTCTGAAGCGTCGCGCAGGCGCTGCATGGCGAAGATATCGTTTTTGAGATCGATGCCCTCCTTCTTTTTGAACTCCTCAACAAGGTAATCCGTGACCAGTTTATCGAAATCGTCGCCGCCAAGATGGTTGTTACCAGCAGTGGATTTTACCTCAAAGACTCCATCGCCGAGCGTGAGGATCGATACATCAAACGTACCGCCGCCGAGATCATAGACAAGGACCGTGGCATCCGCTTCCTTGTCGATGCCGTAGGCGAGGGCGCTTGCGGTAGGCTCGTTGATTATACGCAGGACTTCAAGGCCGGCGATCTTTCCAGCATCCTTTGTAGCCTGTCTCTGGGCATCGTTAAAGTATGCCGGGACAGTGATGACCGCTTTTGTAATCTTCTCACCAAGATATGCCTCCGCGTCAACTTTCATCTTCTGGAGGATCATCGCGGAAATTTCCTGCGGTGTATACTCCTTATCGTCGATTTTTACCTTTTCCGAGGTCCCCATCCTACGCTTGATGGACTGGATTGTATGCTTGGGGTTGGCCACGGCCTGACGTTTTGCAAGGCTTCCAACCAGGCGCTCGCCCTCTTTTGTAAATGCGACAACTGATGGGGTTGTTCGTGCTCCTTCACTGTTGGGGATGACAATGGGTTTACCAGCCTCCATGATTGACATACAGGAGAAGGTGGTCCCAAGGTCGATACCTAATATCTTCTCGTTTGCCATTCTGTCAGTCCTCCTTTATGTTTGTATTTTAAGATTTTTCAACTGTTGCCTTATCATATGAGTTTTGTCCTCTGGATACAGCAACTTTTGCGTAACGGATCACTTTTTTGTACATCCGGTACCCGGGAGACACGACATCGACTACCGTTCCTTCTGCTTCGTTTGATGGAATGTGCGCGATCGCGTCATGCTCTCCGGGATCAAATGATTTTTTCAATGCATCTATGGGTGTGATACCATGCCGTTCGAGAATCCCGTAAAGCAGTTTCTGGATTTGTTCAACGCCAGTGCGGAGATGCTTGTCATCACTTTTGAGCGCCCGCTCCAAGTTGTCCACGACCTCCAGGATATCAACTGCAAAACGCTCGTTTGCATGTTGTATCCTGTCCTCGTGATCACGGGCAGTCCGCTTCCGGTAATTATCAAAATCCGCTGCAAGCCTGAGATACCGATCATTTAAGTCATCATACTTTTTCTTCTGCTCCGCGAGTTCATCACGAATCTGAAGTGGTGGCGATACCGGTGTTTCCGGCACGGGAATGGTATCGTGATCTTCCATAGTTCATCCCATTCGATGTTCCAATATCTATTGCATTGTGGTTCTATATAATTTTTTGGTAAACGCCAACGACTGTATCTGCTAAAATCAAAGGTTTTTGGATAAGAGGGGGGATGAAACGGGGAATTTCTTTTATTCGGCACATGAAACGGTCTTTGTTGCGGTAAAAAAGAGCCTGTACAGTTCTTTTTCATCATCTGGACATTTTTTGTAATGCGAGAAAAATATGCCGGTACCTTATTGTATCCATTTTCGGATATTCTGGTGAGATCTCTAGGTACAGCATACCTTTTTTGGCATTTATCTGCATATACTAGTTCATGAAATGGGCGCTTCTTTCGGTATGGGATAAATCAGGGATTGTCGAACTGGCACAGGGGCTGGTCAATAACACGTACAGTCTCCTGAGTTCTGGCGGGACCGGAAAAGCGCTTGCAGAGGCCAATATCCCGTTTACCGAAGTATCGAATTATACGGGGTTTCCCGAGATGATGGATGGAAGGGTCAAGACGCTTCACCCCAAGGTTCACGGGGGTCTCCTGGGACGGCGCCAGATTGACGAGGCGGTGATGGCCAGGTACGGGATCAACCATATCGATCTGCTTGTTGTGAACCTGTACCCGTTCGAGAAGATGTCAGGGCAGTCCATGTCACTGGACAAACTGATTGAATATATCGATGTCGGTGGGCCGGCAATGATCCGTGCAGCGGCTAAAAATTTTAAGAACGTTGCGGTTGTGGTTGATCCGGCTGATTATCCTGCAGTGATTAAAACCATCAGCGGTGCCGGTTTCTCTCCGGAACAGCAACTGATGTTCGCCAAAAAGGCGTTTGCCCGGACTGCGGCCTACGATGCGGCCATCAGCAATTACCTGTCCACCATGGATATGGCATTCCCGAACACCCTCTCACTCCAGTTTACCCACGGGAGGATGCTCCGGTACGGAGAGAACCCACATCAGCAGGCGGCCGTATACGGTACCGAAGGTGTTGCCGGTGCAGAACCATTGCAGGGCAAACAGATGTCGTACAACAATTATCTCGATGTCAATGCCGGCACTGCCCTTTTAGCGGAATTTGAGGATCCGGCGGCCGTGATAGTCAAGCACAACAATCCCTGCGGCGTTTCGATCGGTGCGGATATTCTCGATGCCTACCTGACTGCCCGCGATGTCGATCCGGTATCAGCGTATGGCTCGGTTGTATCGCTTAATCGCGAAGTGGACAAAAAACTTGCAGAAGCAATCGACTCTACTTTTGTTGAAGTTGTTGTCGCGCCATCGTTTACACAGGAAGCCCTCGACACCATGAAAAAGAAAGAGAACATGCGGGTGCTCATCCTCCCGGAGCGTGTGAATGCGGATGAAGTGCGTACTATCGATGGAGGCATCCTTGTCCAGCGGACCCCTCCCTATAAAGAGAACTGGAAGGTGATCACTGACCGCGACCCGACGACCGATGAGATGCAGGCACTCCGGATCGCGTGGAAAGTCTGCAAGCACACCAAGAGTAACACGATCATCTTTGCTGATCAGAAGCATACCCTTGGGATCGGTGCCGGACAGATGAGCCGGGTCGATTCGGCAAAGATTGCGATCGAGAAAGCCTGCGCCCCGCTCTCAGGGTCCGCAGTTGCATCCGATGCGTTCCTCCCTTTCCCTGATACCCTTGAGGTTGCGGCAAAGGCCGGTGCCACCGCACTGGTTCAGCCCGGTGGTTCCATCCGGGACAAGGAAGTTATTGAAGCGGCAAACCGGCTGAATATGGCCATGATCTTTACCGGCGTGAGATATTTCAGACACTGAAAATTTTTTGGTATTTTCCTGTTTTAAGCCAGATTTCAAGATAAATTTATATTCTGCGAAGTTGTCATACCTGATTTAAGTCGTTTGTGGCTGGGACAGTCATGGATGATGAGAGAATGAATCATTGTGGTGAATGCAATGGATTACGGAAACATGATCGGGGACTCTTTTACCTATGTAAAAGAGGGTATCATTGATAAAGTGAACAAGTGGCTGCTCCTGATTATCGCCACGCTTATTCTGACAATTCCCCTGATGGGATATATCATGAACGTTTACCGGGGAACCAAACCTGCGCCCGAAGTCGATGGCTGGAGCAAGCTCTTCGTTGATGGTATCCTTCTCTTCATTGTCGGAATCATCTATGCAATCCCTATCATCATATTGGAATTCCTTGTTATCGGTGCAACCTTTGCGACTAAACTCGGAAGTAACCCGACGGCAATGATGACCAGCCTTGCAGGTGCCGGTATCCTTGCGGTTATCTTGATCATTGTTGCCATTATTATTGGCCTGATCTCGCCTATCGGGATTATCCGCTTTGCACGAACCGGGAAATTCGGTGAGGCCTTTAATTTCGGTGAAATTCTTGCCACTATCAAAAAGATCGGCTGGCTTTCCTATATCCTTGCACTCATTATTGTTGCAATAGTAGTCGGTATCCCGGTACTCATCCTCTGGTTTGTTCTCATAGCACTGATGATTGCCCTGCCGCTTGTCGGACCGGTCATTACAGTACTCATCCTTCTCGTGGTGATTCCGGTTGTCGCAGTGTTTGAAGCACGGTATATTACTCAGGTCTATGACAGTGCTGGCACAGCATAATCCCATTTTTTACAGGATATATGCAGGATCCGTTTCCTAATCAGTTTTTTCGAAGATATTCTTTTATCGTTGACATTCCAACAGTTGAAGAATACAGGGTATTGGTTATGAGTTTTGGTACAATGCTTGACGACTCATTCTCCTATGCAAAGGCAGGAGTATGGGGGAAATGGAAACACTGGCTGTTTCTGATTATCTGCCTGATAATTTTTCCTCTGATCCTTGGCTATATGGTTCGGATATACCGTGGGGAAAAGCCTGCCCCAGAACTTAAGGAATGGGGCACGCTTTTTATTGACGGGCTCAAACTGCTTGCCGTAAGCCTGATCTATGCGTTGCCGATCATCCTGCTCGTTATTGCAGCATTCCTGCCACTTATCTCGACATTCATCTCAGCCGGTGCACTCTCCGTGGACTTTGCTGCAATGACGGAAGCACAGACGGAACAGTGGATGACATCGCATCCACAGATCCTGTCAGCAATCGGGACGATGTTTATCCTCCTGCTCGTCGCTGTCATCATAGCAATCGTCATTTCTATCTTCTCGTTTATTGGATCTGTCCGGTTTGCCCGGACAGGGAGGATTGGCGAGGGTTTCAACTTTTCAGAAATCCTCGCCCAGATCCGCCGGATTGGCTGGTTCACCTATATTGCGGCCCTTATCATTATTGGAGCTACCGGTGTTATTTTCTGGTTGTTGCTTCATATCTTCTCGCTCATACCGGTGATTGGTCAGATCGTATACTTGATCGTCGTGATTGTGCTATACCCGCCGTTTGTTATGTTTACCAGCCGCTATGCGGCGCTGGTCTATGAGTGTGGCGAACCTGCATCCGCAACGGTGCCGGCAGAACAGCCCCCAACGCAGGGTAACATCTGAAAATTTTCACTTTTTTTCAAATCAAAATTTTGAACCTAAAGAAAAAGAGCCGTCGGAATACAACTATAGTTATGATAAGGAAAAACCGGCTCCTTGCTATTTCGTATGGATAAGTTAAATCATTGATTTACCTTTGATTTAGTTGCTCGATCCGCCGCGGGGCTTCCTACCGGGGGCGGCGGGGTCCATCGTAAC
>NZ_PMZU01000053.1 GCF_003170075.1 Methanoregula sp.
GCCTCTCCGAGGCACGGCGGGGCGGGGAAATTATTTGGTATTTTTTGGGCTCCTTGCTATTTCGTGTGGGTAAGTTAAACGATTAATTCACCTTATATTTAGTTGCTTGAGCCGCCGCGGGGGGCGTCCCTTCGGGGGCGGCGGAGTCCATCTTAATGGGGGTTTTGGGGGCGTTAGCCCCCATCAAATTATTTGACGAAGATTAGACTTACCCACACAATTCAGCAAAGAGCTTTTTTTGGTTTCTTTCGGAAGAAATGCTAAAATAGCGCCTCGTACGTTTATTGGAGTATCGGTAATTTGTCCCTGCACGCGTGAGGTACCCTTGTGGTGGTGGATAACTATTCCCATCAGGCATCAGCGAGAGAATAACGGCAGAGTATTCCCGGACCGTTTATTATCCGTTGCACTCAACATGCCGGCTTATTTCCCGTACAGGTTAATCTGCCGGATGAGTGTTGAAAAGCCTTCCATCTCCAGTGCAAGCACTTCGTTCCGGGTCATGCCCATACTCGTCTCGGCATCTGCAGTGAGCTGATCCGGTCCCCGTATGACTTCGCGTGATGTCCCGTCGCGACTTAACACGTCCTGCGCTTCAGCATCATAGACAAAGGCGCGGCCCGGAATGATGACGGTCGGTTCGAGGCGTGAAAGGTCCAGATCTTTGAGATCGTCGATTGTTATCAGGCAGGCAATCTCTTTTTTTACCGGTATAACCGGGGACGTGGCGCCGCGTGCTGACAAAACCTCGCTGATATACGGCGCGGCCACGGAACCGGTGATGACTGATGCCCGGCGCTGGGCGCGCGGGAGTTTTTTCATGAGCGCGGGTTCGTGCAGGATCGCAAACGGCGAACCGATCTCCGGGTCCCAGAGCGGCGTGCCGGAGATCTTCATTTTGAAACGGCTGCTGAGATCGGTCACCATGTCCCGGAACGAGTCCACCGATTGAACGGTCTGCTCCTTGAGGATCGGGGCGTTCTCCAGAATGAGCCCCTGTTCGGTTGCATTTGCAAACCGCATGAGGATAAGCCCTTTTACGCCGCGCTCTTCGAGCCATTCGCAGGTGTGCTCAAGAACGGCGCCGTCGTTCACCCCGGGCAGTACGACAGATGCTGCATAAACATCGGCCCCCTTGCAGAGCCGTTCGAGAATCGCAAGCGAGGCATCCGGTGTCGGGTCGTGCATCCAGCGCTTCCGCAGGGTTGGATCTGCCGCAAAGACGGTAAATGAGCACTCCGCGAGGCCGTTGTCGATGAGGAGATCTGCAACCTTGGGGTCATCCCAGCCCTTGCCACTGGTGTACCCGATATGGAGTGGCGCTCCTGTTGCGCCGAGCAGTTCGATGAGATCGTTAAACTGCGGGTAACAACTGGGATCGCCACCGCCGCTGATGGTGATGCGGTCGAGGTTGCCGGTCTTTGTCTGGAGGGCGGCAAGAGTTTCATCCGCGATGGTCCTGAGATCCTTGAAACCGCTGTACTCCTCACGGACGCCCCGTGTGCAATAGTCACAGCCTTTCTTGAACGGCAGGCAATAGCGGCAGCCGAATGCCCGGGTTGTTTTCACACGCTTGAAGTAACAGTACTCGCAGAAGCCCCGGCAGTCGACGCCTGCCCGTCCCCCGATGTCAACGGTCAGCTGAGCCATTCGTTGTTAGATTACTCCGTTCCGGTGCGTATAATGTATTTGGAATTAAAACAGTGCGGAGCCCGGAAAAGGCATGACCGGTTTTCCGTGGGAGAATTTTTTGGGCGATGTGAGATTATATAAAATTCGGCGATCCGGTAAAATATGTCCGGTTTTCCTGAGGATGCCCCCGGAAAGCACCACATTTTTTACCAGTAACTGCCTATTGTATATGGCGCCTCAGTGGCTTAGTTGGCAGAGCGGCTGACTTGTAATCAGCAGGTCCCGTGTTCAAATCACGGCTGGGGCTTTCGAACATTGTGTTCGAATCTACAGTAAACTTCTTTTAGCCCATCCACACACGCTGTCTTATGACAGCTCGTACCCCACGTGCTATTTCCAATGATGCCTTTCATCAGATCAAGGCAGATTACCCCGAACGATCTTTTGCAAGAGCGTTGAAGGAAGGAAAAATTACCGAACGTGATGTTACGCTCATCCGGTCCTTCATAGCTGAGCTGCAATCGTCCCGCAACACCAGCACCAAACGTGCGTACAAAATTACGTACACGCTTGTCGGCTGGCGACGCTTCATCGGCTCTTTCGAACAAAATGATATGGCTGCACTCTACGCTGGTATCGCTGCATTGAAATCCGGCAAGAGCAAGCGGGGCCGGGAGTTCATGAAGAACACCATCACCGACCACATGATCATCCTTAAACAGTTCTACCTCTGGCTCATCGAGAACGAGTATGTCTCTATCCCAGAAAAGAAACTCAAGGCCCTCAAGACACCCCACCACGAGACCATGACCAAGGTCGCCTCGGACCTGCTCACAACCGAAGAGATCACCGCGATGGTGAACGCTTGCACCCGCAGCAGCGACCGGGCCATCATCATGATGCTCTACGAAGGCGGGTTCCGCATCGGCGAGATCGGGGGAATGAAATGGGGCGACCTAACCTTCGATAAATGGGGCGTTATCGCGAACGTGAACTTCAAGACCGGCAAGCCCCGGTACGTCCGGCTCATCATGTCCCGCGAGGCCCTGGCAAAATGGAAGAACGATTATCCGGCAAAACCGGTTACAAACGAGATGCCGGTCTTCATCACGGAGCACCAGACGGCCCTCACTCACGGGTCCGTGGCCATGCAGCTCAAGCGACTGGCAAAGCGGGCCGGGGTCCAGAAGCATATCACCCCGCACATATTCCGCCATTCACGCATCACCCACCTCATTAAAGAGAACGTATCGGAGAGCGTGATCAAGCTGATGATGTGGGGCAGCCTCACGACAAACATGTTCCAGACCTACGCCCATCTCACGGGCAAGGACATCGACAACGAGATGCTGCGAACCTACGGGATCACGGAGACCGAAACGGGCGAAGGGATGAGCGAATTACGCATCGAGCCCCGTCAGTGCCCGCACTGTAAGCTCATCAACGGGCCTATGGCCGAGTTCTGCAATTCCTGCGGACGGTCACTTACTGAACTGGCAACCGAAGCCGAAGACGATATTCACGACAGCATTTTAAAGAATCCGTCATCGCTCAAGAGATTTATTACGAGATTGGAGGACAAGATGGCAAAAGGCGAGATTGTAGTGTAAGGTTCCATGATTTCCCTTATCGATTACCGGTCCTGCTCCAAAAAAATCCCCCTCCCGTACACCAAAATTAACATAAATGTTAAGGTTGGTGTACCTAATGAGGAATTTGGGAGAAGGAGCGGGGTATGACAATCGAGATCCTGAAGTCCATGGCGAAAGAGAACCAGGTATTTTCATTTGCCCAGTTATACGAGAAAACCCACATCAAAAAAGAGATGCTTTGGGTTATTCTCTCCCGTATGGAGGAGAAAGGATTCATCGAGCGGATTGAGAAAGGCAAATACCTGATCATCCCGCTCGGAAGCGAGAAGGGAAAATACACGCTTCACGAATTCGTTATCGCTTCTTATCTCGTCGAACCCTTTGCCATATCGTACTGGAGCGCCCTCCATTACTACGGGCTCACCGAGCAGATCCCGAACACGGTCTTTGTCCAGACTCCCGCACGCAAGAAGAAGAACCAGATGGAGATCTTTGGCGTGAATTACCAGATAGTGCGGGTGAAGGAAGAGAAGTTCTTCGGCGTCCGCAAGGAATGGATCGAAGAGACGCCCATCAGCATCACGGACAAGGAGAAGACGATCATCGACTGCCTGGACAAGCCCCACTATGCCGGGGGAATCATCGAAGTAGCCAAAGCGCTGAAAACCGGTTCACTAGACTACAATCAGCTCAGTAACTATGCGCTTAAAATCAACAATTTTGCCGTGGTCCGGAGGCTCGGGTACCTGTGCGAGCAGATGGGGATCCCGGTCAATCTCCCGCTCCCCCCGTCAAAAAAATACCTGCTGCTGGACCCGACAATGCCTGCGAAAGGGAAGAACGATCCGAAATGGCGGCTCGTCATCAATAATGATACCGTCCTGCCGGAGTCTCTTGAATGATCCCTGAGCGCGAGATCAAGGAACAGGCCCGCGAGTTCGGCGTGCCCACCTCAACGATCGAACGGGATTATGTACAGAACTGGTTCTTGTCCGCCCTGCGTCCTATCAATATGGCGCTGAAAGGCGGGACCGGCATCCGGAAAGTGTATATCGAAAATTACCGCTTCTCCGACGACCTTGATTTCACCCTGCTGGAGCCGGTCGGTGCGGATACACTGCGGACAGCCGTCATCAATGCGATGGTCAGGGTCCGGGATGAAAGCGGTATCCAGTTCGAAGATGATATTGGCTTCCGGCAAACGAAGAACGGTTTCAAGGCAACGACCCGGTTCAGGATCCTGCACCGGGGTCAGACCTCGCCAATAAAAATAGACCTGGACCTGACCAGCACGGACAGCGAACAGATCCTGCTCCCGGTCAGCGATCGCCCGGTCTTCCATCATTATTCTGACGGGCTTGAAACGTCAGTGGCTTCGTATGCGCTCGAAGAGATCATGGCAGAGAAGATCCGTTCGATCTTCCAGCGGACCCGCTCCCGCGATCTCTATGACATCGGGCAGCTGGTCGGCCGGGTAGATCGTGATATCGTGAGATCAATTGTGCACCGCAAGTGTGAATATAAGGGAGTCACGGTTGATCCCGCGCTCATGAGGGAGAAGCGGGATCAGTTTGCCGCTCTGTGGCAGGTTTCGCTGGGCCATCAGATTCACGATATTCCGGATTTTGATACGGCATTTGAAAATGTGATGGGCGAGATTGAAGGGTACTCTACGATATGATCAACATCGGATTACGGAGATCCAAATGAACGATGAAATTACCCAACAGTGGATGATAGAAAGGATTGGCGAATCCAACAAACAGGCAGCGAAAAATCGTAATAAGTATCCGATCCAGGAACACGCTACCCGGACGGAACTTTGGGAATATGTAGACTGTACCTGCAATGAATCCTGTACCTGTAGAAAAGATCTGGGATGCACCGGTCACTGGAAGCTGAAAAAGAATGTTCAGTTCGATGACTTTATGTTCGGATTCCTCAGGATGTTTGTCGATCGCTGTGATCATCTGAATCTTATTACGGCTGTTGATGCCGGAGATCCTTCGAACCTGAGATCCCGCGTCAAAGATGCTTACACGGTTTTAATTAATTTGAAAGGAGGTGAATGGCAACTCCTGTCAGCCAAATCAGCCGATTTCAATAAAACACTATTCTGCGATGACTGGTTTGACAGTTATTTCAAAGAAAAATTTGAGAGTTTCAAAATCAAGGAAAGTGTCTATTTCGCCAAGCAGTTTTGCATTCTTCTTCCCGATATCTGCGTGCCGTACGATACCAAATCGCGGGACAAAATGACAAGTCATCTCAAAATCCCCCGGAATGCCAATTATTTTGAATTCCTTTCCGAGGTCCGTAAAAAATTCATGAATGAATTCGGAAAACAGGGTATCAGGTTACCGGCAATGCGGGCATTTGACAACCCGGTCGAGCATCTTCGGTTCGATCCGCGCCTCATTTCATTGCGGCAACCCGCTCAGGATTACGGGAAGGACTATCTCCCTCTCAATGGGCAGATCAGTTTAATCCTGGACAAATGCTATTATTTGCCGACAGAAAGCACCCCAGAAGAAAAAAACAATCCAACAATAACGTGATCTCCCATGGGACATTCAGAGAAATCAAAAGAAGAATGGTTCGAACTTGGGCGAAAATATCATGAGAATGAAGAATACGAGAAAGCAGTTTCCGCATATCGTCATGTTGTGAAAATCGACAAATACAATTTTCACGCATGGCATAATTTAGGATTAGCTCTTCGGTTCCTTGGAAAGTTGGATGATGCGTTAAAAGCGTTCAATACTGCACAATCTCTGGATCCGGAAAATGGTGAGATCTATATTCAGCAAGGTTTGATCCTGATCGGGCAGGAGAAAAACCAACAAGCGGTAAATAAATTCAAAAGAGCATTTGAATCGGACCTGGAATCTGATAATCAGATGGTTGCACATATCGGGATGGGAATCTCTTACCTCAATCTTGACAAACCTGATGAAGCAATTAACAATTTTGATGCAGCCCTCCAAATCGATAATGAAAATATGCCTGCATTAACGATGAAGGCCGGAGCCTTGTTAACACGAGGGGATTTCTCAATGGCAAAGAAAGTCATCGATGAGGCGTTGAAGATCGATCCGGAAGATGAAGAAGCATTGAAAATTCTTGAAACGGTTGAATCCGCATTGACCTCTACATGATTGAAACGGTTTTTGCGGCACCTCCCGCCCCTCCAAAACTTCCAACCACAATATTAAAGATAGTCTTTACATTTTTCCAAAATAACAGCCGCGCACAACATTTTCCTGCGCAAAAAGTCACCGTTTTTGTTAAACTTGTACGACAAAAAGCGGTCAGCTAACCCGCTGGTTCAGAAAACCTCTTAAACAACTGCGGATTTATAAAAATATTACAATGCTGTGCTACTTCCTCACACAGACGAGTAAACGGATAAGGACTGCGGCAAATTCGATCAAGGATCGGATCATTGGTTTATTCCGCAGGCCCGGACCCCGTGCTCAGAAAAAGTGCCAGGTTGGGATGAACAGCGTTGCGTCCGGAACCGGATGCAGCATGAACACGGGCCAGTGGTGCAGACTGACGAGCAGCCACGCTCCGATCTTTTCGCTCTTCACGTACTTTGGTGATCGTCAGTAGTAACGCGTAATCTCCGCACGGATTTCTGTCATGATGCGAGTCCAGGAGGCCACCTGCCGTTTCGAGGAAAATGGCAAATGGCCGGACAATAGCCATGGCTCAATCCGGACGGACCGGCCAGAACCGGAAAAAGGAACATCGGGATGTGAATCTCCAAAAAATCACTGAATTGTCATTGAACGCAGGGAAAAAAACGGTGGAACAATGAACCAGACAACACACGAACCGCTCATCGTCACACAGGAAGCAGTTGATGCATACGAGAAGAAGACCGGATTCTATGGAATCGGACAGGTCATGGTTGAAGACGGGCACTGGAAGATCGTGACCCGGCAGGAATTTGCGGAACTGAAACGGAAGAGTGGCAGCTCACCCAGCTCGTTACCCCTAACTACCGGTGAGACTGCCAAACAAAATCTGACATACGGACATAAATCCCTGCCTCAAGCGTCGGAGATGATCGGAGGGAAAGCATGACCGCCTACGCTGCCGGCCAGATCATGTGCGGTGACGAAGGCCGGGTACATATCCGCATCTGGGGCGACCTGCATTACATCTGCCCCGAAGAGCTGGGGATGCTCTTCTTTGTCGGGGATCATGTGCCGATCCTGAAAAAACCGAAACTCGTACCGGAGATGCCGGTAGTTTCCGGCAGTGCGTATCTCAGTCCCTCTGGTCGGGCCGTTATCCTTGCGCTGGGTAAACAGCGGTACATGGTCCCGCGTGACAAGTTCCTCGCCGTTGCGCTCGGAGAGGATGTGTCCTGCATCTTCTTTGAAGTGCCAGGGAACGAACCGGAGATTGAAATCCTCTCTCCGCATAAGGGAGGTCCAGTATCATGACCAGTCGTCGCGGAACACTGGTCGAGGAGGGAGCCCGCGAGCTCCTCCAGGTGCACGGCTACCGGGTCTGGGTGGTCCCGCCCGGCTTTGACAAGAAACTGCCGCCGGCGCATCTGGTTGCGGAACGCGATTCGGGCGAGAAGCGGTTCATCCGCATCCGGAAATTCTCACATCTCCCCTCAACAGTCGATATGGTCATGCAGAAATGCGGCCTCGATCTTGCGCAGTTCCGCAAGCACATCGCCCGCCACATTGGCCATGCGGAATATCATTACGAGATCTGGATTTACTCGTTGACCCACGGGTTCCGGTGCTTCGAGGTCCTGCGGGACAGCATCCGCGAGATCCCGAAACTCTCGCTGCACGGGCCGGTGGTATCGCAGACCAGAGGTGTTGCATGATTGCGAAGAGCATGTTTGTTGTCTCACTGGAGCGGGCAACCGAGTTGCTCATTTCCCGTGGCTACGAGCCGGTCCTGCCGGTCGAGAGCAGTTTCCTTGCCCGGTACATCCCGGTCCACCTTGTCGGGATACGGGGCGATTACGAAACGCTCGGCGTGAAGATCCGGGCGGCTTATGGCAGTGTCAGCGAGCCGTATGTTGAATCGTTCTGCCGGTTCGAGATCTGCCAGTTCCGTTCACTCCTGACAATGAACCCGGGCAATGTATTTATCCGCTGTGAGGTCTGGGTCATTTCGCCGAACGGTTCCATCCACTGCTACGAAGTCCTGCCTGACTCAATCCGCGAGGTGGCTGCCTATGCCCGATGAGCAGAAGAAGCCGGCAGTCACGACCGAGAGGATCGAAGGCATCCCGCTCTACCTGATCCCGAAAGCGATCGCGGACCAGATCAAGAAAAAGGGCGAGGCGGTCTTCCAGATCCTGGTCGAACGGAAATTCCATCACCGGTACACCGTCAAGGTCGAGGCCTTTGATGAGCACGCACAGCGGGTGAATCAGGAGGACCCGGCCCCCGAAGAAGGCGACGGGCATGGCTGACCTTGCAATTTTTTCACCGCAGACCGCAGCAGGGAACCGGGTGGTGACGTGTGGATGGTCTGCTCCGTGATGCCGTTGCCCGAATAGCCGGGCCCGGGCAGGTCATCGAGGTCCGGGCTCTCACCGACCAGTACACTCACAGCGGCTACTTCAGCGATCACGAGGCGCTCATCCGCTCCGTTGAGCCACTTGATGCAGACAGCTCAGTACACGGCATCTATGTTACGCTGAACGAGGTGAACCCGGCCCTGCTCTCGCGCCGGGCGAACCGGATCAAGATGCGCCTGGGCAAGAAAGACAGCACGACGAGCGACGCGGATATCCTGCGCCGTCGCTGGCTGCCTATTGACATCGACCCGCTGCGACCGAGCGGTGTATCGAGTACTGACGAGGAGCACGGGCTTGCCCTGGCGAAAGCTGATGAGGTTGCCCGGTGGATCGCCGGGCTCGGCTTCCCGGACCCGGTCCGGGCCGACTCCGGCAACGGGGCTCACCTGCTCTACTGCATTGACCTGCCGAACGATGAAGCGGCAACGGCACTCGTGAAGAGCTGTCTTGCCACGCTCGACGCCCTCTTCTCGGATGAGCGGGTGACCGTGGACACGGCAAACTTCAACGCAGCCCGCATCTGGAAACTATACGGTACGGTGTCGCGGAAGGGAGACAATACCCCGGACCGCCCGCACCGGAGGAGCAGGATTCTCTCGGCCCCGGAGGAACCGGCGGTCGTGACGATCGATCAGCTCAGGGACCTCGCGGCCAGGCTGCCGACCGAGCAGCACGCACAGCAGCCGCCGGCAACGGCAAAGGACAAGCGCTTCAGCCTGAGCCACTGGCTCTCGGATCACGGTCTTGATGTCAGGTCCGAGAAGCCGTACAGCGGCGGGACGCTCTATGTGCTTGACCAGTGCCCGTTCTCATCGGCTCACAAAGACGGAGCCTTCGTGATCCAGTTCGGCAACGGTGCGATCTTCGCTGGTTGCAAACACACGTCATGCGGCGGCGGTACTCAGCGGTGGCATGAACTCCGCGAGCAGTTCGAGCCGGACCGGGCAACGAAGCGGAAGGACTGGGAGCAGAAACAGAAGACCTGGAGAAAGGACCGGGCAAAGGCGAAAGCTGAGAACGAAGGTACTGAGGCTACGGGCCCGGCCCCGGATCTGGCAAATCCTGATGCCCGGGCAGCGGCACTCGACATGCTGGAACACGGCGACCCGGTGGCCCTGATGCTCACGGCATTTGCCCAGGAGCATGTCGGCGATGAGATTCTTGCCCGGTGCATGATCCTCTCGATGGCCTCACAAGCCGTGAAGAATTCGGACGGGCTGCACGTCTCCGTGACCGGCGACTCCGGCAAAGGAAAAACCCACGCCTTCCGCAAGATGATGCGCCAGGTCCCGGACCGGTATAAGGTGAAGGGCACGGTGAGCAACAAGGCGCTCTACTACATGAAGGATCTCCGGCCCCGCACGGTCCTGATGAGCGACGACACCGAGCTCTCGGACGGGATACAGGAGATCCTGAAGTCCGCCACATCGAATTTCCACGAGCCGATCACACACACGACAGTCACGAAAGACCTTAGCTCCCGGGTTTGTACAATACCGGAGCGGTGCGTCTGGTGGATCGCAAAGAAGGAAGGGACTGGTGACGACCAGGTGATGAACCGGATGTTGACCTGCTGGATCGACGAGTCGTCCGAGCAGGATGCCCGGGTGCTGGCAGCGAAGCAGGTCCGGGAGATGCTGGACCCGGACTCATTTATTGATGAAACCGCTGAGCTGAGGACCTGCAGGGCTATCTGGGAGATCCTGCATGAGCAAACGATCTGGGTGATCATCCCCTACTCAAAGCGGATACGGTTCAACGCAATTTGCAACCGGCGCAACCCCGACATGCTCTACGACTTGATCAAGAGCCACGCGGCCCTCTTCTTCATGCAGCGCCGGCAGAAGACGAGCGACGATGGCACGCTCTGCGTGTATGCGGATGAGGCCGATTTCGCAGCGGCGAATGATGTCTTCACGCTCCTGAACGGCACGGCGGGCGGGCAGGAATCGAAGATGACCAAGAAAGAGTCCGACCTGCTGACATTAATCCACCGGTCGGATCGTTCTGAATTCACTATCCAGGATCTTCAGGAGCTCACCGGCTGGCCCTACATCAACATCTACCGTGCCCTGAAAGGCTACGACAGCCGGGGAAAGAATTACACCGGGCTGCTGGAGAAGTGCCCGGCACTCTCCTTTACTGACCGGACCGTAACGGTCAGCGATGAAGATGGGATTTCAATCCGGCGCAGGACCGAGGCATTTTCATGGAGCCGGGAACTGTACCGGCACTGGACCTGTGGCGGCGCGTGCTGGCTCGATCACGATCATGATGACGATGATAATGATGATGATGGCAATGATGACATCAAAAGCAAGGGCAGCGACAAGAGCATGGACAACAACAAAGGCAAGGACAACAAGAGAGGCAACAACGACGTGAGCGCAGGGTCGTTTACAGCATTACAGCACGTTTACAGCAGTTTTTCAGCAACTGCTGAAAA